>CAJUOA010000066.1 GCA_910587785.1 uncultured Oscillospiraceae bacterium | reverse complement strand
GGTTCGGGCTTGGACGCGGAATGCTGGTAGCGGATTTTGGCGGGTTGGTAGCAGAAATATAATTATTGTTTATTGTTTTTCTTATGAACCAGGTGTTTCTAGCAGTTGCAAGAATTTATATTTTGGTAGCAGACTGGTAGTATCTCGAGAAAAGCTTAGGGATACAACCCCAAAATGCAATAAACCTTTTAGAAAACGAATAAATACATATATAAAAGTTCAAATAAATAAAAGCAGAGTCCAAACATTTCCATAACCATAATCTCTAGTAAAAAACACAAAATCCGGGAGCCTACAACCAGAGGCTCCCGGATTTCAAACTGCAAAAAAATTCTAGTTTTTACGCGCCGAAATCTGCGGCGACCTTCTTGAGCATCTCACGAATGGGGAGCTGATAGGGACAGCGCTCCTCGCACGCGCCGCAATCCACGCAGGCCCCAGCCTTGACCGGCATGGTCTCGTAGCGGCCCCGGGCCCAGTCCTCCAGACCGTAGCGGCTGAGGTAGCCGTGGAAGAGAAACGCATTGGGGATGCCGATGCCCACGGTGCAGGGGGCGCAGTAGTTGCAGCGGCGGCAGAAGTTGGTCCCCAGCGCCTGCCGGACCTGCTCCATCCGCGAGAGCTCCTCCCGGGAGAGGGGGGCGGCATCCTCCACAGCGGCCTTGTTCTGAGCGACCTCCTTGGGGTCATACATGCCGGGGATCAGCACGGTCACGGCGTCATTGGCGGCAATGAACCGCAAAGCCAGCGCGGCGTCCTCGATCGCGCCGCCTGCCAGAGGCTTCATGGCGATAAAGCCGATATTCTTCGCCTGCGCTTTCTTGATGAGGGCCTCGCCCTGGGTCTCCACGATGTTGTAAGGGAACATGACGGTCTCCACCCAGTCCAGTTCAAGCGCCCGCTCGAATACCTCCAGAGAGTGGGCGGTGACGCCCAGATGGCCGATCTTCCCGGCACTTTGAGCCTCCCGCAGGGCCTCCAGTGCACCGCCGGGGGCGCAGACCTGCTCCAACTGCGCCACAGTGGGGTTATGTACCTGGTAGAGGTCGATATGGTCTGTTCGCAGGTTGGCGAGGCTGGTCTGGATGTCCGCTTCCATGGCCTCCCGGTCCCGGGCCATGGACTTGGTGGCCAGGACGAACTGGTCCCGCCTGCCCTCGATGGCCTGCCCGATGAGCTCCTCACTGACCGTGTAGCCCCGGGCGGTGTCGATGTAGTTGATCCCGGCGGAGAGCACCGCGTCCAGCAGGGGCCCTGCCTCCGCGGCGCTGACCCGCTGGATGGGGATGCCGCCAAATCCCAGGCGGGAGATCTTCAGTCCGGTCCTGCCAAGTGTAACGTATTGCATGTTCTGTTCCTCCTCTAAAAGTTCACGAAATATGGATGCTTCAGTAAATGTACATTTATCTATTTATAGAATGCAATATAACCTGCTTCTGTTGGATGGTCTACGATCAAACTCTCCCCTTCTTTTAGTACATTGACTGCGATCATCAGATCAGCTCCGGCTGCAACAAAATTGACCATCATCGTGAGTAAAGAAACGGTACCGGGATATATCAAAATAAAAAGCACACTGCCGAAACCCAGCAATACAAACGGTGATAAAACGCCGATCAAATACTGTTTCTTTTCCAATGCCGCTTTGCAGGCGCAGCTCGGCATCATTGCACTGATGTTAAAACGAACTACATTC
This sequence comes from uncultured Oscillospiraceae bacterium, assembly GCA_910587785.1. Taxonomy (GTDB): domain Bacteria; phylum Bacillota; class Clostridia; order Oscillospirales; family Oscillospiraceae; genus Pelethomonas. The sequence continues at coordinate 17,913 of CAJUOA010000066.1, read as the reverse complement.
CATCCTTTACCGCTTGCAACTGCCCAGCCGATACCATGTAACAATTCATGTATGACAACAGAGACTGCAATGATGGCAAGAAACAAAATGTAAAAAGAAGGACCGCTTACCTCTAATAAATGCGCTCTGTCCACTAGAAAAAAGCGGTATAACAAACCGAAAACGATGACAAACGGAAGCCCATAAAGAACGCCCAAAGACATTGCTTTTCCAGAGGGGATCGTAACATCTTTTTCTCTGTAACCCTTTTCATGCAGTTGTGCCTTCATCTTTTCAAAATTTTCACTGTGCTTGTCCACCGGGGATGCCTCCTCAATCTAAATTTGTAATATTTGTTCTCATTTTTCAAAAACTACAAAACCACATTCATACGGATGGTCGCAATATACACTTTCTTTCTTATCAGCGTGGTATAACACGCTTTTCAGTATAATCAGAAAATCTCCGCCACCCGATAGAATCATATATTCTGCCAGAAAAAACAGCAGCAATTGATTTGCTATTACAGAAGCTACTGCAACTCCGCCTCCTAAAATTAATGTAGGCATAGCAACACCCAAGAGATACTGCCATTTTTTCAACGGTTCTGAACAAGTGCAGTATGGAGAAAAACTACTCCAAATAATTCCAAAATCAATCGAACGGGAATGGTTTTTTGCAAAAAGCCCCCAAGTAAATCCGTGTATTAGCTCATGCAGAATGGTCAGACATGCAATAAGCACAATCAATGCCACAACAAATCCCAACGAAAGACGATCCAAATCAAAACCATTCACATGATAGTATATCCAAAATGCTAAAGCCATAAATGGCAGCATAATTAAAGGGCATAAAGGCTTTGCTTGTTGTGTATTGATAATTATATTCTTCGCTTTATATCCTTTTTGCTGCATTTCAGAATTGAATTTTTCAAAGCAATCTTTACGTTTCAATTCTTTTTCTGTTAATTCTCTTTTGTCCTTATCCATACTTAATTCCTCCAAACTCTTATTGGTCAGGCTGATTATATCACAAGGCAACCCCCTTATCAATTATTTTTTGAGCGCACGGAAAGAAAACGGCGGAGCCCCCGTTTCCAGACCCCGCCGTATTTAGCCGCTGCGCCGCTCCCGGCCCTCAGACCTCCTGCCGCTGGGCCAGCTTCTTTTTCAGGTAGTACCTGCAATGCCCTTCCGGACAGTCCTCCAGCACGCCGAAGATCTCATAGCCGTGGCGGAGGTAGAAGTCCTTGGCCTGGAAGTCGAAGGTGTCCAGGTGGATGAGTGTGCAGTGTGCCTCCGCCGCGACACGCTCCACCTCCGCCAGAAGCTCTGAGCCCAGGCCCATCCCCCGGTACCGCTCATCCACCCACAACAGTTCAACATAGGCCACATTCCAGCAGTAAATCTCCGCGATGCAGCCCGCCAGGAGGGTCCCGCTCTCGTCCACGGCCTTCCTGTTGACGCTGATAAAGGGCTCCCTCTGGGTCATGGGGACCTGGCGGAGGTTATATGCCACCAGGCCCTCGCCTATGGCACGGCAGTCCTGGGCCGCGCACTCCTGGATGCTCCAAACCATATGACCGAGTCCTCCTTACTCCTGGGCCTCTCCCTCCGCATCGGAGGGGCTCTCCGGCAGGGGGATGGGCTCGCTGCTGATGCTGATGTGCTTCGCGGGGGGCTCCACGCCGCCGTCCCGGGGGGCGGGCACGCCGTAGTACTCCTCCCGCTCCGGGTCCCGGCCCTCCAGGATGGCCATCATCTGGGCCCCGGTGATGGTCTCCTTCTCGAAGAGGAAGGCTGCGATCTTGTCGAGCATCTCCCGGTTCTCCCGCAGGAGCTCCATGGCCTCGCCGTGGCAGCGCTGGAGGATGGAGACCACCTCCCGGTCCGCGGCGGCGAAGGTCTCCTGGGCGCAGTTCATGCTGTAGCCGCCCTCCAGGTACTGGCTCTGGACGGCGCCCAGGGCCATCATGCCGAACTTCTCGCTCATGCCGAAGCGGGCCACCAGGTTCCGGGCCAGCTCAGTGGCCCGCTCGATGTCGTTGGCCGCGCCGGAGGTCTGGGTGTCGAACACCAGCTCCTCGGCGCACCGGCCAGCCACCAGGGTGCGGATTTCCGTGAGGATATCCTCCTTGCTCATGAGGAACTTCTCCTCCTCCGGCAGGTGGAGGGTGTAGCCCAGGGCCCCCTGGGTGTGGGGGACGATGGTGATCTTGCTGACGGGCTGGGCGCTCTTCTGCTTGGCGGCGGTGAGGGCGTGGCCCACCTCGTGGTAGGCGATGATCTTCTTCTCCTGCTCGGTGATGACGGTGCCCTTTTTCTCCGCGCCGGCGATGACCACCTCGAAGGAGGCCAGCAGGTCCTCCTGGTTGACGGCCTGACGGCCGTGGCGGACCGCCCGGAGGGCCGCCTCGTTGACGGTGTTGGCCAGATCCGCGCCCACGCACCCGGCGGTAGCCTGGGCAATCTTGTTGAGGTCCACGTCCTCGGCCATGCGGATCTTTTTGGTGTGGACCTGGAGCGTGGCCAGACGTCCGGCCAGGTTGGGCCGGTCCACGGTGATGCGCCGGTCGAAGCGGCCGGGGCGGAGCAGGGCCTTGTCCAGCACCTCCGGCCGGTTGGTGGCGGCAAGGACGATGATGCCCTTGGTGGGGTCGAAGCCGTCCATCTCCGCCAGGAGCTGGTTGAGGGTCTGCTCCCGCTCGTCGTTGCCGCCGCCGAAGCGGGAGTCCCGGGTCTTGCCGATGGCGTCGATCTCGTCGATGAAGATGATGCAGGGGGCCACCTTGGCCGCCTCCTGGAAGAGGTCCCGGACCCGGCTTGCGCCCACGCCCACGAACATCTCCACGAACCCGGAGCCGGAGATGGAGAAGAAGGGCACCCCCGCCTCCCCGGCCACGGCCTTGGCGAGGAGGGTCTTGCCGGTGCCCGGGGAGCCCACCAGCAATGCGCCCCGGGGGAGCTTCGCGCCGATGGCGGTGTACTTGCCGGGGTTGTGGAGGAAGTCGATGATCTCCACCAGGGACTCCTTGGCCTCGTCCTGCCCGGCCACGTCGGCGAAGGACACGCCGGTAGACTTCTCCATGTAGACCTTGGCGTTGCTCTTGCCCACGCTGCCGATGCCGCCGAGGCCCCCGCCCCGCTTGGTGAGCATGTTCATAAAGAGCATGAAGAGGCCCACCATCAGCACCAGGGGCAGGACGTATGTCAGCATGAACTCCAGCAGGGCCGAGCGCTGGGGCACATAGGGGGAGGTGTAATTCACCCCGTGCTCGTCCAGCTTGTCGGTGAGCCCCGCGCCGTAGATGCCCAGCTGCATGGTGAAGAGGGTGAAGTCCTTGTCGTAGGTATTGCCCTCCTCGTCGGTGTAGGCCCAGCCCTCCACGGGGGTGATCTCCAGGCGTCCCTCGGTGAAGACCACCTCCGCGACCTTATCGTCCTCCACCAGCTCCAGGAACTCGCTGTACTTGATCTCGTGGGTGGTGGCCACGGCGGCGGCCTCACTGCTGTAGGCGGAGAGGTAGTTGAAAGCGATGGTCAGCACCGTGGCCCACGCCAGGAGGATGAGCAGGCCGTTAAAGTTCTTTTTGTTCTTGTTATTGTTGTTTTGATCCCTTTTCTGATTGTCGTCCATGAACGTTCTCCTTATTGATTCCGCGCAAAAAGCGCGGGTCCTTATAAAGCTCCAGGGAGCATGGTACCACAAAACCGCCCCCGCCACAAGAACAGACTTCATATTTTCTGTGAAATTTCTGTGAATCCCCTTTATTCTGCCCCGTCATCTGTGATATACTTAGGGCATCTTGAAAGCGTTTGTTGGAAAAGGGCCCTTTTGGCCCCTTTGAAAGAGGTGTGTTTTATGAAGGACTACACGCAGCCCCCGGACGCCGGGGCCGACGGGATCATCGAGGGGCGCAACGCCGTCGCCGAGGCCCTCCGCTCCGGTACGCCCATCGACAAGCTCTACATCGCCCGGGGGGAGACGGACCGCACCCTCGCCCGCATCGCCGCCCAGGCAAAGAAGGCGGGCGTGGTGGTGGTGGAGGCGGACCGGAGGAAGCTGGACGCCATGAGCGCCACCGGGAGCCACCAGGGGGTCATCGCCTCCGCCGCCGTGCGGGCCTACGCATCGGTGGAGGACATTTTCCGCGCCGCCGGAGAGCGGGGGGAGACGCCCCTGGTGGTGGTCTGCGACGAGCTCAGCGACCCCCACAACCTGGGGGCCGTCATCCGCACGGCGGAGTGCGCCGGGGCCCACGGGGTCATCATCCCCAAGCGCCGCAGCGCCGGACTCACCGCCGTGGTGGCCAAGACCAGCGCCGGGGCCGTCAGCTATCTGCCCGTGGCCCGGGTGGCCAACATCCCCGCCCTCCTCAAGGAGCTCAAGGAGCGGGGGGTCTGGGTCTTCGGCGCGGCGGCGGAGGGGAGCGTGCCCCTCTACGAGGCGGACCTCAAGGGCCCCGCCGCCATCGTCATCGGAAACGAGGGGGACGGCATGGGCCGTCTGGTCCGGGAGAGCTGCGACGTGCTGGTGAGCATCCCCATGAGAGGGCGCATCTCCTCCCTCAACGCCTCGGCCGCCGCCGCGGTATTGCTCTATGAGGCGGTGCGGCAGCGGCGCTGAGGCCCCCTTTCGACCGAAACACAGGAAAAGAGACGCATATGGAAGAGAAACAGGGATCGAACAAACAGAATACCTCCCAGCCGGAAGGCAATCTGATGGACACGCAGCGCCTGCTCCTGGGGGAGCCGGCGGCGGAGGGGAACTTCGCTTTGGAGGACATCCTGGAGGAGTTCGAGGGCGTCCAGCCGCCTCCGGTGCCGGAGGAGCGGGCGGAGGCCGTCCAGCCGCCGCCGGTGGAGGAGCCGGAGACCGTACCCGGGGAGCCTCCGAAGCCCCCCCAAAAGCGGAAGGGGAAGCTCTTTCGCCGGAAGGAGGAGCCCCTCCAGCCCGAGCCGCCTCCTGCGGAGGAGCCGGACCCCGCCGGGAAACCGGCCCCCAAGGTGCCCCCTCCCCCTGAGCCGGAACCCCCGGCCCCGGAGGAGCCTGGGGCGGAGGAACTGGCGGACCTGGCCTTCTGGGCGGACCTGCTGAGGCCGGAGGAGATCCGGGCCATCGTCCCGGAGGAGCCCGCCCCGCCGGAGGAGCCCCCGGAGGAGCCCGCCCCGCCGCCGGAACCCGAGCGTCCGCCCGAGCCGCCGCCGGAGGAAGCGCCCCCCGAGACGCCCCCGCAGGAGGAGACCCCTCCCCCCCAGGAGGAGGCCGTCTCCATGGAGGACGTGGTGGCCAGCACCGTGGACGCGGTGCGGGAGGAGCAGGAGATCCATCAGGAGAAGGTCCGCAAGTACATCGAGAAGCTCCGGCGGCAGAAGCGGCGCGCCGGGGTCAAGCGCAAGGAGCCCTCGCCCAAGCCCCCCCTGCCGGAGGCGGAGAGCGAGCCCTCCCCCGGGGAGGCCGCCGCCCGGGCCAAGCGCCGCTGGAAGGAGTGCCGGGGGAGCCTGCGCTCCTCCTTGGCGGTGCTGATTTTACTCTGGACCCCGTGGGTGCTGGTCCAGGCGGGGGTGGAGGTGCCGTTCTTCAGCGAGAGCGTCGACAACGCCGCTCTCTGCGTCCTGGTGCCCCAGGCGCTCATCAGCGTCTTATGCTGGCCGGTGTACCGCGCCGCCCTGGAGGGCCTGCGGGAGGGGGCCTGGACCATCTCCGCCACCGCCGCCCTGGTCACGCTGGTGACGCTGCTGGACGAGATGACCATGCTCCTGCTCCCCCTGCGGACGGAGGCCGCGCCGCTGGGCGGCGTGGCGGCGGCGCTGTGCGTCTTCGCCCTCTGGGGCCTCGCCAGCCACGCACGGGGGGCCTACGAGAGCTTCCGCACCGCCGCCATGGGCACCCCCACCTGCCTGGTGGACTGCTGCAAGCAGGGCATCGCCAAGGGCTCCGGGTCCGTCCGGGGCTTCTACACCCGGCTGAACATGGAGGATGTCTCCGCCCAGTGGCAGAGACTGCTCCTGCCGGTGCTGGCGGCGGCGTCCCTGGTCTTCGGGGCCCTCTCCTCGGCGGGGCAGGGAAGGATGCAGGACCTTCTGTGGTGCTGCTCCGTGGTGCTGTGCTTCTCCTCGGCGCTGGTGTTCCCCCTGGCCTTCAGCGTGCCCTTCGGGCGGCTGGCGGCCCAGCTCTCCCGGAGCGGTGCGGCAGTGGCCGGGCAGTACGGGGCGGCGGATCTGGCCTCCTCCCGGCGCATCGTGGTCACCGACGGGGACCTCTTCCCCCTGGGGAGCGTGGGCATCAACGACATCAAGCTCTACGGCGAGGAGCAGGACCACGCCCTCGCCTATGCCGCCGCCCTGGCCATCCCCGCCGGGGGGGCCATGGGCAGGCTCTTCGAGGGCGTCTGCCGCAGTGCCCGCATCCGGCGGGAGAACCTGGAGCACTTCCACATCCACGAGCACGGTGGCCTCAGCGGCATGATCCACGGGGAGACGGTCCTGGCGGGACCGCCGGTGTTCATGCGGCATATGGCAGTGCGCCTGCCCGGGTCCATGCCGGCGAAGCCCTGCATGTGCCTGGCGGTGGACGGGACGCTGACGGCTGTCTTCATCCTCCGCTACAGCGCCGCCGAGACCGTCTCCACCGCCCTGCGGGGCCTGGGGCGAAGCGGCGTCCAGCTCACCCTGGGCACCCGGGACGGGAACATCACCTCAAAACTCCTCAGGAGCCGCTTCCACACCGACGGCGGGGCCAATACCCTGGAGCTGGACGAGCTTCTGGCCCTCTCCGACCCGGCCCGGGAGTCGGACGGCCCCAGCGGCCTCCTCTACCGGGAGGGCCTGCTGCCCTACGCGTCCCTGGTCACCGGGAGCCGCCGCCTGTGTCAGACGGCGGCGGTGGGGGACCTGCTGGCCATCCTCAGCAGCGTCTCCGGGGTCCTGCTGGGGTTCTACCTCACCTTCACCGGAAGCTGGGGCGTGCTCACGCCGCTGCTCATCCTCACCTACCTCCTGCTTTGGGTGGTCCCGGTACTGCCCCTGGTGTGGACGGTGGATAAGCTGTAGGGCCGGAGGGCTGGTGGATCAGTCAAAAAAAGAGGGGTGTTTTTGTCTAATCTGTCCAAAATCTTTTTCAAGAGAAAATTCCAGTTGTGCCAAACTGAAAAAAGTACTATAATTGGTTCGTTAAGCAAATTCACAGTTCCAGGAACACGATTAACGGAAGGAGACAAACTCATTATGGACATTCGCAACATCTGCCTGCTGGGGCACGGCGGCAGTGGAAAGACCTCTCTGGTGGAGAGTATGCTGTATATTACCGGTGCCACCGACCGCCTGGGCAAGCCGGCGGACGGCAATACCGTTTGCGACTACGACCCCGAGGAGATCAAGCGCCAGATCTCCATCTCCCTGGCCATGACCCCGGTGATGTACAACGGGGTGAAGATCAACGTCCTGGACGCCCCCGGCAACTTCGACTTCGCCGGTGAGATGCAGTCCGGCGTCCGGGCCGCGGAGGTGGGCGTGCTGGTGTGCGCCTCCAAGGACGGCCTGAGCGTGGGCGCGGAGCGCGGCTGGAAGTACCTCAAGGAGCAGAAGAAGCCCTGCATCGTCTATGTCTCCAAGGAGGACGAGGAGAACGCCAATTTCTCCGAGACCCTGGCCGCCCTGCGGGAGAAGCTGGGCAACTCCATCGCCCCTGTTGTGGCCCCCATCTGGGACGATAACAAGCGCACCATCGGCATCATCGACGTGCTCAACCGGAAGGCCTACCAGATGCCCGCCGACCGCAAGGGCAAGCGGGTGGAGATCCCCATCCCCGAGAGCAAGCAGAAGGTCCTCGACGAGCTCTACAACCAGCTGATGGAGGCTGTGGCCGAGACCACGGAGGAGAACATGGAGAAGTTCTTCGCCGGCGAGGCCTTCACCAAGGACGAGATCATGACCGGCCTGAAGGTCGGTATGCACGAGGGCACCCTGGCCCCCGTGGTATGCGGCTCCGCCGTGACGGGCCTGGGCACGGAGATGCTCCTCTCCACCATCGTGGACCTGGTCCCCGGCCCCCAGGAGATGCCCGCCGAGACCGGCACCGACGAATCCGGCGAGAACAGCGTGGAGGTCAAGCGGGATCCCAACGGTCCCACCGCCGCCATCGTCTTCAAGACCATCTCCGACCAGTACGGCAAGTACTCCCTGGTCAAGGTGGTCTCCGGTAAGATCACCGGCGATATGAACCTCTACAACCCCTCCACCGGCAAGACCGAGAAGCTGGGCCGGCTCTACACCATCAAGGGCAAGAAGAACGAGGAGGTCAAGGAGATCGCCTGCGGCGACATCGGCGCCATCGCCAAGATGGACCGCCTGAAGACCGGCGACACCCTCTGCGACCCGAAGAACGTGGTGCGCCTCGCCCCTGTGCAGTTCGCCGAGCCCTGCTACTCCCGTGCCATCGCCCCCAAGACCCGGGGCCAGGACGAGAAGGTGGGCACCGGCCTCATCCGCCTCAACGAGGAGGACCCCACCTTCTCCGTGGTCAACAACGCCGAGACCCATCAGGTGGTGGTCTCCGGCGCGGGCGACATCCAGATCGATGTGCTGGTCAGCAAGCTCAAGAGCCGCTTCGGCGTGGAAGCCGAGCTGGACACCCCCCGTGTGGCCTACCGCGAGAAGATCCGCAAGCAGGTGCGCAAGCAGGGCCGTCACAAGAAGCAGACCGGCGGCAGCGGCCAGTTCGGCGACGTCCATATCGTCTTCGAGCCCCAGGATGAGCAGGAGGACATGATCTTCGCCGAGGAGGTCTTCGGCGGCAGCGTGCCCAAGAACTTCTTCCCCGCCGTTGAGAAGGGCCTGCGGGAGGCCTGCGTCCACGGCGTGCTGGCCGGCTACCCGGTGGTGTTCCTGAAGGCCACCCTGGTGGACGGCTCCTACCACCCGGTGGACTCCTCCGAAATCGCCTTCAAGACCGCCGCCCAGCTGGCCTACAAGGCCGCTCTGCCCGAGGCGTCCCCCGTGCTCCTGGAGCCCGTGGGCGAGCTGAAGGTCAAGATCCCCGACAGCTACATGGGCGATATCCTGGGCGACCTCAACAAGCGCCGGGGCCGCGTCATGGGCATGAACCCCACCGGCGACGGCGACCAGATCGTGGAGGCCGAGGTCCCCGAGGCGGAGATGATGACCTACGCCATCGACCTGCGCTCCATGACCCAGTCCCGCGGCTCCTTCACCTTCCACTTTGTCCGCTATGAGGACTGCCCGGCCGCGGCCCAGGAGAAGGCCATCGCCGAGGCCAAGGCCCTGTCGGAGGCTGAGTAACCGCCATATCCAGGGAGGCAGCGCCCCAAAGCCGCTGCCTCCCTCGTAATATGTACGCGAAGCGAAAATAAAAGTTTCGTCCACCTTTTCAAAGGTGGTGGGGTCCAGGGGCAAAGCCCCTGGTGGGCTTGGGCGAAGCCCAACATCCTCTCGTTCCCAAAATCTTTACATATTAGGAGGCACCAAAAAATGAGCAGCAACATCACACCTGCCGACCTGGCCGGCTTCCGGGAGGGCTACCGCGCCGACCCGATGCGTCAGGCCATGACCCGCGTCCTGTACACAACCGACATCAGCAAGGTCATCTGCCGTCCCGACGACGCGCGGAAGATGGTCTTCAAGTTCTCCACGGACATCAAGACCATGAAGTCCACCAACCAGAAGTCCTCCGGACGCTGCTGGCTCTTTGCCGCCACCAATGTCCTGCGGGAGCACATCGCCAAGGAGCTGAACCTGGAGGACTTCGAGCTGTCCCAGAGCTACATGGCCTTCTGGGACAAGTTCGAGCGCTGCAACTACTTCTTTGAGGCCATCCTGGAGACCGCAGGCCTGCCCCTCAACGACCGCACGGTCAATTTCCTCCTCCAGGGCGGCCTCTCCGACGGCGGACAGTGGGATATGTTCACCAGCCTGGTGCGCAAGTACGGCGTGGTGCCCAAGGACGCCATGCCCGAGACCTTCCAGACCAGCAACACCCGGGGGAGCAACCAGTACATCAGCAAGTTCATGCGCAAGAACGCCCTCTCCCTGCGGAAGATGGCCGCCGGCGGCGCGTCCAGGGAGGCCCTGGAGGCGGAGAAGAAGGCCCTTTTGGCCAAGTGCTTCTCCTTCCTCTCCAGCTGCTACGGCGAGCCCCCGGAGACCTTCGATTTCGAGTACGTGGACAAGGACAAGAACTTCCACCGTGAAAGCGGCATGACCCCCCTCTCCTTCCGGGACAAGTACCTGGACGGCGTGTGGGACGACTATGTCAGCCTCATCCACGCCCCCACCGCCGACAAGCCCTTCGACCGGCTCTACACTATCAAGTACCTGGGCAATGTGGCTGAGGACAAGGGCATCCGCCACGTCAACCTCACCATGGAGGAGCTGAAGGCGGCGGTGCTCCGCCAGCTCCAGGACGGCGAGGTGGTCTGGTTCGGCAGCGACTGCGGCAAGTTCGGCGACCGGGACAGCCGCTTCTGGGACGACCAGTCCTTCGACTCCCTGCCCGCCACCGGCCTGGACGTGGCCATGACCAAGGAGGAGATGCTCGACTGCTGTGACAGCGCCATGAACCACGCCATGTGCTTTACCGGCGTGAACATCGGCGAGGACGGGAAGCCCAACCGCTGGAAGATCGAGAACAGTTGGGGCAGCGAGGGCCTCAATGAGGGCTACTACATGGCCTCCGACAGCTGGTTCGACCTGCTGGTCTACCAGGCCGTGGTCCACAAGAAGTACCTGGGCGGCAAGGCCGCGATCCTGGATACCGACCCCATCGTCCTCGATCCCTGGGACCCCATCGGCAGCCTGGCCGACTGATTTCACCACAGACCCGCCTGCGAGGGCCGGAGCATTGCGAACCAGTGCCTCCGGCCCTCGGTTTTCGTGAGGAGCGGAGGGCCCTTTCCTCCACTATTCACGAAAACTTCACCAATTGCACGTTTCGTCTGCTATAATAGTACTGTTTATCATCATGAAACCGGATCTGGGCCCCGACAGGGCCCGCAGGATACCCAATTCGACGGGGGGAGAACATATGAGCGTATTTGTCCGCTTCGAGCATGTCAAAAAGGTCTACCAGATGGGGGAGGTCCAGATTGAGGCCCTGCGGGACGCCACCTTCACCGTGGGCAAGGGGGAGCTGTGCGTGATCGTGGGCCCCAGCGGCGCGGGGAAGACCACCCTGCTCAACATCCTGGGCGGCATGGACACCCTGACCCAGGGGCGCATCTTCCTGGAGAACGAGGAGATCTCCGCCTACTCCTCCAAGCAGCTGACCGCCTACCGCCGCCACGACATCGGCTTTGTCTTCCAGTTCTACAACCTGGTGCCCAACCTCACGGCCCTGGAGAACGTGGAGCTGGCCTCCCAGATCTGCAAGAACCCCATGGACGCCGCCGAGGTGCTGCGCTCCGTGGGCCTGGGGGACCGCCTGGCCAACTTCCCCGCCCAGCTCTCCGGCGGGGAGCAGCAGCGGGTGGCCATCGCCCGGGCCCTGGCGAAAAACCCGAAGCTCCTCCTCTGCGACGAGCCCACGGGGGCCCTGGACTACACCACCGGCAAGGCCATCCTCAAGCTGCTGCAGATCATGAGCCGCCGTCAGGGCATGACCATCATCATCATCACCCACAACAGCGCCCTGACCGCGATGGCGGACCGGGTCATCCAGGTGAAGAACGGGTCCGTGATCTCCGTGCGCACCAATGACTTCCCGGCTCCGGTGGAGGAGATCGAATGGTAGGGACTATGCTGAAATCCGCCCTGCGGGAGATCCGCCAGAGCCTGGGGCGGTACCTGGCGATATTGGCCATTGTGGGGCTGGGGGTAGGGTTCTTCTCAGGGCTCCGCACCAGCCAGCCGGCTATGATGGCCACGGGCATCGATTATCTGGAGGAGCAGAGGCTCTACGACTTCCGCCTCCTCTCCACCCTGGGGTTCACGGAGGAGGACGTGGAGCGCTTCGCCGGGGAGGCGGGGGTGGAGGCCGCCCGGGGGGCGGTGTTCACCGACTTCCTCACCGTTCTGGACGAGGGCGCGGAGCGGGTGGTCCGGGCCCACTCCATCACGGAGGACGTAAACCTCCTCAGCCTCACCGCCGGACGGATGCCGGAAGCGCCGGACGAGTGCGTCATCGACGCCCGGTACTTCTCCCCGGACCGGCTGGACCAGGCGCTCACCGTCTCCGGGAGCAACGACGAGGACACCCGGGAGCTCCTGCGCTATGACAGCTATACCGTCGTGGGGCTGGTCAACTCCCCCAGCTACCTCAACTACGAGCGGGGGACAAGCTCTCTGGGCGGCGGCACCATCGCCGGGTTCGTGTATATCCCTCTGGAGGGCTTCGACTTCGAGGCTTTCCACGAAATTTATCTCACCATGACCGATCCCGCCCCCGCCTACTCCGACGCCTATGACGAGCAGGTGGACGCCCTCAGGCCCGGCCTGGAGGACCTGGTGGAGGAGCGGGCGGGCGCCCGCTATGAGGAGATCCGCAGCGACGCCCTGGAGGAGATTGCCGGCGCGGAGGCCGAGGTCTCCGACGGCTGGGACACCTACCACAGCGAGCGGGACGACGCGGACGAGGAGCTCAAGGAGGCTTACCAGAAGCTCATGGACGGCGAGGCGGAGTACAAGCAGGCCCTGGAGGACTACGAGCAGGGCAAGCTGGACTACGCCGACGGCGAGCAGAAGGTGGCCGACGGCCAGCGGGAGCTGGAGAAGGCCCAGCGGGAGCTGGCCGCCGCGGAGAAGAAGGTGGCCGACGCCCGGGAGGAGGCCGGTATCGGCCAGACCGAACTGGACAAGGCCGAACAGGACCTGGCCGATGCCCGCAAGGAGCTCAACGACGGCTGGGCAGAGTACGAGAAGGCCAAGGCGGAGTCCCAGAAGGAGCTGGACGCCGCCAAGAAGAAGCTGGAGGACGGGGAGCGGGAGTACAATGAGGGCCTTACAAAGCTCCAGGCGGCGGAGCGGGAGCTCCGCGATGGCGAGGCCGAGCTGGACAGCGGCGAGGCGTCCTATACCCAGCTCAAGCAGCTCTACGACTCCGCAAGCCAGGCTGCGGGGAGCGTCTCCGCGGCCATGGGGGTCAGCCTGGACGCGGCCACCCTGGTCAGCCGCCTGGCGGGGGGCGACCAGGCGCTCATCGCCGCCGTGGGGCAGGATACGGCCAACCAGCTGGTCTCCGGCTGGAGCGCCGCAGAGTCCCAGCTGGGCACGTCTCTGAACTCCTCCGCCCTGGCGGGCCTGCGGAGCAGGCTGGACCAGAGCCGGAATGAGCTGAACGCGGGCCGGCAGGAGCTCTCCCAGTCCCGGCAGAAGCTGGATCAGTCCCGGGCGGAGCTGGATCAGGGCAAAAAGGACTATGAGACCGGAAAGGCGGAGGCGGAGGCCGAGCTGGACAAGGCCTACCGGGAGCTGACCAAGGGTGAGAGCGAGTACGAGGAGGGCCTGAAGGAGTTTGAGGAGGGCCGTACGGAGTACGACAGCGGCTCGGCCCAGCTGGACAGCGCCCAGCGGGAGCTTGCCGCCGGCCGAAGGGAGCTGGAGCGGGCCCAGCGGGAGCTGGACAGCGCCCAGCAGGAGCTGGCCGAGGCCAAAGAGCAGCTGGACAGCGCCCCCCAGGAGCTGGCCGACGCCCGCAAGGAGCTGGACGACGGCTGGGCGGAGTACAACGGCGGCCGGTCCGACGCGGACACGGAGTTTGTCAACGCGGAGACGGACCTGAAAGACGCGGAGGAGAAGCTGGCCGACGCCAAACAGCAGCTGGAGGACCTGGAGGAGCCCTCCACCTTCACCCTCACCCGGGAGGAGAATGTGGGCTACGCCTGCTTCCGGAACGACACCTCCATCATCGAGGCCATCTCGGTGGTCTTCCCGGTGTTCTTCTTCCTGGTGGCGGCCCTGGTGTGCATGACCACCATGAAGCGCATGGTGGACGAGCAGCGCACCCAGATCGGCATCCTCAAGGCCCTGGGCTACGACAACGGGCAGATCATGGGCAAGTACCTCTTCTACTCCGGCAGCGCCGCCCTCGCGGGCAGTGCCCTGGGGTACCTCCTGGGGGCCAACGGCCTGCCCTGGATCTTCTGGGAGATCTTCGCCATCATCTACGGCTTCGCGCCGCTGAAGCTGGTGTTCCTGCCGGGAATGCTGGCGGTATCCTTCGCGGCGGCACTGCTGTGCTCCATGGGGGCCACATACCTCTCGTGCCGGGTGGAGCTGTCCCGGCAGGCGTCGGACCTCCTGCGGCCCAAGGCCCCCAAGGCGGGCAGGCGCATCTTCCTGGAGTACCTGGGCCCCCTGTGGAAGCATCTGAGCTTCCTGCACAAGGTCTCCCTGCGCAACGTCCTGCGCTACCGGAGCCGCCTGGTGATGATGATCCTGGGCATCGGCGGGTGTACGGCCCTGCTGTGTACCGGCTTCGGCATCCGGGACTCCATCAAGAACGTGGCGGGCGACCAGTTCGGCGAGATCACCCTCTACGACTACGCGGTGGCCTTCCAGAAGGAGCAGACGGCGGAGTCGGCGGCGGCCTTCCTGGAGGAGGCGGGCTGGAGCGCGTCCGACGGCCTCCTGGTCCACAGCGGCAGCGTGGACGTGGCCGCGGAGGCGGGGAGCAAGTCCGTGTACCTGGTGGTGCCCGCGGAGGGCAGCGTGGAGGGCTTCCTCTCCCTCCACAGCGGGGAGACGCCCATCGACTACCCCGGTGCCGGAGAGGTGGTGGTGAACATCGGTCTGGCGGAGAACCTGGGCCTCCATGTGGGGGACACCCTGGAGCTCCGGGACAGCGCGCTGGGGACCATGGAGGCCACCATCTCCGCCGTCGCGGACAACTACGTCTATAACTATGTCTACCTCTCTCCGGAGACCTACGCCCAGCAGCTGGGAGAGCTCCCGGAGTATAACACCCTCTACGTCCTGGGCCGGGAGGACGCGGACCCCTACGAGGAGGGTGCGGTGCTCCTGGACCAGGAGGGCGTGAGCAACGTGACCATCAACCAGGCCACCCGGGACCAGGTGGAGAACATGCTCTCCCGGCTGGACTACGTGGTAGTGGTGGTGGTCATCTGCGCCGGGGCTTTGGCCTTTATCGTGCTCTACAACCTCACCAACATCAACATCACCGAGCGCATCCGGGAGATCGCCACCATCAAGGTCCTGGGGTTCTATCAAAACGAGGTGGCCTCCTATGTGTTCCGGGAGATCAACATGCTCTCCCTCCTGGGGAGCCTGGTGGGGCTGGGCATGGGCAAGGCCCTCCACGCCTACGTCATGGAGCAGGTGCAGATCGACTCCATGTTCTTCGCCTGCCGCATCGCGCCCCTCAGCTACGCCATCGCCTTCGCCATGACCATGCTCTTCACCGTTGCCATCTCCACGGGAATGCGGCCCAGACTGCGGCGGGTCGACATGGCGGAGTCCCTGAAATCCATCGAGTGACGGCGGGGAAAGAAAAATCCCCAACTGTCGTATCGGCAACAGCTATTTTTTCCAAAATCGGGCATACTGTATCATACTGCGGGAGGCCTCTCCCGGGTTTGAAAAAAGAAAGGAGTTTTCAAGATGAAATACATTTGCGACGTCTGCGGCTACGAGTACGACGAGGCCCTGGGCGATCCCGACCACGGCATCGCCCCCGGCACCAAGTGGGAGGACCTCCCCGAGGACTTCGAGTGCCCCCTGTGCGGCGTGGGCAAGGACCAGTTCTCCGCCCAGTAAGCAGAAAGCGCGAGAGGCGCACGGCTTTTTCAGCCGTGCGCCTCTCGTCCGTTCTACTGCAGATCATCGGAGGGATCGCTGATATCGCAGAGTTCGAGGGGGACGATCTTTTTCAGACCATCCACTGTGACCTCCACCTGACAGCCGATCCTGCCGCCGCTGAAAAGGATGGTCTCGTAATGCTGCGCGGAGCTGTCGAGCACCGTTTTGAACTGCTTCTTCATTCCAATCGGTGAGCACCCGCCGTGGACGTAGCCCGTCAGCGGCAGCAGGTCCTTTGATCGGATCATCTCGATGCTCTTTTCTTGGACTTCCTTTGCCGCTCTTTTCAGGTTCAGGCTCCTGTTGACAGGGATCATAAACACATAGTGCTCCTTACTGCCCCCCGCTGTGACCAAGGTCTTAAAGACCTGCCCGGGGTCCCGTTCCAATACAGCGGCAACCTCCATGCCGCTGAGGGCATCCGCCGCGCTGTAGGAATGGGTCAGATATTCGATCTTATTTTGTTCCAGAATCCGGATCGCGTTGGTCTTTTCTTTCTTGTTCTTCATTGCCCAGACTCACCTTCCATATAGACTGACCGGTCCGCCATGAGCAAGTATACCACCAGCGGAAACGGCTTTCAACTCTTTTTCGGAAAGACCGCCCTCATACCGTCCCGCCGCCGATGGCCCGGCCCACCTCCTGGACGACGGCCAGGTGGGTCTCGTCGAAGAGGTGCATATAGACCTGGGTGGTGGTGTTGGTGTTGCTGTGGCCCAGGGCTTTGCTGATGCCGAAGAGGGGCACGTTGCGGCTGTTCGCGATACTGGCGAAGCTGTGGCGCAGGCCGTGGAGGGTCACATAGGGCAGTCCCGTGCGCTTGAGGACCCGCTGGAGGCGGTTGCTCAGATAGTCGGGCTGGTAGGGCTGCCCGCCGTCGTGGCAGATGACGAAGCCGCCGTCCCCGTAGGCGTCCCCCAGGCGGGCCATGTCCGCCTGCCGCTGCCGCCAGAGGCGCTCCAGCGTCTGGTCCAGATCCTCCAGCCCCCGGTAGCCCAGGCGGCGGGTGGAGGAGCGGTTCTTGGTGCCCTTGTCCACCGCCCGGCCGTTGACGGCGGTGCGGGTCTCGATGATGGTGATGATCTTGCGCTCCCGGTCCACGTTGTCCCACTTGAGGCCGCAGATCTCACTGCGCCGCAGGCCCAGGTACCCCGCCAGCTTCACCACCGGCTCCAGGGAGGTGCCGGAGAGGGCTTCGAAGAGGAGGCCCATGGTGTGGGAGTCGTAGAAGTGGTGGTCCGGGCGGGTGGAGGCGGGGGGCGTGACCTGCCCGGCCTCGTTGCGGGAGATGAGGTCCTGCCGCCGGGCCTGCTCCAGGGCGTTGTGGAGGACCCCCAGGTGCTTGCGCACGGTGTTGCTGGAGAGCCCCTCGGCCTGCTTGCGGCGAAGGTAGAGCTGGATCTGGGGGGCGGTGAGCTCCCGGAGCTTCACCCGGCCCAGGGCCGGGGAGAGGTGGTTTCGCACGATCATGGTGTAGCCGTGGGTGGTGCTTGCGGTGCGGCTGGGGGTCACGACCTGCTCCAGCCAGTAGCTCAGCCACTGCCCTACGGTGAGCTTGTCCCCGCTGCCGCTCCGGGAGAGGAGTTTCCCGGCGTTGAAGCTGTCCAGGGCCGCCACGGCCCGCTCCAGGGTGGGGTAACAGCGGGTGACGCGGCGGATGGCACCGTCCTGGGGGGAGCGGGCGCGCATGGTGACGTAGAAACTGCGGCGCAGAGTGTCATAGGCGATGTTGGGCATGATGCTTTTCCGGGACATATGGAAGACCTCTCTTTCTAAGTTCGGGGGGATTTGTGGAAGCTCCTCCCATCGAGAGATACCATAGCGGGAAAACTTGTGGAAGATGTAAAATGTTTTCTGATTTTTTCCAAATTTTTCCGGAGGTCCGGTCAGTCCTCCACCGTGAACACCTCTTCAATGGGGACCCCGAAGACCTCCGCGATATGCCAGGCCAGGACCAGGGAGGGGTTATATCTCCCGGTTTCCAGGTTCCCGATGGTCTCCCGGCGCACACCCACCCGGGCCGCAAGGTCCTCCTGCTTCAGACCGTGCTTGGCGCGGAGCTCCTTCATCCGGTTCTTGATCATGGGCGGCTCCCCCGGAGCTCCCGCCACTCAAACCAGGCGCAGGCGGAGGAGAAGACCAGCAGAGATGTCCCGAAGCCCGCTCC
>CAJUOA010000065.1 GCA_910587785.1 uncultured Oscillospiraceae bacterium | reverse complement strand
CCGGATAATTCCATCCGGTTTTAATTTGAGGTCAAGTTCACGGATTCAGGTATAAGTTATGAGGCGCCAGGGTAAAATCACCATGGGCCGCTGTAAAAACAGGGAAAAGAAAAGCGCCTATCCGTTTGATAGACGCTTGACGCAGGTTTTCGCCGAATTTGCGGAGTTGTTTCCCGTACATCGCTATATTAAGAGGCCGCCGCGCCCTGCGGCGCCTGCCTACTCCTCCTTATATTTCTCGTAATAATCCGCCAGCAGCTCCCGTTCCGTACAGTGCAGAGCGCGGCAGAAGCCTGCCAATTCGTAGTCGGTGACGATGCGCTTGTTGTTTTCGATATTGCTGATCGTCTGTTGATCCATGCTGAATCCCATCACCTGCATTCGGGCGGAGAGCTCCTTCTGAGACACGTCCCTTTTGACACGCATAACTCTAAGCTGCATGTAGATCAAATTCTTCTTTCCGCGGTATCCCATATTTTTCACGTTAAATACTCCTATGTCACGTATTTTACTTGACATTAGTATATCATCTGTTGTAAAATACAATACATATATGTGAACAGGAGGTAAAATTATCTATGGACTTATTCAGTACGATTTTAGGAAGGGCTGTCGAAAACGACAAACTCGATATTTCCTACCGCGATGTGAAAATCACCGCTGATGAGCTCGTGGAGCTGAAGTGCTGTGCCGCCGTTTCCAGGATCAAGGAGATCATCGAGAACGCCTCCAAGGTCAGCCCGGAGTACTTCTATCAGATTGAGCAGATTGTCAGAGTTCTGGGAGACTTGGGAATCGGATAAGCGCATAAAAGGCCGCTCCCTTCTGTGGGAGCGGCCTTCGCTGTCTTTAAGAATGATGCCCGGAATGATGCTCCTCCGCGTGGTGTACCTCGTCGTGGTAGCCGCGCTCGTCGGCGCACTCGTAATGGACATGGTCCCCGGTGACGTGGCAGAAGGACACATGGTCCGTGCCGCAGTCCGCCGCCCAGGCGTTGAAGCGCACGACGATATCCTCCTCCGTCATGCCCAGGAGCTCATCCATGGGGGTGGCCCACCAGAAATCGCTGATGGCCTGCTCCATAGCCGCCACGCACCGGTCCCGCTCTCCTACCGTCACGGCGGCGGGGTCGGAGACGTGGTAGGTCAGGTCATAGTACAGGTCGCACCAGGCGGTGGTGACGCTGTCCTCCACATGCTGCAGCATGGGCAATTTGGCGGCAAACCCCGGGTCCGCCGCTTCGCCGCCGGTGTAGAGGGCCCGGACCTTCTGCCCGTTCTCCGTGCCGGAGAGGCGGCAGGTCAGGGACACGAAGGCTTTTTCCTCCTCCGTCAGCTCCACAGCGTAGTCGTCCCAGATCACGTCGCAGTTGATGCGGTCCCAGGCGTCTGCGTTCTCATTGCCCCAGTCCAGGAGGCGCTGGTTGAAGTCCGCCAGGGACTGCCCCGCATAGTCCGCCGTCCGCAGGGCAAGGATGCCGTCATAGTCCGCCCGGGTGGCGTTGAGGAACTCCCGCTCCTCCTCACCCCCGTTTTGCAGGGAGGCGGTGTTCCGGTCCCGTATCTCGTCATACTCCGCCTGCTCCTCCGGCGTGGCGGGGCGCAGTCCGGTGAGGGCGCCGCCGGTGTAGACGGTGTAGAGCTCCACCGCGCCGTCGGAGAAGCCGTTCCCGATGTGCTCGCTGATCCAGACGCCCTCCTTCTCATCGAAGATGCCCCGAACCTCTTTGCCCTCGAACCACATGGTCAGGCCGTTGCCGTCGTGGTCCGGGTCGTCGTAGGTGTAGGTCAGCCCCAGGGGCACGTAGGGGGTCAGGAGACGGTCCCAGGCGGCGGCGGATTCGTTGGAGGAGGCTTCCCTGAGGAACGCGTCGTCCGTGCCGGAATAGAAGCGCGCTTCCACCCGGAGGGCCGGTGTGCTCAGCGCCGCCGCCGCTGAAGCGTCCTCATCGCCGCCCGAAGACTGCCGGAGGAGCGCTTCCGCCTTGTAACGGAGCTCTTCATATTTTCCCACCGTCAGAGCGTCGCCGTCCAGGACCGTCAGGTCGCACTGATACTGCATTCCGTTGGCTCCATCCCCGTCAAAGCACCATATCTCCCAGTAGTCCGCCGTAAGGGGCTCGTAGACAGCGAAGAAGTAGTCGTTGAACGCCTTCAGGGCATCGGCCTCCTTCCCGGCGGGCAGTTCATAGACGTCCTCGTCCAGGGAGAAGCGCTCGATGAGCTCCATGTCCGCATCGGACCGCTCCCCGCGCATCTTCTCCCGGAACGCTGTCACGGTCATGTCCTCGTAGCCCTCGAACCAGAGGGAAAACAGCTTCCGGCTCTCCTCTTCGGTATAGTTTTCGCTGGGAATGACTGTGAGGGAACTGCGCAGGTCCGGTTTCTCCGCCGCCGAGGTGACAAACACTGTCCCCAGAGCGCACACCAGCGCCACTGCCAGCATCACCGCCAGCAGGGATGTCTTCTTTAATTTCATGATAGACCTTATCCTTTCTTCCATGTTGTTTCTGCTGAAAGCGCTTGCAAAGGGGCCCAGGCCGCTCTTTTGCTCCTCCAGGTCGATAAGGGTCATGGCGTAGGCGGAGCGCCGGTCCAGTCCGCACCGGCGGACCACTGCCTCGTCACAGCTCAGCTCGATATCCCGGCCCGCCAGGGCCAGCATGGCCCAGGAGAGGGGGTTGAACCAGTGGACGCAGGCCGCCGCCGCCAAAACCAGCTTGGTAAGTCCGTCCAGCCGCCGGATGTGGACCAGCTCGTGCTCCAGCACGTAGCGCAGGCGCTCCGTATCGCTCCAATCCGTATTTTTCGGAAGCAATATCACAGGCCGTAGGATTCCGTAGGTCATAGGTCCGGTCTCCCGGCCCCACTGCCGCACCTGCACCCGCCGCCGGAGAGGCCGCTCCGCCAGATAGCGGTCCACCGCCTCGTCCTCCACCGGAACCGCCTCCCGGAAGGCCCGGCGGCACCGGAGGTACGTCAGCAGGTAGAATCCGGCGCAGAGGCACAGTCCCGTAAGCCACACTGCCGTCCAGACCGGAAAGTCCAGTTTTTCCGCCTCCGCCGGGGGCTGGGCATCCGGCCCAGCGGGGACGGCGGGCGATACCGGGCCGGGCTCCATCCACACCGGGCTCTCCCGGGGCAGAATCTCCACGGCCTCCTGCCGCAGCGGCTCCTCCGCCAGAGTCCAGACGCTCAGGGCCGACGGTACGCCCACCGGCACCAGCAGCCGCGCCGCCGCCAGGGCCCACAGCACCAGAAACGCCCGCTTGGGGAGCTTGTCCAGGACCAGGGCCCGCACCAGCATGACGGCCAGGATCAGTGCGCCGCCGGAGACGGTCATCTCAATCAAGCTCAGCAGTTTCATGCTACTCCATCTCCTTTACCATCTCCCGCAGGCGCTCGATCTGCACCGCGGAGAGCTTTTTCCTCCCCAGGAGGGACGCGAAGAGCTGGTCCGCCGAGCCGTCGAAGAGTTTGCCGATGAGCTCGTCGGTCTCCGCCGCCTGCACCGTCTCCCGGGCCACCAGGGGGCGGCAGAGAAACCCCGGCTCCCGCCGCTCTACGGCTCCCTTGTTGATACACCGCTTGATAAGGGTGTAGGTGGTGTTCACGTTCCAGCCTACCTCCTCCCCCAATACGGCGGCGATGTGCTTGGCCGTGGCCTCGCCCTCTCTCCAGAGGACGCCCATCACCTTCAGTTCCGCGTCAAAGAGTTTCGTTTCCATGGCCGGGCTCCTTTCATACTACTCGAGTAGTGTATCTGTATACTACCACAGTCGTATGCGGTTGTCAAGAGGAAATTTCAAAAATAGCGGACCGCCTGCCTCCCGCCGTCCCGGTATATTCCCCCCCTCTTCGCGCATATACATGAGGCATATCGGGATAGGGAGCGTGTTGGTTCTTGAAGGGAAACATTGAGGAGCGCGCCTGTGAGCTCGCCGCCTATATTATTGAAAACCGTGCCACCGTCCGTGCGGCCGCAAAAAAATTCGGCATCAGCAAGAGCACTGTACATACAGACGTGGTGAAAGGGAACGGCGCGCCGCCGCTCCCTTTTTGCTGCAAGCTTCAGAATCTGTAACACGCCGCAGGGACCTCCAGGCAAAAAAATCGCCCCGGACGCTTTGGCGTCCGGGGCGGCTGGTCTCCGGTCACGCTGTTTCCACAGCGGACCGGACCGCTTATTTAGTTTTCGCCGTCAATGATCTCGAAGCGCTCATCCCCCCTCAAGGGGCCTCTTACCCGATCTCCTCCGTCAGGCGGCAGATCTCGTCGATATACCCGCCGATGGTCTCGATGGTGTCCAGCAGGGGCGCGTCGGTAGAGATGTCCACGCCCGCCATCTTCGCAAGCTCCAGGGGCGTCTTGGTGCCGCCCGCGGACAGGACCCGCTTCCAGTCCTCCACCGCCGGGGCCCCCTCCTGTTCAATGCGCTTGCATGCCTGGGTGGCCACGGTGAGGCCCGCGCTGTAGGTGTAGGAGTAGAGGCCCATATAGTAGTGGGGCTGGCGCATCCAGGTCAGCTCCGCGCCCTCGGTGAGCTCCACGGCGCCGCCCCAGAACTTCTTCAGGGTCTCGCCCATGAGCTGGTTGAGCCGCTCCGCCTGCACGCCGCCCCCGGCGTCTACGATCTTGTAGACCTCCCGCTGGTAGGCCGCCTCCAGCAGGTGGGTGACGAAGTTATGGTAATAGGTGTTGCCCACCATGTTGCTGAGCACCCAGCGGCGGAAGCGCTTGTCCGGGTTGGTCTTGAGCAGGTAGTGTCCCAGCAGGAGCTCGTTCATGGTGGAGGGGGCCTCCACGAAGTAGGAGGAGACGCCGGTGCCGAAGACGGACTGGGCGCTGTTGCAGGCTTTGAAGTGGCCCGCGTGGCCCAGCTCGTGGGCCAGGGTGAACACGTCGCTCATCTGCCCGTGCCATGTCAGGAGGATAAAGGAGTGGCTTCCGTAGGGGCTGGCGCAGAAGCCGCCGGTGGATTTGCCCTGGTTCTGGGCGAAGTCCACCCAGCGCTCCCGGTAGGCCGTGCGGACCATCTCCTGGTAGTCCGCCCCCATGACGGAAAGGCCCTCGACGATATACTTCTTCGACCCCTCCACGCTCACCGGCGGCACATACCCCGGGTCCACCGGGAGCTTCAGGTCCGCATAGGTCATCTTGTCCAGGCCGTGGACCTTCTGGAGGAGCTTGGCGTACCTGCGCATATGGGGGGCCAGCTTCTCCATGATGAGGTCGATCTGCCGGTCGTACAGCTCCCGGCTCACCTTCTGGCCGAAGAGCAGGTAGTCAAAGACGGACTGATAGCCCCGCTGGTCCGCCATGATCTTCTCCTCCTGCACGCAGGCCTGGTAGGCGGCGGCGGTGACGTTCTCGTACTCACGGAGCTTGGCGGAGAATGCGTCGAAGGCGGCGCGGCGGACCTCGGTGTCCCCCTCGTGGGAGTAGTGGTCCTCATAGAGGGAGTAGCCCAGGGGGTGCTCCTCCCCCGCCGCGCGGAAGGAGGGGAACTTCATGTCCGCAAGCTTGGCCATATTGTAGATCTGGTAGGGTGCGCCCAGGGCCGGACGCAGGGCCGAGAGCACCCGCTCCGTCTCCGGCTGGAGCTGGTAGGGCTTCTGCCGGAGGAGGTCCTCCAGATAGGGCTTGCCGGGCCCGCCCTGGGCTACGGCCTCCCGCAGGACCGCCTCGTCCTGGGCGATGATCTCGCTGTCGATGAAGCTCAGGCGGCTCCCCATGGCCGCCGCGGCCCGGGCGGTGGCGGCGTCCCGCTCCTGGAGCGCTCCGTCGCCGTAGTCCACCGAGGCGGCGAGGTTGCACCAGCTGCGCATCAGGTCCAGGGTCTTCATCCACTCGCCGTACTTGTCCAGGCAGGCCAAGATGGCCTCCGCCGTGGTCAGCCTGCCCTTGTAGGTGCGCTCGATCTCATCCGCCAGCTTCCGGACCTTCTCCAGGTCCGCCTGCATGGCGTCCTCGCTGTTGTAGATGGCGCTCAGGTCCCATGTCAGCTCCACGGGCACGTCTTTTCTCTTTGGCAGTTGCATCGCGTCGGTTCTCCTCTCGTCTCATCAAAGTCGCCCCTCCCCGAGAAGGGACTGTCCCTACTGTACCATTTGACGGGGGGATTGTCAATCGGGCGGGGCGGGGAAAACGCCCTGCCCCCATTGTTATTTCAATGCCAGGTGCATTCGATACGCACCAGACCGTGTAGTGGCGCAGCATCCCATCAGCCTCTCAGGCGTTCCCGCCGCCCAGATATATCTCCACCGCCCCGCCGCTGTCCACCTCAATGCGCTCCACCAGCTGACGCATCTGCCCGTTGCTGAGGCTCCGCACGGTGAGCAGGTCCTGCACGTCCTCCAGCACCGCCTCCAGGCGCTCCCCGCCGGCGGCGGAAGCCTCCAGGGCCTCCAGCCGGGCCTGGACGGCCTCCAGCTCCCGCCGGGTGCCGGTCAGCTTCTCCTCCAGCTCCTGCCGGGTGATGACGTCCTCCGCGAAGAGGTCCAGGTACTTCTGCCGGGTCCGCTCCAGGCGCTTCCGCTTCTCCCTCAGACGCCGCCCCTCCTCCGCCCCGCCCCCGCCCGCGCGGCGCAGGGCCTGCCGCAGGCGTGCCTTCACCCGCTCCCGATCTCCCAGGAGGGCGCGAAAGTGGGCGTCCAGGGCGTCCATCAGAGCCTCCTCATCCACGGAGGCGGCGTTGCCGCACTGGTCCGCCCCCTGCCCGTTGCGCCGGGAGCAGACCCAGCGGACGTAGGTGTTCCGGTACGTCCGGCTGGTGCGCCGGAAGGACCAGCCGCAGGCTTTACAGCGGATGAGGGTGGAAAAAAGGTGGGAACTGCTGTGCCGGCGTCCGGCGCGGAGGGCCTTCGCCCGCCCCGCCCGGAGGGCCTGGGCCGCGCGGAAGTCCTCGTCGCTGACGATGCGCAGCTCCGGCCGCTCCGCGATGAGCCAGTCCTCCCGGGGCAGGTCCCGGCGCTCGCTGGTAAGGAAGTCCGCCACCTCCTGCTTCCCGTTGACCACCCGGCCGGTGTAGAGGGGATTTTGCAGGATGCGGCTGACGCCGTTGGCGCTCCAGGGACGGCCCTGCCTGGTGCGAAGGCCCCGGCGGCTGAGCTCCGCGGCAATCTTCCCCGCCCCCCAGCCGTCCTGTATGTACCAGCGGTACATCTGCCGCACCGCCTCCGCCTCCTCCCGGTCCACCGTCAGGTGGAAGCAGTCCCCGGGGCTTTTGCGGTAGCCGTAGACCAGATTGGGCACCTTGCCCCGCTGGGCGTTGACCCGCTTGCCGAACTTGATGCGCTTGGACATATTGGCCGACTCCTCCTGGGCCAGGGCCCCGAAGAGGGTCAGCACGAACTCGCTCTCCCCCAGGGAGTCCATCCCCGCCGTGAGAAACAGGGTCTGGATGCCCAGGGCCTTCAGCCGCCGCACGCTCTGGAGCAGGTCCACCGTGTTGCGGGCCAGGCGGGAGATGTCCTTGACCACCAGCATCTGGAAGAGGCCCCGCTCCGCGTCCGCCATCATCTGCTGGAACTGGACGCGGCGGCGGACCTTGGTGCCGGAGAGGCCCTCGTCGGCGTAGAGCCGGACCAGGGTGTGGCCGGTGCGCTGGGCGTACTCGACGAAAAAGCCCTTCTGGGCCTCCAGACTACCCAGCTGGTCGGCCTTGTCCGTGGAGACCCGGCAGTAGGCGGCGATGTTCACGGCGTGTCCCCCTCTTTCGCAGCCTCCTTCGGCTGACCCAGGGCCTCCAGCAGCCGGGGCAGAGCACCCTGGACCAGGATGTCCAGCAGACGCTCCCGGTAGGCCTCCGGGTCCTTGGGGGGGTGGAATCGGACGGTCATGCTCGTCCCTCCTCTCTGGGAGAGGGTATGAGCGGGGCCGGGCGTTTAGAACCAGCCCGCTCCCCCCTCCGCCGCGCCGGGACAGAGCACTCCGCCCAGCAGGGCCTCCACCGCCCGGGACCGCTCCCGGACCGTCCGGGGCAGGACCAGGGCCCCGCCGGTGAGGACCGCCTCCAACAACCGGCGCTGGACCAGCAATACCAGGCTGATGACCTGTTCCGAGCGCTCCGGCTGCGCGGTGAGGCGCAGCTGCCGGGCGTCCGTCCACAGCCGGAGGAGGTGATAGCTGTAGGGGGCGTTCTGCGATGCGCGGAGGCAGTAGGCCTGGGCCCGCCGCTCCCGGTAGAGCCTCCCCGAGGTCTGCAATTGGGCCGTATGCCGCCGCCGCTTGAGGGAGATGACGTTGGCGCTGGCCAGGGAGAAGCTCATCACCTGGTAGGCCGCCGTCAGCTCCAGCTTGGTCAGGGCGGTGCGGCCCCCGGCCTCCCGCTCCGCGCTCCAGCTCCCCCGCAGGAAGAAGAACCGCCGCAGGACCCGGCCCTTCTCCCACCGGCTCACCTCCTGTTTGCGGTACACGGAGGCCGTCACCTCCTCCAGGTGCTCGGTCACGTAGACCTCCAGGGCCGCGAGGTAGGCCCCGGCGCTGGGGGGCTCCTGGGCGGGCGCCTCCTCCGGGCCCAGCTCCCGGATGGCGCCGTCCACCCAGGCGAGGAGGACCGCCTCCTCCCGCCTGGGGGCGGCCAGAAGGATGTCCAGATAGTCCTCCGGGGCGTCCTGCTCCCCGGCCAGGGCCTCCTCCAGGTCCCGGCAGGCCTGGAGCAGGGCCTCCGCCCAGCAGAAATCCCGGTCGTAGCAGAGGAGCAGGTGCAGGCGGTCCCAGCAGGTCAGCGGCGGCATGGCGGGCTCCTCCCGCTCCTCCAGGTACCGGTCCAGCGCTTGCAGGAAGCGCTCCGCATCCGCCTCCAGCGCCCCCTGGGGCACCTCCTCCCGGAGACAGCGGCGCAGGCAGGCGGTCTGCCGCTGGAGGGCCCGGACAGTCCCGGCGCTGGCCTCTGCCTCCCCGGACGCGGCCTGCCGCACGGTCTCGGAGACCTTCCCGGCGATCTCCTCCAGCATCCGCCGGTAGAGGTCCTGGAACCGGTCCCCGGGCCGCTCCAGACAGCGAAAAAGAGAGAACCCCGCCTTTTCACAGGCCAGGGCCTCCTTGGCGATGTAGTAGGCAAATTGCAGGTAGCGGAATTTCTCCTCCGGGGTCAGCCCCCAGATGCGCCGGGGGATCAGGGACAGCCGGTGGCACCGCACCCGGATGCCCCGCAGGAAGCAGTAGGTGTTGGCGCCCTCGTACAGGCCCTCCAGCTCCAGCACCCGGCACAGCTGCATCGCAGTGTACTCCGACGCCTTGCTGGGGCGGAAGGTCGCGTCCATATCAAAAATCGTGTGCATCGCCCGCTCCTTCTGGTGGGGTGGCCACCTCTGTCGAATTTTGTCGAATCGAACTGGAAATAAATACCAGTTTTATCCTAAAAGAATACCACATTCCAGTGGGACATGCAACCACAGAGTGAATGCCGGAGCATGCCGCCGGGAAACTCCTCCGCCGTTCCCGTTCGCCCCCTCCGTACATAAGGACATCCAGGAGCGCCTGCCCATCTACAACAGGAGCCTCTACCTCCAGGTCAAGGAGGTCCTGGAGCAGAACAAGGCCGAGCGGCACATCCGCGGCGGCATCGCCACGCAGAAGAAGTACCGGGGCGGTCCGTGACGCCACCCCGGTACCAGCAGAGATCAAAAAGCAGGAGGAACGCCCTATGAAATACTGCCCTAAGCAAGCCGCCCGCCGTCAGACAGCCGGCGAAGCGAGGCTGGCTCCCGCCGCCGTCCAGAGCACCCCGGAGCCGCCGGTGCGCCGCTACATCCACCCCATCCGCTCCACTCCCGCCCCCCGCCGGGACTCCCTGGAGGAGGCCCTCGCCGGTATGCTGGAGACCCTCTCCCGCCAGACCGACCTGCTGGAGGAGCTCCTGCGGCGCACCGAAAAGGGAGACGGGGGGCCGTAAATGGTGGCCCTGCACAGGGCCGTCCTGCCGGACGGACCGGGTCTCCAGGAAAAATCTCCGGGACCCCCTTGTCTTCTCCCTCATTCTCAAGTATAATAGGGGAAACCTTGGATATCCCATCTTCCACAGCAGATAAAGGAGCCGAATGCCCATGAGACGCAGCAAACGACGCGCAAGCCCATTGCAGACCCTCTCCGTCCTCGCTGTGAGCGGTCTTTTCATCTTCATCGCCCTGGCCGGACTGTATAAGTGCTTCTCCAAGGAGCCGGAGCTCAAGGAGGAGGTCCCCGCCGTCCAGGCGGACCCCGACAGCGCCTCGGAACCCCGGAACGGCGACGCCGCCGCGGCCTCCCTCTCCGGAGAGCGGAAAAAGCGCTTCTACACCATCCTCATCGGCGGACTGGACGACGAGAACGGCGGCAGTGACACCAACATCCTCGCCGCCGTGGACGCGGAGGGCGGCTCCATCAACGCCGTCAGCCTCCCCCGGGACACCCTGCTCAACGTCACCTGGTCCGTCAAGAAGCTCAACAACGCCTACCACCACGGCGGCATCTCCAGCACCATAGAGCAGATCTCCAACCTGCTGGGCATCCCGGTGGACTATTATATCACCGTGGACCTCAGGGCCTTCGTGGAGCTGGTGGACGCCATCGAGGGCGTGGACTTCGACATCCCCGTGGACATGGACTACGACGACCCGGTCCAGGACCTGCACATCCACTTCGTCAAGGGCCCCCGGCACCTGACCGGGCAGGAGGCCCTGGAGGTGGTCCGCTGGCGGCAGAACAACGACGGCTCCGGCTACCCCACCGCCGACATCGGCCGCATCAGCACCCAGCAGGAGTTCCTCAAGGCCGTGGCCGCTCAGACCCTACAGCTGGGCAACTGGGACAAGATCCCCGCCTTGGCCAAGATCTTCCAGCAGAACGTGGAGACGGACCTGGAGCTCTCCAACCTGGTTTGGCTGGGGGAGCAGGCCCTCACCATGGGCACCGCCAACATCCACTTCCATACCCTCCCCGGCGACGGGGCGGGCTGGTATAAGGGAGGGAGCTACTACGTCCTGGAGCCGGAGGCCGTGCTGGAGCTCATCAACGCCTCTTTCAACCCCTACCAGCGGCCCCTGACCCTGGACGATATGGACATCCTGGTCCCGTAAGCGGACACTACATACAAAGGAGAAACACGATGAAGCACCGCCTCTTGACCTGCGCCATGGTCCTGACCGCCCTGCTCCTGACGGCCGCCCCGGCCTCTGCGGAGGCGGCGTTTTTCCCTGTCCGCACCTATGGAGGGCAGTTTGTGGACGTGCCCGCCCGGGAGTGGTACTATGACAATGTGAAGGCCCTCTATGAGCTGGGGCTCACCAGCGGGCAGGACCAGACCCACTTCTCCCCGGCAAGCTCCATGACCGCCGCCGAGGCCATGGCCATGGCCGCACGGCTCCGCAGCCTCCACGACTGGGCCGACGCCGAGGCGGGGCCCGCTCAGTACAGCCCGGGCGGGGCGTGGTACAGCCCCTACACGGCGTACCTTGGGGCCCTCTCCGTCGTGGACGGCGATTTCCTCCGGGACCCGGAGCGGGACATCACCCGGGCAGAGCTTGCCCACGTCCTGGCCCGGACCCTGCCGGAGTCTATTTTCCAGGAGGAGGACCACCGCCGCAGGTCCGCCAACGATCAGGTCCTGGCCGCGAGCATGGCCAACCTCCGGTACCTGCCGGATCTGACGGAGGACACCCCCTATCTGGAGGACATCCTGTGGCTCTACCGCTGGGGCATCGCGGCGGGGAGCGACGAGCGGGGGGCTTTCCTGCCAAATCAGCCGGTCTCCCGGAGCGAGGCGGCGGCCTTGATGACCCGGCTGGTCTACGGCGAACTGCGCCGGGACCTGCCCTGGACCTATGAGGACGCCTACAGCGCCCAGGGCCTCTCCATGCAGCACCTGGTCCGCAGTGACAGCTCCTTCTACTCCGCCCCCTCCGCCGGGGACCGGACCCAGATCGAGGCGGATATTGCCCGGATGCTCTCCCGGGGGGAGCGGCGCATCTCCCTGCGCTATCCCCCCAACACCCTCAACCAGAAGGGGGTGACGGAGCTGCTGGGTGCCTTCCTCTCCGCCGCCCGGCTCCATGTGGAGCAGACCTATAACTCCGTCCAGTGCTCCTTCACCCCCGCCACCGGGGAGCTGGTGGTGGACTTCTCCAGCAGTCTCTACGGCGCGGACAAGCTGGACCACTACCGGACCGCCGCCATGGAGGCCGCCGCCCGGGTCCACGACGAGATGTGGCGGAGCGGGGCCATCACGCCGGAAACAAGCGATTACGACATCGCCCGGCTCTACTACACCTGGATCTGTGAGCACTGCCGGTTCGACTACGACTGCGGCGACGACTCCATGAGCCACAGCGGCTGGCGGGTCTTCTACGAGGGGCTGGCCGTCTGCGACGGGTACACGGCGGCCTACAACCTCCTGCTGAAGCTGGAGGGCATCGACTGCGCCACCGTCTCCACCCCGGACCACATCTGGACCGTGGCGGAGCTGGACGGGACCACCTATCATATCGACACCACCTGGGGCGATATGACCACCGGAGGGATCGATTACAAGTACTTCGCCATGTCGGAGAAGGAGGCGCTGGGACGGTTCTAACGCATAGTGCCCCGGAGGAACGGCGTTCCTCCGGGGCACTTCTTCCGCTGTAACACAACTGTAACTGGACAGTCCCGCCAAAATCTGCTATTCTGCCTCTATCAAACAAGAAAGGATGGACCAAACCATGAAGCAGACCGCAGTGCGTACCCGGAGGGCGGACGCCTGACAACAAGCCCTCCAAATTTTTATGGAGGAATTCAGACAATATGGTTATCAATTACCAGGATATCACCCTGCGCGACATGAAAGAGAGCGACATCGCCGACCACATCCGCTGGCGGACCGTGGAGACGGCCTGGAAGGACTGGGACGGCCCCTGGGCGCCTCTCTCCTTCGACGATCCGGAGGGCTTCCGGCAGAAGAAGCTGGAGCAGATCCGCACCTTCCGGGAGGGCTTCCGCCGCCGGTTCGAGGTGGACGCGGCGGGTGTGCATATTGGCACCGTCATCAACTACCCCATCGACGAGGACTGCAATATCCTGGAAAATCACGACAACGCCACAGACCCCGCCCAGGGCCGCTGGACCCTGGGGATCGACCTCTACGACAGCGCCTACTGGTCCGGCGGCTGGGGCACCAAGGCCCTGACCGCCTGGGTCCGCTACCACCTGGACGCCGGGTGCCGGGAGGTCTATCTGCAAACCTGGTCCGGCAACCGGCGGATGGCTGCCCTGGCGGAAAAGGTGGGCTTCCGGGAGTTCCGGCGCAAGCCGGGGCTCCGAAAGGTCCGGGGCGGGGCTTATGACGGCCTCACCTTCCTGCTGGACAAAGACGCCTTTGCCGCCCACTGCCGCCGCATGGAGCACCCCTCCCCCCTGGCGCTCTACATCCCCCGCTTGGAGGACATGTGGTTCGCCCAGCGGATGCAGGAGGACCCGGAAACCATGGCCTACAACGCCGGGTGGGACGTGTCCTACGGCGGCTACCACCCGGACACCGGGTGCATCGACCTGCCGGAGAGCACCTGGGCCGCTAAGCACCAGCGCCTGGTGGGCCATGAGCCGGAGCAGTTCTATGCCTTCCTCCGGGTGCGGGAGACCGGGGACTTCGCCGGATACGTCAACTTCCGCTGGGACGCGGACGAGGGGCGCTATGACATGAGCGTGGTGCTCTACGCCCCCTATCGGGGCCGGGGCTGGGGGAGCGAGGCATTGGAGCTCCTTCTACGCCGGGCGTTTTTGGCCTGCGGCGTGCCGGCGCTCCACAACACCTTCGAGACCACCCGCGCCCCGGCCATCGCCATCCACAAGCGGGCCGGGTTCCGGCAGGTGGGTACCACCCAGGACGTCCGCTTCGGCAGGCCGGTGGAGCTCATGGAGCTGGAGCTGACCCGGGAGGCGTATTTAAACAGACGGTAACAAAAAAGAGGGCCTGTCCTGGGGGACAGGTCCTCTCTTTTTTGTGTCATCAGTCCGCAGTCCCGGCCACGCTGGCGTTCTTCAGACGCACGGCGTAGGGGCCGTCGTACCGGGCGGAGGTGTAGCGCTCAGTAGAGAAGCGCAGGTCCTTCTGGGCCTCCAGGATGTTCCCGCTGACAGAGCCGCCGGTCACCGGCGTCACCTTGCCGTCCTCAATGAGGTAGGCAAGGCGGATCTCGCCGCCGAAGTGGCCGCTCATGGCGTTGGTCTGGAAGGCGGAGAAGGTCACCACCCACAGGCAGGCGCTGCCCTTGAGCGTCTCAAGGGGCACCGTGCCGTTGGCGCACACCAAGCGCTGGTACTCCCCCGTAGGGGGCACCCGCAGGTACCGGCAGAACTGGGCGGGGCCGTGGTAGCCCAGGAGCTTGCCGTCCTGGATGAGGTGCATGTCCCGCATGGGGATGCCCTCATCGCTGTAGGGCACGGAGGACTGGAGCGTCAGGTCCAGCCGCTCACCGGTGGTCTCCCCCTGCACGTCCTCCCCCCGCTTCCAGGTGGAGTACTGGGCGTACACCGAGGCGGCGGAGGCGCGGCTCACATAGTAGCTCAGCAAAGATCCCACGGAGTTCCCGCTGAGGATCAGGTCGTACTGTCCGCTCTTCAGCACCCGCTGTGCCCGGGCCCGGTCCCGCACGAAGCGGAGGGCCTCGGCCACCTTATCGCTGAGGCCCTGCTCATCCAGGGTGTCGAAGGAGAACATGTTGAACATCTCCACGTCCTCCGGCTCCCGGCACTGGACCACGAACTCCCCGCTGACCTGGGCGTCGGTATAGGAGACGTCGGTGCCCGTGGAGGCGTGGATGCGGCAGGAGACGCGCTTGACGAAGATCTCGGCGGAGTTGACGAAGGCGTCGGGCTGGACGTCCGGGGCGAAGAGGGCCTTGGCCATGATCCCCGCGCTCTCGGCGAGGGGCCGCCGCGCCAGGGGGCTGTCCTTGGACACATGGGCCTCCTCCACCGGGTCGGGCAGGCGGTAAGGAGGGTTGGCCGCGTACTGGGCGGCGGCGTAGGCCCGATCCAGGGCCCGGGCGATCTGCCCCTCCGTCATGGAGGGGGTGAGGACCACCGAGGTGGAGGCCCGCCCCTCCGGCATGTCCCGGAAGAGGGTCACCTCGTACTTGCGGGTGTCCTTGATGCGCCGGGTGTCCAGCTCACGGCGGACGAAGAACAGCTCCGCCGTCTCCTCCACCACTGCCTTGATGCGCCAGAGCTTGACGTTCTTCCGGCCCAGCATGTTTGCGATCGTGGTAATCATCGTCTTCCCTCCTTTAGCCCAGCGAGATGCGGGCCTTCATATACGGGCCGCCGTCGGTGACCTTGACCCACTCCTTGGCCCCCTTGCCGCAGGAGCCGCTGCCGGAGATCTCCATCTTTCTGCCCATCATGGACACGCTCTTGAGGAGATCGGGCACGTACCCGGTGAGCACGATGGGGGAGTAGACCTTCCCGGTGAGCTTCCCGTCTCTGATCTCCCGGGCCATGGTGACCATGCACTGGATGCCCCAGTTTTTGGGGTCCTCCATGCCGCTGGCGGCGTTCTCCAGGAGGAAGCCGTAGTCCACGGAGGCGATCATCTCCTCCAGAGTGGACTCCCCCGCCTCAAAGTAGGTGTTGGTCATGCGGGTGTAGGCCTTGCGCTCGAAGCTCTCCCGGCGGCCGTTGCCGGTGGGGGCGGCGCCCAGGCGTCCGGCGCTGAGGGCGTCGCACATGCCCCGGCGGAGGATGCCCTTGTCGATGATGACCGTGTCGCCGGTAAGGGTGCCCTCGTCGTCAAAGAACTGGAAGGCGGTCTGCTCCACGGCGCCGTCGTGCATGGTGACCAGCTCGCTTGCCACCTGCTTATCCACGAAGTGCTTCGCCTGGGCCCGGTCCTTGACGAACATGTCCATCTCCACGCCGTGGCCGAAAGCCTCGTGGACGATCATGCCCGTGGTGCCCGGGTCGCAGATGCACTCGTACTCCCCCGGAGGGATGGGTTCGCTCTCCAGCAGGTCCAGGGCGGCGCGGACGGCCTCTCCGGCCCCCTCCCCCGCCTGCTGGAGCACCTCCGCCCCGCCGAGACTGCCGAAGGCGCGGAAGGCGCTTTTCATCTCCTGCCCCCGGGCGGCCACGGCGGAGACCATGGCGGTCATATAGGTAACCGTCTGGTCCAGGTCCCGGTTTTCCGAGAGGAAGAGCTTGCGGAAGGAGCGGTAGCTGGCCCCCACCTGCACATCCAGCACCCGCCCGTCGATAGCCATGGCATTTTTGCGGATGGCGTCCAGCTCCTTGAGGATGGCCTCGTCCCCCATGTCTGCGGGGTGGCGGCGGCACTCGGTGGCCTCCCGGAGCTCCGCGGGCTCGTCGACGGGCAGGGGGGTGGGCAGGGGGGCGATGTCCCCCAGGGCCTCCGCCTGCTCCCGCAGGCGCTCGGCCAAGGTGGCGCAGATGTCGGGGATGTGGGCCTCGGAAAACTCGTTGAAGGAGTACTCCGCGCACCCCGTGTGGTCGAACACCCGGACCACAAAGCCGCTCCCTCCGCCCATGCCGGCGGTGGAGATGCTGGTGCCGCTCCGGCTGATGCGCCATGAGCGGCTGTCGTCCGCCACAGCGAGCACGGAGGCGTAGGGATAGGTCTGCCGCAGGGCGGCCACCAGCTGCTTGAGCCCGGGCTTCAACCGGTCAAGATTTGAGAACACAATAGGACCTCCTTTTTGATTCTGCGTTTTCTGCCCTATTATAGCACGCAATGTCTAGCCCGTCAACGCAGTGAAGACACCTTTCGCAAGACCCCCCCGTCCTCACGGACGCGGGGGGCGTGGACCTGTGCTTTACGAGAGGCGCACCGCGCTCAGGCCCGCGCCGGGGCCGTCCCCCGGGCCGTACCGCGCCGCTGCCGCGTCGTTCAATTCAGCGTACAGATAGGTGTCCTTCCAAAGGGGCGCTCCGGCTTCATCCTTCCAAAAGTAGACGTTTTGGCGCAAATGGCCCTCCCGCTGAAAGCCCAGGGCCTCCAGCAGCCTCCAGGAGCGCTCGTTGCGGGGGTCGCACTCCGCGCAGATCCTGTGCACTCCCTTTGAAAATGCCTGCTGGATCAGGGCCCTGCAGCTCTCGGCGGCATAGCCGTGCCCCCAATAGCTCCGGTGGAACACAAAGCCGAGCTCCACCGTCTCGAATTCCCGCTTTCCCATATAGACGTTGCCGATGAGCCTGTGGGAATCTTTCAACTCCACGGCGATCATCTCTTCGGTTCCCATGCGCCATTGGAGCGCCTCTTCCGTTTCCTCCAGGGTCAGCGGTCTATGCGGCTCATATTTTACAACTTCCGCGTCGGATAGATACGCGAAGAGGTCCTGCAAGTCCTCTTTTTTGTATCTTCTCAGAATCAACCGATCCGTTTCCGCTATAACTGTCTGATGTTCCATCGTTTGGTCCCCTTTTCACTGCTGACGGCGCTTCTTGTTCTTCCAAAAGCTGGCAGCGGCGCTGACAAGGCTCAGCACCACAAAAAGTCCTGTAAAGTTGATCCAGATGTCCTGATAGGCGGACTTCGCCAAGGGCTCCCGCAGTCCGGTGAACCAAACATAGGCGAACGCCAGCAGCTGGGACGGAATGTAGGCGATCACATACCGCAAAATCAGCGGCTTCACCGTCAGGCTCGTACACAGTCCAAAGGCCGCGAAGCCGATCAGGAGGATGATGGCTCTGTCCAGCTCGTGCCAGTTGCCGCTGGGGTCCTCGCAGATGCCGCTGCAGAGGTATAAAACACTGTTCAACAGGGTGATTACGGTATAGATGACCCCGTACCACGACACGATGCCGGTCATTTTTTTCTTGTCCATATGCTCCCTCCAAATTCAAGATTTTCCTGCCATTATAGCACGATGTCCGCCGGATTTCCACCTCTTTCCCCGCGGAATTTCTTAAGGTTTTCTTATGCTGTCTCCCGGTGATACGGATGGACCGCTCCCCCGCCGCGGACCGGCAGGCGGCGATGGCGTTGTCCAGGGCGTTGGCGAAGATCACGCACAGGTCCACCTCGTCGATCCCGCAGGGACCACCATGGCCTTCGGATATTTTTTCTGCACCTGCTCCCGGCCGGCCACCAGCGCGTCAAACTGGGCCGCGCTGCACTTGAGGATGCCGTACTGCTCGGTCAGCTCGTCCTTGGGCCTGGAAAAGACCACCCGCCCGGCGTGGATAAAGACGATGTAGTCGGCAATTTTCTCCAGGCCGCTGGTGGCCTCGTCCAGAATCAGGAGTCTGGAGTGGTGGGAGAGGGCGGCGGAGATGGCCAATTTCATCTTCATCCCCTTGGAAAACTGCCTGATCTGCTTGTCCGGGGGCAGGGAGAGCTTCTTCAGAAGCTGAAAAAACGCCGCCTCATCCCACGAGCGGTAGATACGCTTCATCACAGCGCTGATCTTCCGGGGGGAGCGAATGTCGGGATAGTTGCTCCCGTCGAATACCACGCCGATCTCCTCCTTGGCGCCGCTGTCCAGCTCCTCACTGCCGGAGATGGACAGCGGCCGGCCTCCCGCCCGATCAGGCCCAGGGCCGCGTTGATGGTGGTGCTTTTGCCCGCGCCGTTCTCGCCGGTCAGCCCCGATATGGTCAGAGCACTCTTCATTGTCAATCCTCCTCATACGGTAGCGTTCAAAAATTGAGCATTTTCTCAAGGGATATTCCGTTTAAGCGGGCAACGCCTCCCGTCTCTATCTGTATTATTGTTACAAGCACAGAATAGTACAGAAAAAGACAGCTATCAAAGGAAACTTTCAAAAAACAGGGGGACGCGGGGCAGTCTGCCCCGCGTCCCCCTCGATTCACCTCATGCTCCGCGCGCAAAGGTCAGCTTGATCTCCAGCGTATTGCCTGTGATCCCTGCGGAGGCCTGGGCCCCCATCCGCTCCATCAACTCCCGCACAATGGCGAGGCCCAGACCGGCTCCCCCTTCCCCCGGGCGGGACTGCCCTGGTAGAAGCGGTCAAAGAGATGCTCCGGGTCGGGCCTGGGACCTGGTCCCAGGGGGTTGGAGAAGCAGATCACGCCGTCCCCGCCGGAGATCACCAGCCCCCCGCCGCCGTGGCGCAGGGCGTTGACGGTCAGGTTCCGGTACATCCGGCCCAGTGCCGCCGCGTCCCCCCAGACTGTCATGTCCTCCCGGTTGAAGCGCAGGTCCGGCGTGATGCCCGCGGCCTCTAATTGGGGGCAGAGGTCCGCCAGGGCGTCCCACAGGGGCGGCAGAGCCGCCGTCTCCCGGCACTCCAGAGGGGCCGTCTCGCTCTGCAGGCGGGTGTACAAAAACAGCTCGTCCAGCAGTCCCTCCAGCTCCCCCAGCCGCTTTAAGACGATGCCCAGGTACTCCCGGCGCTCCGGCTCGGCCTCCAGAAGCTGGAGATAGCCCATGGCCCCGGCCAAGGGGGGGCGGATGTCGTGGGAGATGCAGGCCATGGTGTACCGCAGCTCCTGCTCCCCCCGCAGGGTCTCCAGGCGAAGGTCCCGGCCCTCATCCAGCCGCCGGTTCACCGCACAACACAGCCGCCGTACGGCGCTGCTCTCCAGCCGCACGGTCAGGCGGAGGCTGCTCTCGGCTGGAGTCTCCTCCAGGGTGCGGGCCATGTCCAGGAGCTGGGCGCGGCAGGCCCACAGGCGGAACAGGGTGAACGCAAGGGCGGCGAGGGTCAGAAACAGAGCCGGAAGCATGGCGGATTCCTCCTGTTACTATATATTTGCCCCATGTTCGTGGCAGCCAGCCACAGGCG
>CAJUOA010000064.1 GCA_910587785.1 uncultured Oscillospiraceae bacterium | reverse complement strand
CCAGCATCGCCGGTGCCGAGCACTACATCAACTATGATTATGTGACTCGCTGGACCGCCCGTATGCGCATCACCTACGTCATGGACCTGGAGTGGACCCAGTATCAGGCTTACGCCATGCGCCGTGACAATGGCGGTAGCCTGTATAAGTACCAGGCAAACGCCACCACGCCCCCCTTCGGCGGTGAAATCGGTGTTGTCAGCGGCACCGACAGCTCCGACACTACCATTGGCACCGACCGTAGTCAGTGGAATACCCGTCTTGAGCAGAATGGTCCTACCTACACTTACGTGAAAACCATCTCTCTTGATGACGAGCTGACCCAGCAGGATTGGGACAACCTGAAGGCCATCTTTACCGATGCCGACAAGGTCAGCAATTGGCTGAATGGTGAGGTCTATGTGGGTACCGCTTCCTACACCGCCACCGACGACATCTCCGACGAGATCCGTTGGGAGGACTTCATCGCCACCTACCTCAAGAACGAGGAGACCCGCCAGCAGGTCGAGAGCAACGGCCTCGGCAACCGCCTGATCATCATCGACAACGATAATGACGGCATCGCTGAGTACGTCCTTCAGACCATCTACACCATCGGCAAGGTCGTTCCCAACGGCAGCAGCAAGACCCTCAGCGCCGTTGAGTCCAAGTTCAACCACACTTCTGACAAGGTCAACATCGTCAGCCAGGACGACGATCTGGTTTCCGTCTCCGGCAAGGAGCTGGCCGCCAGCGAGAACGTGCTGAATGTCGATGACGTGGTCATCTACGCCAAGATCGACGGCAATCTCCGCGCTCAGCTGGCTGAGACCGTCACCGGCCGCGTGACCGCCATCAACCGCGCCTCCTCCACCGCCACTCTGGACAACGAGATCGGTGAGAAGAAGCAGTCCGCTGTCCATCCTCACGCTGACGGCCTTGCTTCCGGCGTGGCCAACATGGTCATCGGCACCAACTACACCGTGTACTATGATCTGGACGGCAACCTGGCTGCCTTCGTTGAGGGCAATGTCGGCTCCTTCGTCCTCATCACCGACGGCTGGTACAACCAGGCTGTCAACGCCCGCGAGTACGCCGTCCAGGCTTACATCGATGGCCGTCTCCAGAATGTCAACGTCACCAACAACGGCAGCCTGTTCATTGGCGATGCCACCAGCAACAATGCCTGGGGCCGCCTGCGCACCGGCTTTGGTAACAGCACCATCAACAATGGCGGCGGCGACTTCGTCCGCACCATCGTTGCCAATATCGAGGACGGCAACCTGATCCCCGTTGACAAGAGCTATCGCGTCAGCCAGCGGGTCGCCATGCTCGACATGGTCAACAACGCCATCCCCACCCGCGACGGCAGCGCCTGCGGCAACGTGTACAACACCACCTACAGCCTGAGCAGTATCGCCTACAACGATCCCGTTGACGACAACGCCAACAACGGCGGCAAGGGCTACGAGGTCCTGGGCCGCTCCGATACCGTGTACTACTACGTGCACAACATCGGCAAGACTGTCAACGGCCAGAACAACTACGTGGTCCGCACCTACACCGGCTACAACAACATCCCCGCCGTCGATCCCAGCTACATCGAGGATGTCTACGCTGTCGGTATCCAGGCCGGCGCCACTATCGCCAATGACCGCAACGCCCGCTACTACACCGCTGAGGTCGTGGTTGTCGAGCTCAACGAGAAGTACCTCGACTCCCGCGTCACCAGTGAGCAGGTCTTCATCCCCTCCACCGGCTTCGTCTCCGGCAATATCCAGGGCGTCGGTCTGGAGCAGGTTGAGATGATCCGCGGCAACGGCGCTGTTGAGACCGTTTGGGTCGACATGCGTCAGTCCAACGTGCGCAGCTATGAGGTCACCGGTACCAGCGCTGGTACCACCACGAGCCATGCTGGCATGTACTTCATGGATCCCATCGGCACTACCACCGACGGTGAAGTGACCTACAAGATCGTGAGCATGGAGCCCAGCCACATCCGTGCCAACAACTACCTGGCCGGTTACGTCTCCCAGACCAACGTGACCAACGACCACGTCCGCGTTGACATGCAGGTGCCCGGCAATGATGCCCACGGCTGCCCGGTGAATGCCACCAACATCAACAACATCGTTGCCCGTCAGGGCGCTACCATCACCGCCAGCAGCAAGCTCTATAAGCTGGGCTACAACGGCAGCGGTGTGCCCACCCTCAACGGCGACCTGACTGCCGCCGAGGTCTTCTACCGCAACCCCGATCCCAATGTCACCAACACGGTCGGCGAGAAGACCAACGAGATGTGGAACCACACCTCCGGCCTGTTCGACCTCGAGCCCCGCAACGAGGTCCTGGTCCGTTACGATGACAACGGCAACGTGATCTGGGCGATCTCCTTCCGTGAGTTCCGCTCCGTCAGCGGCAACGTCGGTACCCGCGACAGCTTCGCTCAGGACGCTTGGTACCAGGCTCTGCCCGCTGCGCAGGATAACGTTACCAGCAACACCAAGTTCCTGGGCAAGAGCACTCTGGACGCTGATTCCGGCGACGGCACTGCTCTCCACCCCTACAAGATCACCATGAGCCATGAGGCTGCCCTCAAGGCTCAGGAGACCAACAACATCATCGACGTCGCCGCTGATGTCGGTACTGTTGTCACCTACAAGCTCGAGTGGTGGAACGGCACCAACTGGGTCGAGATCCCCCGCAACCAGATCAACGACGTGAAGCCTGCCAATGAAACTGGCGAGCAGCGCTATCAGCTGACCATCACCCTCAACCAGGGCGAGCCCCGTGTCTACATCCTGGTTAAGGAAGCGGCCAAGACCGGCGCGAAGCTGGATGGCGCTGTGAACGGTGTCAACATGGATACCGCTAACAAGCTCTTCATTGTGACCACCAGCCCCGCCACCACCATCGCTACTTACCTCAACCAGTTCAAGGCTACTCAGAACGGCTACATCGTCTGGAATGTCACTCTGGACGGCAAGGTGACGCCTTGGAACACCCGGGAGGCTATGCCTGACGCTTTCAACATCCGTAACACCAATGACATCCAGTATCTCACTGCCACCGTGCACAACGAGGACGAGACTGTCTCCACAGGTGAGTTCTACGAGGGTGGTAGCACGGCCACTGTCATTGCCGGGATGACCAAGAATGCCATGGATGCCGCCAAGAAGCTGATCAGCGACGCTGGTCTCAAGGAGAGCGACTTCACGAGCGAGCTGAACGCTATCAAGACTGGCATCGAGGCCAACGACGATACCGCCGCCCAGCTCCGTGCTTACCTGGCTGATGGTACCTACCTGGATGCCCTGAAGACCGCTATTGCCAACGCCCAGGCTATCAAGCTGAAGACCGGCACTGGTATCGGTGCTCCCGGCAACGGCTTCCCGACTGCTGTTCTGAGCGACGGCCGTGTGCTTAGCTCTACTGCGATCGGTGTCACTGGCGACGTGACTGTGAACGTCACTTCCAAGGCTGGTCTCCAGGCCGGCGGTGAGTACATCTTCACCGCCACCAGCGGCGCCAAGACCATCGACTGCGGCACGGTCACCGTTGACGGTACTGCCAAGACCTTCACCCTCAACATCTCCGGTCTGACCGCTGGTGAGTGGACTCTGAGCGTTGTCAAGAAGGCTACTTCTGCGGTGACGGTCTCCTGGACTCCCGATGATTCCACCGTTACCTGCAACGGCAATCCTGCCACTCCCGTGATGGCCAACCCCGGCGATACGGTCACCTTCACTGTGAAGGCGAACGCCGGTAAGTATGTCAAGGAAGTCAAGGCCGGTGCTACGACACTTAAAGCTGCGGAGAGCGCCACTGTCGGTGTGATCACCGAGGGCACCTACACCTACACTGTGCCCATGAACCAGACCTCTGCTGTGACCATCACTGTCACGACTGACAATCTGGTCACTCCCAGCGAGACCGGCGGCAGCGCTACCGAGGTGACTAAGCTAAAGGATGCCGGTGTCGGTGTTCCTGTGTTCAACAAGGCAAGTCACGTTGTCACGATCCCTGTGACCAGCAGGACGACCTTCGAGAATGCTCTGAAGAACGGTGACGGGTCGGTTATGACTCCTGAGGAAGCTCGGACTGCTGGTTATGCCGTTCCCCCTGCGGGTTCCGGCGCGGATAACCAATTGACATACCAGATTACCTTTGAACTGCCCAGTGGCACC
This sequence comes from uncultured Oscillospiraceae bacterium, assembly GCA_910587785.1. Lineage (GTDB taxonomy): Bacteria > Bacillota > Clostridia > Oscillospirales > Oscillospiraceae > Pelethomonas. The sequence continues at coordinate 15,620 of CAJUOA010000064.1, read as the reverse complement.
AAGAGAGTCAAGTACCAGAGGGCTGATGGCTCTTGGGCTGATTGGGGCGATGGCCTTAATCTGACGGATATGACGATGACCGAGTGGGCCACAGTTGCCAAGTGGAATGGTACCAGTTGGGTCCTCAATGAGGAAGGCACTCGCTTCAACTTCAAGTATTTCAACGCTGATGACGTTGAGATTGGAACGCAGGATTGGAGAGTCGCAGTCACTGTTCTTCCCACTCCCTGATTCCATCAAAACAGTCAAAATCACCCCTTAAGCAAAAACCCCCAAGGGCCGAAGCCCTTGGGGGTTTCCCCTATTTACTTGAACGCGATATACTCATAGGTCCGGTTTTCATCCGCCAGGAAGGGGTAGTAGGGCCCGGAACGGGGCTTGACGGTGAACCCGGTATTGGTCAGGGCGACTCTCTGCTGGATGGTCTGCCCGCCGGTGAAGGCGATAAAGCGCTCATAGCCCTCCGTGGAGCTGGTGTTGTAGCTGGGGGTCACGCCTGAGATGATGAGGAACGCGGGGCGGAAGCCCAAAGTGATGGTCATCTCACGCCCGGTCCCCACATAGCTCCCCACCACATAGGGCTTTTTTGCGGCGGCGTTGGCCACGCTCTGGGCATTTTCGGCCTTGGTGTTGGCGGCGGTGACCTGCCGCTGGAGCTCCGCGGCGGCGGTCTTGGCCTCCGCCTTTGCCCCGTCGATGCCGCTTTCGATATTGCCCATCGCGCTGTTGAAGTCCTCCATCCGGATGAGGTCGTTGAGCTCCCACTGGGGCAGGCCATAGTTTTTGGTGTGATTCATGATGTTTCTCCTTTTTGTTTTGAATTAGTAACGAAGCACCGTTACACATTAGGTGTGTAACGGCCAAACCTTGTACGAAACGGTGCAACGTGAAAATCCACAAAAAAGTCAGGTACTGCAAAACGTAAAAAAACGATGAATTTTCCGGAAAACGCCGGGGATGGGCTTGCATGGGGATACTTTCTATGATAGACTAAAGTGATTAACAGCAAAACAGAGAACGCGAGGACAAAGTTATGGAAATTACACAGGGCGTGCGCTTCGACACGCTGGGCCTCTCGGCGGAGGTCATGCGCGCGCTGGAAAAAAAGAACTACGAGGTATCCACCCCCATCCAGGCCGGGTGCATCCCTCCCATGCTGGACTGGCAGGACGTGACCGCCAAGGCCCCCACGGGCACCGGCAAGACCTTCGCCTTCGGCATCCCCATCATCGAGCACATCGACATCGACTCCGACCAGGTCCAGGCGGTGGTCCTGGCCCCCACCCGGGAGCTGGCTATGCAGATCACCTCTGAAATGCGGGACCTTGCCCAGTTCAAGCCCGGCATCCGCATGGTCTGCCTCTACGGCGGACAGCCCATCGGCAGGCAGATCGACGCGCTCAAGAAGCGTCCCCAGATTGTGGTGGCCACCCCCGGCCGCCTCCAGGACCACATGAAGCGCCGCACGGTGCGCATCGACAGCGCCCGCACCGCCATCCTGGACGAGGCGGACCGGATGCTGGACATGGGCTTCATCCACGACGTGACGAAGCTCTTGGACCAGATGAAGAACCGGAAGAACCTGGGCCTCTTCTCCGCCACCATCAGCCGGGAAGTGATGGACATCGCCTGGGTCTACCAGCGGGACCCGGTGGAGGTGACCGTCCGCGCGGAGGAGGAGAACAAGCCCGACATCCTCCAGTACCGCCTGGAGGTGACCATGAACGAGAAGGTGGACACCGTCGCCAAGATTCTGGAGCTGGAGCAGTACGACCGGGTGATGATCTTCTGCAACACCAAGGGCAACACCGAGCGGGTGACGAAGCTCCTGCAAATGCGGGGCGTGGACGCCCAGTGCATCCACGGCGACATCCCCCAGGAGAAGCGGGAGAAGGTGATGGCCCGGTTCCGCCGGGGGGAGCTGAGGGTGTTCGTAGCCACGGACGTGGCCGCCCGGGGCATCGACGTGGACGACGTGGACGCGGTCTTCAACTACGACGTGCCCGACGAGAACGAGTACTACGTCCACCGCATCGGCCGCACGGGCCGGGCCAAGCGCCGGGGCGCGGCCTACACCCTGGTCACCGACTACCCCGGCCAGGTGCGCCTGAACAATATCGCCAAGCACACGAAAAACGACATCCGCCTGGTGGCGTTTGGCGAAGACGGACAGCTTGTCCCCGTCGAGGGCAGGCAGGCCCGCTGAAGCGCGAGGAACAGCCATGAAATATCCAACCATCCTCTTCGCACTGCTCCTGGCCCTTACGCTCCTGCTCAGCGCCTGCGGCGCACAGGAGGAGCCCCAGCCCCCGGAGGACGCGGAACCGGAGCCCTTCACCCTCTCCGTCTCCCTTCCCGGGCAGGCCGACACCCTGGACCCCCTCCGCAGTACCGCCCAGGGCACGGAAACCATCCTGCACCACCTCTTTGAGAACCTGATGCGCTGGGAGGACGGCGGCGACGGCTGGGCGGTCCTGGCCCCGGGCCAGGCGGAGAGCTATACCGTGGAGACCGACTACGCCGGCAACGCCACCTACACCTTCACCCTGCGGGAGGGCTTGCAGTGGTCCGACGGGAGGCCCATTGCCGCCGGAGATTTCGTCTCCGCCTGGCAGCGCATCGCGGACCCGGCCAACGACGTGCCCCACCGCGCCCTGCTGAGCCCCATCGCGGGCTACGGTCAGGTTCAGGAGACGGGGGACGCCTCCCTTCTGGCGGTCTCCGCCCCGGACCGGCGGACCTTTGTGGTCTCCCTGGAGGGCAGCTGCGCCTGGTTCCTGGAGGAGGTCTGCGCCAGCCCCTACACCGTGCCCAGGCCCACGGACCTGCCCTCCGACGGCTCCGTCACCAACGGGCCCTATACTGCCGTCCAGTTTGGCCGCGCCCAGGTGGTCCTGGAGCCCAGTGAGACCTACCACTCCCCGTCCAGGACCGCCCCGGAGAAGCTGGTCTTCTTCACCGGCGGGGACGTGGAGGATGAGTACCTGAAATTCCAGGGCGGCAGCCGGGACCTGGTCCTGGACCTGCCCGCCTCCGCCCTCCAGGAGCTCTCCGCCGGCGGCACATGGCTCCCCGAGCCCGTCACCAGCGTCTACGGCGTGCTCTTCAACACCCGTCAGGCCCCCTTTGACGACCCCTCCGTCCGTCTGGCCTTCCGCCTGGCGGTGGACACCGCCGCCGTCACGGAGGCCATCGGGGACCCGCGTCTCCGGGCGGCCTCCGGCGTGGTGCCCTACGGCGTCACCGACTACGGCGCTCCCGCCCCGGAGGAGCCCGAAGAGGAGGCCCCCTCGACCCTTCCCGACCCCAGCGCCCCCGTGGAGCCGGAGCTCCCCGCCCCCTACTGGGATTTCCGCGCCCACAGCCTGGAGCTGGTCACCGTCCCCGGCGAACAGGATTATACGGCGGACTGCCTCCAGGCCCGGACCCTGCTCTCCCAGGCGGGCTACCCCAACGGCAGCGGCTTCCCGGCGGTGGAGTATATCTATGTCAGATCCGACGCGGCCCAGGCTGCGGCCAACGCCCTCTGCGCCCTGTGGCGGCGGGAGCTGGGCGTGACCGTGACGGCCCGGGGCCTCTCCCAGGAGGACTTCGACGCCCGCCTTGCCGCCGCGCAGGCCCAGGACACCGAGGCGGAGGACGCCTCCGGCAGCGAAGAGGAGCCCTCCGCGGAGCCCTTCACCCTCGCGGCCCGGGACTTCACTCCCTCCTGCAACGATGCCGGGGTCCTTCTGGACTTCTGGCGGAGCACCCGGGAGACCAACCTCTCCGGCTATCGCAGTGACGCCTTCGACATCCTCCTGGACGCCGCCCGCGCCGCCGAGTCCCCGGAGGTCCGCGACGCCTACCTCCACGACGCCGAGGCCATCCTCCTCCAGGAGGTCCCGGTCGTGCCCGTCTACTACCACGGGGGAGCGTTCCAGCTCTCCGACCGTCTCTCTGGACTTTACCGCCTTCCGGATGGGGTGTATTTCCTGGGCAATGTCCGGGAGGAAAGCCCCTCTGAGGGATAGCTTCATCTGCTCGATAGCCCCGGGGCTCCTCGCCCCGGACCCCGGTTACTTTTTCCACGTGGAAAAAGTAACCAAAAAGACGCCGGACCAATGGTCCGGACCCCTTCATTCATTTGTTTTTTTGTTGACGCTACGACCTGACAGCCTCCTTTTCCCAATGACTTCCCCGGGCCGATGGCAGACTCTGCGCCGCCGCTACTCCCTGGCCCTTCAGTCTTCTTCGTTGGCTTCGCCTCCTGGAAGCACACTTCTTTTGAGAGACTACCGGGCCACCGGCACGGTGCGGGCGATACTGCCCTGGTGTTCCCACATCCCCTGATATAGAAAGGACCTCTCTATGGAAAAAACACTCATCCAGGAGGCGCAGGAACTGATCCCTGCACTGGAAACCATTTTCTGCACCCTCCATGAACACCCTGAACTGGGCAACGAAGAGACCCAAACTTCCTCCCTCATCCGCCGCCGCCTGGAGGACCTGGGCATCGAATATGCCGTCATGGCCGGCACAGGCACTGCGGCCATCATTCGGGGCGGCCGTCCGGGCCGCACCATCGGCTTCCGCGCGGACATCGACGCCCTCCCCATCACAGAGGAGACCGGCCTGCCCTACGCCTCCCAGACCCCCGGCGTCATGCACGCTTGCGGCCACGACTTCCACACCGCCGCCCTCCTGGGCGCGGCGGAACTGCTGCAAAAACACCGCGCCGGCCTCCCCGGCAGCGTAAAACTCTTCTTCCAGCCCGACGAGGAGGGCGACGGCGGCGCCGCCCGCATGATCGCTTCCGGCTGCATGGAATCCCCCCATGTGGACGCCATGCTCTGCTGCCATGTGGAGAGCGGCATCCCCACCGGCACCATCTCCGTCCGCTCCGGCCCCATCTGCGCCGCCTCCAACCCCTTCACCATCACCCTCCGCGGCCGCGGCTCCCACGGCGCAAAGCCCCACCTCGGCACCGACGTCATCGTCGCCGGAGCCCAGCTCATCACCGCCCTTCAGACCATCGCCAGCCGCCGCACCTCCCCCACAGAACCCGTGGTAGTCACGGTGGGCTCCTTCCACAGCGGCACCGCCGGGAACATCCTCCCCGAGGAGGCGAGGCTCTCCGGCATCCTCCGCACTATGGGCGGCCCCGCCCGCGCGCGCGTCAAATCGGACTTCCGCTCCCTGGTCACCGGCATCGCCGCCGCCATGGGCGTAGAGGCGGAGATCACCCTCGTGGACGGCTACCCCGGCTGTCTCAACGACCCCGCTATGACCGGCCTGGTCCGCCGCTCCGCCGCCAAGCTCCTGGGCGGCAAAAACGTCCTGGAGCTCCCCGAGCCCTCCCTGGGCACCGACGACTTCGGCTATTTCAGCGAAGCCGTCCCCGGCTGTTACTACTACGTTGGCGTGGGCAGTGAGACGAAAGGCTTCACCGCCCCCAACCACAATCCCCGCTTCGCCGTAGACCCCGACGCCCTCCCCCTCGCCGCCGCCCTTCACGCGCAGACGGCCATCGACTTCCTGACAGAGGGGATTTGAAAACATAAAAAAACGGAAGCACCGGCGGGATTTCTGCCGGTGCTTCCGTTTTGTTTCCTTATCCGAGACTGCTCAAAATCGGCTGAAAGCGCTGAATCATCAGGGCAAGCTCCCCCTGGGTAACAGGGGTCTTGGGATCGATGGTGCCGCCGGCACGCCCCAGGATGATCTCCGCCCCCACAGCCCAGTTCATCATCTGGATACGGTTGGTTGAGATATCACCCCTGTCAGAGAAGGCGTTGAGGTACTCAGCCATTGTGACGGCATCCATACCGTTTTCCACAGCCGTCCGGTACAGGACCTCCACAGCCTCCTCCCGGGTGACGGAAGCCGCACTGTCAGCGCCGCCTGGGATCACCAGGCCGTTGACAGCGCTCAGGTCCGCCCAAGTCACGGCGGCGCTGGACTCAGCGGGGGTATAGGTCAAAGTCATAGCGTCATTCTCCTCAGAATCAGGCTCCTGGGCGGGTTCCTCCTCAACAGTACCCGCCACAGCGGCAAAAGCGGCGTTGCTGATAAAGTTGAACTCGTCGTGCTGATGGACCTTGTTGGTCAGGGTGTTGGCGAAGAGCACCACATCCAGCTTCGCCCCGCCGGCCCCCTCGCCCTTGTAGGCGATCGCCTGGACAGAGTTGTTCAGGAAGTCGTCAAAGTGCTCCCCGTCAGCGCAGAGGAAGCCCTCCAGGGGTTCCTTGGAGCCGTCGATCTGCACCAGGACCTCCGCGCCCTCTGGAATGGCGGCGAAGTAGCCCGCGCCGTAGCCGTAGAGGATGCCGTCTCCCTCGGAGACATAGCTTGCCGTGACCAAGCTCTCGGCAGGGTAGGTCACATAAGCCAAAGCGTCCATGGAGGAGGCGCTGACCGTCTCCCGAACCAGCTCGCCCTCGGGGAAGAGGGACGCGGCGGCGCTTGCCACCCGCCTGCCATAGCCTATGTAGGGCGTACCGGACTTGATTGCTGCAAGAGCGGCCTCCTCGGGCGCGGCGGCGCCGATGATGATATCCGCCGCAGCGGGGTCCGTGGTGACCTCAAAGCCCAGCTGGGCGATCGCCTGCCGGTCATAGTTGTACTCATAGGAGCCGCTGACCAGGGCGGCATCCACAAAGCCGGAGCCGTTCTGTTCCGGCTTGCCGCAGATGTAGACCACCGGGGCCTTGGTGACCGGCACAGAGGGCGCTTCGGTGACAGCGGCAGGCACATACTCGCCGGTAATGATGTAGTCGCCGGAGACGCTCCGCCAATCCTCAGCAGAGACCAGGAAATTCCCGGCGTATCTGCCGGTGGGGATGAGGGACACGCTCTTGCCCGCTTTCAGCAGGGCGTTGACTGCGGCGGTGGAGTCTTGGGAGCTGTTCCTGAGGACCACCGGCTCACCGTCCTCCGGCTCACCCTGGCCGTAGTCGTTGTAAACAGAAAGCGTGGCGCCGGAGGGAATGGCATCCAGAACCGCGCCGCCGGCGGCGTCCATAATCTCCTCATAGGCGGCGTTCTCGGCGCAGACGGCCATGTCGAAGCCCCGGGTGTGGCTGAAGGCGGTGATTCCCTCGGAGTAGAGCACAGGCCATCCGGTGATGACCGTGCCGTCGTAGAGCACGCTGTTGGCTACGGAACGCTTGGCCTGGTACATGGATACCACGGCGGTCCCGGCGGGGTACTCCACGCCGTCATAGGCGGCGGCCTCGCCTGTGAGGTGGACCTTCACGCCGTTGCGGATGAGGTACTCCACCATCTCGTAGGCGTCCTGGAGGTTGGACTGGTTCTCGCCGTCCAGGGGGATGATGTAGCACTCGGGGTAGAAGTTGCCGTTCTGCCCCTCGCCGTCGTAGACGGGGCGGAACAGCTCGCTCTCCGCGCCCTCCACGTCGTACTGGTCGCAGAACCACTGCCCCACCAGCTCATAGGCGTTGGAGTTGGCGTTGGTGACGCCCCGCTCCAAAATCTTGGTCTGGGCCAGGAGATAGGACTCCTTGTTCTCCGCGATGTAGTGGGACTGTCCCAGCTGTCCGTAGGCCACAGCCTGAACAGTGTGGTCATTGTAGGCAGGCACCTCGACAGTGTAGGCCACGGTGCCGTGGAGCATGGCGTACTGGGGCGTATAGCTGGTAGACATATCGTCCCAGGGGTCATACCAGCAGGTCTTGTCCTCGCCGTTTTCGGTCTTCTCGCCAGTGTAGGAGAGATAGTCCCGCTGGGGGATGACGTAGCTGTTATAGCCGTCGTTGTTGGCGACAGCGGCAATGCCCAGCGCCTCGCCGCCGGTCATGAGGTGCTCTGCCAAAAGGTCATACTCAAAATTGGGCTCGTGGGGCGGATCGCAGGGCTCGCACTGGAAGGTCTGCACCCGGCCGTGGAACTCAGTGAAGCTGACAGGGTTCCACTGGGCGATGAGGGCGGTCATATTCTGTGTCTCCGCCTGGGTCTGGAAGGAGTTGTCCCGGTTGAGGTCAAAGCCGCCGGAGGAGGTGCGGGTCAGATAGGTCCGGCCCTCCACGTTCTCCTCGGGGACGATGAGAAAGAACACGTCCTCCAGGAGCGCGTCCAGGTCCACGGTCTCGGTCTCGATGGTGTAGTACCTCTCCAGGTCCACGGGGGCGGAGATGGAGGAGCCCCCGGCCTTGATGTAGCCCAGATAGGTGGCGGTGTCCTTCACCAGGTCGGGCACGGCCACGGAATCAGCCTCGCCGGCGGGGCCCATCTGCTTGGCAAGCTCCGCCTCGCCCTCGGCGGTGAAGCCGGTGAGCTTGTCGTAGTCGATGACGCCCTCGCCTGCGGCGGCATTCAGGAGCATCCAGGCGAACTCCAGAATGCCGTCAGAGGCGGCCACCTCGTTGGCGTGGATGTTGGAGTACATGACGGGCACCTGGTAATCACCCAGGGAGCCGTTTTCGATCTTGGCAATGAGGCCGGAGGGGTCGCTCTCCGCCTCAGCCTTGATGGATTTCCACTTCTCCACAGCGGCCTTGTCCTTGGCCACGATCAGGTAGGGCATATCCAGGCTCTTCTGCCCGTTGTCCCCAGCGCTGGAGCCCATGGAGAACTTTTCCACATAGAGGTCCGTGTTCCCGGCGGCGAAATCCACCATGGCGTCGATCTCCTCATAGACCTCGCTCATGAGGTGGAAGCTGTCGTAGGGGGCCACTTTCACGTTCACAGAGCCCAAGGGCGCATCGTCCAGCAGGGCGGTGAGGTCGAACCAGCCGCACATATCGGTATAAGCGCCGCCGTTGGCGTGGGGCGCGCTGGGGTCGGCGGTCCACTCGCCGCTCTGACGGTCCTTGGTCATGAAGTAGACGCTGTTCTCAAAGGTTACGGTCAGATACACCTGACCGTCCACCGTCTCAGCGGCAGTCTCCACGTTGGAGAATAAGGGGGTCTCACCGTTGGAGCAGTTCCATGCGGTGAGCTCGCCGCCCTGGGTCTGTCCGGGGTAGAGGTCTTTGTCCTGATAGGGCTTGTTTTCGTCCCGGGTCAGAGTCCAGAGGACGTTTTCCGCCGCCTGAGCGGCCTCCTCCTCGGACATGTCCACGGGAATGGACGCCTTGAAGGTCCTCGCCGCGGCGAGGCTGACGGCATTCTCGCCGCCGTCGCCGGAGGTGTTGACGAAGCTCCCGGAGGGGGGCTCATCGGCCTCGGCAGCCATGGCCGGGGTCCAGGTCAGCGACAACGCCAGGATCAGCGCCAGAAGCGCCGCCAGCGCCCGCTGCGGGGTGCGGGTCTTTTTCATTTCTCTCACCTTTCCTCATTTTGGGTTTCAACACGGAGGGAAAATATTCATACGAAATGAATATTTATGTACCAAAGGATACCACCGCACTTTCTGTTTGTCAATGGCAAAATTTACAGTTTTCCCGCGATATTTTGGCTCTGTGTTGGCTGGAGTGGGGGACGGTCCAAGAAAAATTTCAAACGTGTTTTATTGATTTCGGACGAAACACCGTTACGCGGCCGGTGTGTAACGGCCAAAAGCTGTACAAGGGGGTGCGCCGTCAAAGCGCACAAAAGAATCCCGGGGGCATCAAGCCCCCGGGACGCTATGCGTTATTCAAAGGGGTCCGCGACTCCCTGCTGTTCCAGGTTCATGCCCGTCTCCTTATCAAAGAGGTGGGCGGCGCTCCCCCGGAAGGTGAACCGCACCGGCGCACCCCGCCGGAAGCGCTCGCCGGCCTCCTTGGCCTCCTCCTCGGAGACGGGGACCACGATCACCACATCCCTCTCGCAGGCGTCCACATGGATGTGGACGGCGCTGCCCATCATCTCGGAGACATCCACCGCCGCGAAGACGGCGTTTTCAGACTCGGTAAGGGCAATATGCTCCGGACGCACCCCCAGGGTGACCTCCTGGCTCTGGACCTCCCGGGCCAAAAGGCGGGCCGCTTTCTCCGGGGAGAGCTCGATCTGCGCGCCCCCCAGTTCCACGGCGTAGCGGTCCCCGGTGCGAGTCAGCCGGGCGTCGAAGAAGTTCATCTGAGGCATGCCGATGAACCCGGCCACGAAGATGTTCGACGGGTGGTGGAACACCTCCTGGGGCGTCCCCACCTGCTGGACGAAGCCGTCTTTCATGATGACGATCCGGTCCCCCAGGGTCATGGCCTCGGTCTGGTCGTGGGTGACGTAGATAAAGGTGGTGTTCAGCTTCTGCCGGAGCTTGATGATCTCAGAGCGCATCTGATTGCGCAGCTTTGCGTCCAGGTTGGACAGGGGCTCGTCCATCAAAAACACCTGGGGCTCCCGGACGATGGCCCGTCCAATGGCCACCCGCTGCTGCTGACCGCCGGAGAGGGCCTTGGGCTTGCGCTTGAGGAGCTCGGAGATGTCGAGGATCTCCGCCGCCTCCCGGACCTTCTGGTCGATGACCCGCTTGGGGAACTTGCGGAGCCGCAGCCCATAGGCGATGTTGTCGTAGATGGTCATATGGGGGTAGAGGGCATAGTTCTGGAAGACCATGGCGATATCCCGGTCCTTGGGAGGAGTGGTATTGACCTTTTTCCCGCCGATGTAGAGCTCCCCCCCGGTGATCTCCTCCAGCCCCGCCACCATGCGCAGGGTGGTGGACTTGCCGCACCCGGAGGGCCCTACCAGCACGATGAACTCCTTGTCCGCGATCTCCAGGTTGAATTCCTGGACCGCCACCACGGAGTTGTCATAGACCTTCTTGATGTTTTGAAAGCTCAGATTAGCCATCGCCGTCACCTCCGGCTTTGTTCTCTAATTTTTTCTCCAGCCGCTCCTCGCGGTGCTTCTCCACGGCCTCCTCCACCTTCTCCGGGATCTTGGCCTTGGCGAAGCGGTAGGTCCAGCGGACATATCGGATGACCGCCGTGATGAGGAAGAGCAGGGGGATGAGGAGGAACACCGCCGCCGCCAGCAGCAGCAGTGCGGCGTAGTCCTCGGTCAGCCGGGCGGCGTTCTCCCAGTAGGGGTAGATCACGCCGTTGAGGCGCATGGACCGCCCGGGGAAGTTTTTCAGCACTGTCAGAAGGCTCACCGGGCTGTACCGGCCGCTGTTTTGCACCACGTCGCCGTTCCCCACCGGGAAGACATCGCTGACCAGCCCCTTGGCAAAGCCGGAGATGGGGTCCGGCATGACGATCTCATAGCAGCTGATGCGGGTGTCCTCCAGCAGGCGGGTGAGGGCGGTGAAGGAGAGGAAGATGCCCCCCTCGCCGCTGTAGGCCCGCTTGGAGGCGAAGTCGTCCTCCCTGTGGACCACTCCGCCCACCACGAAGGCCTTGTCGTTGATGGTCACGGTCATGCCCGTGAGGTCCGTGCCGCCGAAGATGCGCCAGGCGGTCTCCTCGTCCAGCACCACCAGGTCGTCCATGATGTCGCCGGAGCGGATGTAGGACCCGCTTCGCAGCTGGAGGGGGTGGAAGTAGAAGAAGTCCCCCCCCACGCCCACGGCCTCCACGGAGGCGGAGCCGGTCTCGCCGGTGATGGTCACCTTGCCGGTGCCGCAGTAGGCGTCCAGGTAGAGCCTGCCGTTCTCCGCGGCCTTCAGGGACTGCTCCACCAGGCGGCTCTCCAGGCTCTGGTGGAAGGTGTAGATGTCGTCCTCCGTCTTCCCGTCCCCCACGGGGAGATAGCAGGCGATCTGGGCGTAGCGCAGCTCCCCGTCCCCCTGGAAGCGCTCTGCGGCGGTGAGGCTCTCCAGGGTCCCCGCCACCATCCGCAGTCCAGCCAGGGACGCGGCGGCGGCCAGAACCAGCGCCGCATTCAGGATGATGAGGAACCACTGCTTGAAGCCGAAGCCGCGAATATCCTCCCGGAGCTTCTGAAGAAGGCGCTTCATCATGTGTTCTCCACCATCCTCACCTGGGTCCCGGCGTCCAGGGGCTTGCTGGAGGTGGTGATGACATAGTCGTTGGCGGAGAGGCCGGAGACGGCCGCGCTGGTGTCGTCCTCCGCCAGGACCTCCACGTCCACACGGTTGGCGATGTAGCGGTTGCCGAGAGGCGTGTTGCGGCTGGTGATGATGAGCACGAAGTTGCCGTTGGCGTCCTCCCGCAGGGCGCTCTTGGGCACGATGGTGTCAAAGGTCTCGCTCCTCTGCCCGATGGAGAGGCTGATATTGGTCCCCGCTTCGATCTCGCCGGAGACCCGGAAGACCAGAAGCTTCTTCTGCCCCGGGGCGGAGGGGTCGGCGGTGATGGCCTCCAGCACGGCGGAGACGTCGTTGCCCCAGCGGTAGTTGGTCACATCGGCCGAGTCGCCCACCTTGACCTGCTTGGCCTGGTCGTTGGTGACGGAGACCTTGATGGTATAGCCCCGGTCGATGACGTCGATGACGGCCATAGCCTCGCCGGAGGTGGTGTCCTTGCCGGCGGTGACGTTGACGGCGCTGATGATGCCGGAGACCTTGGATTTGATCTCCGTGTCCACGCTGTCGGCCTTGTACTTGTCCACCAGCATCTGCTGCTGCTCGATCTGGAGGCGCGTCCCCTGGAGCTCCAGGTTGTCCAGCTGCTTGTCGATGTCCTTGCCGCTGAGGGCGGTCTCCAGCTCCTGCTGCTTGGTGTCGATGGTGGTCTGGGCTTCATCGTAGAGTTTCTTTTTCTCCTCCAGCTCCGTCAGGTGCTCCTGGAAGGTGGTGATATTGGCCTCCTGCTGCCGCTTGCTGGCCTCGTAGGTCTTGATCTGCTGCTTGAGCTGGGTATTCTCGCCGGAGGCGGCCTCCAGCTGGGCCTCGGCGTCCCGGAGCTGGCTCTGGACGATGGACACATCGCCTTGGATGGAGGAGATGTCGTTCTGGGTGGCGTTGATCTTACTTTCGATCTGCTGGCGCTGCTGGGCCGCCGTACCAGCCCCCTGGGACTGGTCCTGCTGGGCCCGGTTCAGTGCCTCCTGCTTGGCCGCAACGTCGGTCTGGTCATCGATGAGGGCATCATAGGCGGTGCGGTATTGGCTGACGGTGTACTGGCTGTTAGCGGGAAAATCGGGAATGGTCCGAGCACCTGCGGCAGGCTGTGTGCCTGTCGTATCACCGGTCCCCGGCTTCTGGTCTGCTTCGGTTTTATCACCTATCAGCTCCCATTGTTTGAGCTGTCCGTCAATGGCGATCTGTTCGCTGGGACTAAAATTATGCGGAGTGCTGGTCCACATCTGATTGATTACGTGCATCAGCTCTTCCATAAAGATCTGGTACGCAGTCCAATCCGTCTGCCACTTCATCTGCGCCTGCTGGAGGGCATTCTGCGCATCCTGAATCTTCCTCTGGCTGTCCAGCGTGATGCCGCTCTCCAGCTTCCCCAGATCCTCCCGGTAGCCGTCAATGGTGGTATTGAGGGACTCAATCTTGCCCTGGAGCTCGGTTTCCCTGGCCTTGAGCTCGTCCACCTTGGCCTTGGCCTGGGTGTACTTCTCATTGTCCGTCTGGAGGCTGTTCAGGTCCGCCAGCATCAGTTCAATCTGGCTCAGCTCGTTTTTCGCCGCTGCCAGGTCCCCCTTGGCGTAGGAGATGTCGCTGTCTGTCACCTGATTGGCGTCCCGCTTGGCGATGGCCTTCTCCAGGTCCTCCCGGATGATGGCCACGCTCCGGTCGTTCTCCGCGTACTCCTTGGAGAAATTGAGCACCTGCTTCTGATAATCCAGGTTCAGCTTGCGCAGCTGCTCCTGGGCGTCCTGGAGCTCCTGGCTCTCCATGTCCCCCAGGACGAACAGCAGGTCGCCCTCGGCCACCTTGTCGCCCGCCTTCACGCACACGGACCGGACCTCCCGGGTCTGGTTGATGACCACCTCATAATTCTCATTTGCCGCCACAGTGCCGCTGCCGCGGATCTTGGCGTTGATGGTCCCGCCGCTGACCACCTGGGTGGCCACCTCCGGCAGGGAGTAGTTCATGATAGTCCCGGAAAAGAAGGTCAGTATCAGCAGCACCACCAAAAAGACGATGGCGATGGACTTGATGAGCTCCCTCTTTTTGGATTTTTCTGTCACTTCCACAAGCTTTTCCTCCTTTGCTGGGAACGAGTTTAATAGGAATGAATGTTGGGCTTCGCCCAAACCCACCAGGGCTCCGCCCTGGACCCGCCACCTTTGAAAAGGTGGACGAAACTTTTTTCCTGCGCTCCGCGCCTGAGACGATGGTGCTTACCCCTTCACCGACCCCTGGTGCGCGATGCCCTCCACCAGGTAGTCCTCCCCGTGGAGGAACAGCAGCAGGCAGGGCACCATGTAGATGGTGGCGATGGCAAAGGCCAGGCCCACCTCGTTGGCGTTGATGGTGGAGAGGTAGACGCTCAAAGGCTGCTGGTTGGCGTCCGGCAGCAGGACAATGGGCTGTTCCACCATGTTCCAGTAGTCGATGAACACCAGGATCGCCACCGAGTACAGGGCGCTCCGGCACTGGGGCAGACAGATGTCCTTGAACACCTGCCACTCGCTGGACCCGTCCAGCTTCGCCGCCTCGATGAGGGAGGCGGGAATGCGCCGCATGGACTTGGTCAGCAGAAACACGGAAAACGGAGCGAACATGCCCGGGAAGATGATGGCCCAGCGGGTGTTCAGGATCCCCAGCCAGTCGCTGACCAGGTAGTTGGGCACCAGGGTCACTTGGGTGGGCATGAGCATCAGTATGACGTAGAAGAAGAACAGAAAGCCCCGCACCTTCCCCCGCCAGCGGGTAAAGCCGTAGGCCGTTACAGACGCCACGGCCAGCTGTAAGAGCACGATGGGCACCACCAGGATCACGGAGTTCCAGAATTTCAGCAGGTAGTCCGGGCTCTTGATGAGGGTGGTGACGTACTGGCTGATACTGACTTTGTCGGGGATGAACTTCAGGTTCACCGTCTCGGCGATGTAGGTCTTGCCCTCGCTGCCGGAGATGTTTTTGAACACCTGACCGTAGTTGGCGCTGATCTCGCTCTGGGTCATGAAGGAGTTGGAGATGGTCAGCACCGTGGGGAGCAGGAAGGCGATGGCGAACCCCGCCGCCAGCAGTGTCAGGGCGAAGCGGCCGAAATAGCGTTTTTTCTTCATCCCTATCCCTCCACGTCCTTTCCGAAGATATCCTCCGCTTTGAAGAGCAGGGCGATGAGGGCCACCATCACCAGCGCCATCAGCACCGCCGCCGTGGACATCTTCTGATAGTCCAGGTTGTTGTTGAAGGTGTTGTTCATGAAGTGCTGCATCATGTACAGCCCCTCATAGGGGTAGTCCCCGGTGAGGAGGTAGACCTCCCGGAAGACCTTGAAGGAGTTGATGATGGACAGGATCGCCACGAACAGCACCGTGGGCGAGAGGTAGCGCAGCTTGATGTTGAAGAACTTGTGGACCGCCGAGGCCCCCTCCACGTCCGCCACCTCCAGCAGCGCCTTGGGGATGTTGTTGAGCGCCGCCATGAAGAGGATCATGTTGTACCCCAGGTTCTTCCACAGGAAGAGCACCACGATCACCATCAGGCAGTGGGGGGAGTTGATCCAGTCCACCGGGTCCACCCCGAAATTGGCCAGGATCACATTGAGGGTCCCCCGGTAGTGGAACACCACCTGCCAGATGAGCACCACCGACGCCACCGGCACCATCATGGGGCTCAGGAAGAAGGTGCGGAACAGGCTCTTGCACGGGATGCGGCACTCCAGCAGCAGTGC
>CAJUOA010000063.1 GCA_910587785.1 uncultured Oscillospiraceae bacterium | reverse complement strand
CAGGGGGTGGAGCTTGATGGCCCGGCCCTCCACCAGCACCGGCTCGAAGGCCTGGATGCCCAGGCGGTGGAGCGTCGGCGCGCGGTTGAGCATCACGGGGTGGTCCTTGATGACCACGTCCAGGGCGTCCCAGACCTCGGCCTTGCCCTTATCCACCATCTTCTTGGCGGATTTGATGTTGTTGGCGGCCCCGTCCTCCACCAGCTTCTTCATGATGAAGGGGCGGAAGAGCTCCAGGGCCATCTCCTTGGGCAGGCCGCACTGGTAGATTTTGAGCTCCGGCCCGACGACGATGACGGACCGGCCGGAGTAGTCCACCCGCTTGCCCAGCAGGTTCTGCCGGAAGCGGCCCTGCTTGCCCTTGAGCATGTCGGAGAGGGATTTGAGGGCCCGGTTGTTGGCCCCCGTCACCGCCCGGCCCCGGCGGCCGTTGTCGATGAGGGCGTCCACAGCCTCCTGGAGCATCCGCTTCTCATTGCGCACGATGATGTCCGGCGCGTTGAGCTGGATGAGCCGTTTGAGGCGGTTGTTGCGGTTGATGACCCGGCGGTAGAGGTCGTTGAGGTCGCTGGTGGCGAAGCGTCCGCCGTCCAGCTGGACCATGGGGCGGATCTCCGGCGGGATCACCGGCAGGATGTCGATGACCATCCACTCCGGCTTGTTGCCGGAAATGCGGAAGGCGTCCACCACCTCCAGGCGCTTGACGATGCGGGCCTTCTTCTGTCCGGAGGCGCCCTTGAGCTCGGCGTGGAGCTGGTCGCTGAGCTGGACCAGGTCGATGTCCTGGAGGAGCTTTTTCACCGCCTCCGCGCCCATACCGGCCTGGAAGTCGTCCTCATACTTCTCCCTCATATCCCGGTATTCCTTCTCGGAGAGGATCTGGTTCCTGATAAGGGGGGTCTCCCCGGGGTCGGTGACGATATAGTTTGCAAAGTAGAGCACCTTCTCCAGAATGCGGGGGCTGATGTCCAGCAGGAGCCCCATGCGGGAGGGGATGCCCTTGAAATACCAGATGTGGCTGACCGGGGTGGCCAGCTCGATATGGCCCATGCGCTCCCGGCGGACCTTGGCCCGGGTGACCTCCACGCCGCAGCGGTCGCAGATCTTGCCCTTGTAGCGGATTTTCTTGTACTTGCCGCAGTGGCACTCCCAGTCCTTGGTGGGCCCGAAGATGCGCTCGCAGAAGAGGCCGTCCCGCTCGGGCTTGAGGGTGCGGTAGTTGATGGTCTCCGGCTTTTTCACCTCGCCGTAGGACCACTCCCGGATCATCTCCGGGGAAGCGACGCCGATCTTGATGGCGTCAAATTCCACATAACTCATGTTTCAGGCTCCGCCTCCCTTAAAAATCATCGCCGTCGCCGCCGTCGTCGGCGAAGTCGTCCTCGTCCACGTCCTCAATGGAGTAGCCGGACTCCTCATAGGCGGCGTCGTCAGCCACATACTCCGCCCGGTCGTCCCGGTCGCTGTCCATGCGGCTGAGGTTGAAGGTGGTCATCTCGTCCTCGTCGTCCTTGAGCTCGATCTCGTTGCCGTCCTTATCCAGCACCTGGATGTCCAGGCACAGGGCCTGCAGCTCCTTGACCAGGACCTTGAAGGACTCAGGCACGCCGGGCTTGGGCACGTTGTGGCCCTTGACGATGGACTCGTAGGTGCGGACACGGCCCGCCACGTCGTCGCTCTTCACGGTCAGAATCTCCTGGAGGGTGTAGGACGCGCCGTAGGCCTCCAGGGCCCAGACCTCCATCTCACCGAAGCGCTGTCCGCCGAACTGGGCCTTGCCGCCCAGGGGCTGCTGGGTCACCAGGGAGTAGGGGCCCGTGGAGCGGGCGTGGATCTTGTCGTCCACCAGGTGGTGGAGCTTCATAAAGTAGACGTAGCCCACGGTGACCTTGTTGTCAAAGCGCTCGCCGGTGCGGCCGTCGTAGAGCCAGCTCTTGCCCTCCGGGTCCAGGCCGGCCTCCTGGAGGGTGCTGGCGATATCCTCCTCGTTGGCTCCGTCAAAGATGGGGGTGGCCACCTTCCAGCCCAGCGCCTTGGCGGCGTAGCCCAGATGGACCTCCAGCACCTGCCCGATGTTCATACGGGAGGGCACGCCCAGGGGGTTGAGCACGATGTCCAGGGGCGTTCCGTCGGGGAGGAAGGGCATATCCTCCTGGGGCAGGATGCGGGAGACCACGCCCTTGTTGCCGTGGCGTCCGGCCATCTTGTCGCCCACGGAGATCTTCCGCTTCTGGGCGATATAGACCCGGACCACCTGGTTGACGCCGGGCCCCAGCTCGTCCCCGGCCTCCCGGGTGAAGACCTTGGCGTCGACGATGATGCCGCTCTCGCCGTGGGGGACCTTCAGGGAGGTGTCCCGGACCTCCCGGGCTTTCTCGCCGAAGATGGCCCGCAGGAGGCGCTCCTCGGCGGTGAGGTCGGTCTCGCCCTTGGGGGTGACCTTGCCCACCAGGATGTCCCCGGAGCGGACCTCGGCGCCGATGCGGATGATGCCCCGCTCGTCTAAGTCCTTGAGGGCGTCCTCGCCCACGTTGGGGATGTCTCTGGTAATTTCCTCGGGGCCCAGCTTGGTGTCCCGGGAGTCGATCTCGTACTCCTCGATATGGATGGAGGTGTACACGTCCTCCCGGACCATGCGCTCGTTGAGGAGCACGGCGTCCTCGTAGTTGTAGCCCTCCCAGGTCATAAAGCCCACCAGGATGTTCCGGCCCAGGGCGATCTCCCCCTGATCGGTGGCCGGGCCGTCGGCCAGGACGGTGGCGGAGATGCCCTTTTCGATGTCCGCGCCGTGGACCCGCTCGCCCACGCTCACGATGGGGTGCTGGTTGATGCAGGTGGTGTGGTTGCTTCGCATATACTTGACCAGCTTATACTCCTTGGTGATGCCGGTGTCGTAGCGCACGGAGATGGACCGGGCGTCCACCTTGACCACCTCGCCGTCCCCCTCGGCGAGGACGACGATCTCGGAGTCCATGCAGATTTTGTGCTCCATGCCGGTGCCGATGATGGGAGCCTCGGGCCGGAGGAGGGGCACCGCCTGCCGCTGCATGTTGGCGCCCATGAGGGCCCGGTTGGCGTCGTCGTTGGGCAGGAAGGGGATCATGGCGGTGGCGATGGAGACCATCATGCGGGGGCTGATATCGACAAAATCGACTTTCTCCTTCTCCACTCCGATGATCTCGTCCCGGTGGCGGCAGGTGATGCGGTCGTTGAGGAAATGGCCCTCCTCGTCGGTGGGCTCGGCGGCCTGGGCGACGATATACTGGTCCTCCACGTCGGCGGTCATGTAGACGATCTCGTCCGTGACCCGTCCGGTCTCGTGGTCCACCCGGCGGAAGGGGGCCTCGATAAACCCGTACTCGTTGATGCGGGCGTAGGTGGACAGGTAGTTGATCAGGCCGATGTTGGGGCCTTCAGGGGTCTCGATGGGGCACATGCGGCCGTAGTGGCTGTAGTGGACGTCCCGCACGTCCATGCTTGCCCGCTCTCTGGAGAGGCCGCCGGGGCCCAGGGCGGAGAGGCGGCGCTTGTGGGTCAGCTCGGCCAGGGGGTTGGTCTGGTCCATGAACTGGCTGAGGGGGCTGGAGCCGAAGAACTCCTTGATGGCGGCGGTGACGGGGCGGATATTGATGAGGCTCTGGGGCGTGACCACATCCAGGTCCTGGATGGTCATGCGCTCCCGGATGACCCGCTCCATGCGGGAAAAGCCGATGCGGAACTGATTTTGCAGCAGCTCACCCACGCAGCGCAGGCGGCGGTTGCCCAGGTGGTCGATGTCGTCCTTGACGGCCAGGCCCTTGGCCAGGGCGTTCATATAGTTGATGGAGGCCAGGATATCGTCCACGATGATGTGCTTGGGCACCAGGTCGTCGGCCCGGCGGCGGATGGCGTCTTTGAGCTCCTCGCCCTCGAACTCCTCCAGAAGCTCCTGGAGCACGCTGTAGCGCACCCGCTCCTTGATGCCGCACTCGGCCTCGGGGTCGAAGTCCACGTAGGCGTCCAGGTCGCACATGTGGTTGGAGAAAATTTTGAGGGGCTTGCCGTCCACCTCCACCAGGACCTCGTTGACGCCGATGGCGTCCAGCCGGCGGGCCTCGGCGTGGGTGAGGACGTGGCCGTCCTCGTAGAGGAGCTCCCCGGTGGCGGGGTGGACCACCGGCGCGGCCAGGACCCGCTCCCCTGCCCGGGCCCAGAGGGCCAGCTTCTTGTTGAACTTGTAGCGGCCCACCTTGCTCAGGTCGTAGCGGCGGGGGTCGAAGAAGAGGTTGTGGACCAGGGTCTCGGCGCTGTCCAGGGTGGGGGGCTCACCGGGGCGGAGCTTGCGGTAGATCTCCAGCATGGACTCCTCGTAGGTCTTGCAGGCGTCCTTGTCCAAGGTCGCCACGATGGTGGGGTCGTCGCCGAAGTAGTCCAAAATCTCCGCCTCCGTGCGAAGGCCCAGGGCCCGGATGAGGCAGGTGATGGGGAGCTTGCGGTTCTTGTCGATGCGGACCCAGAAGAGCTCGTTGGTATCCGTCTCATACTCCAGCCACGCGCCCCGGTAGGGGATGACGGTGGAGGTGAGGATGGGCAGGTCGGTCTTCGGGTCGATCTCCTTGCCGTAGTAGATGCCGGGAGAGCGGACGATCTGGGAAACCACCACGCGCTCGGCGCCATTGACGATAAAGGTGCCGGACTTGGTCATGAGAGGGAAATCCCCCATGAAGATCTCCTGCTCTTTGATCTCCTCGGTCTCCTTGTTGCGAAGGCGCACGCTGACCTTCAGCGGGGCGGCGTAGTTGACGTCCCGGGCCTTGCACTCCTCCACGTCGTACTTGGGCGGCTCGTCCATGCTGTAGTCGATGAAGCTGAGCTCCAGCGTACCGGCGTAGTCGGTGATGACGCCCACGTCGGCGAAGACCTCCCGCAGTCCGGTGTCCCAGAACCACTGGTAGGAGGTCTTCTGGATCTCCAGCAGGTTGGGCATGGGCATGATCTCCTCATGCCGGGCAAAGTTCTTCCGCAGAGTTTTGCCGTAGTACTTGTCCTTGGCCATCTTCGCACTCATCTGCCTTTCCGCGCCCCGCCCTGCCGCGGCGGAGCGGCCGTAATGCTCCGCGCTGATACGCACGGGCTGGTTGATAAAATTTCCTGAAACCCTGTTGCCTTTTTCACGGTTAAATGCTATACTGTCACTATCGGGTGGAGATTCTTCTCCTCCCCCTCTTTGATGATTAGCACCCCATTTTACCATTTTCAGGGGCGGTTGTCAAGGAAAATTTTTGGCGGTGCGGTATATTATGAAGTGCGAAAGAGCCCATGCGCTCGGACGCGCTCTTTTTTTGTGGAAAAACCGGCCCAGGGCGGCGGACAAACAGCGGCAAAACGGAGGATGCCCTTTCGGACATCCTCCGTGTGTCTGAGCTGCGCGGCGCCCTACCGGACCCGGAGCCACACCCGCATCTCCCCCTCGCCCCGGTTGGCCCAGGCGAAGTAGGGGATGAGGCGGAGCTCCACGGGCCGGACCTCCGCAGGGGCGTAGTCGGCGTACAGGGGGCCGTCCCCCGGGACCTCCCGCAGGCCGGGGACCTCCAGGGCCTGCATCGTTTGGCCGCCAATCTCTACCGGTACCACGGACGCCTCCCCCAGCCGCCGGGGGTCCGCCAGGAGCTGGTGGAGGTCCGGGCCGTTGTCCGCCTCCTCCAGGCAGTAGGTGATGGGGCCGCGGGTGAAGGCGGCTTTCCCGGCGTCCTCCCGGACCCGGCGGTCCGCCATCCGCAGGCGGACGGTCATGGGGAAGTCCAGTGCCACCACATCCCCCTCCCGCCAAGTGCCGGTGAGGCAGCAGTACCCCTCCCGGTCCGTCCGGCGGACGCCCTCCGGGTAGGAAACAGAGGGCTCGGCGCACCAGCCGGGCAGGCGGAAAGCCAAGGTGCACTCCACCGGGGCGTCCGCGCGGACGGTCATCTTCGCCCGGCCCTCCCAGGGGAAAGCGCTCTCCATGGTCAGATGCAGGACCGCGTCCCCCACCCGCTTCGTCAGCTCACTGCCCATATAGAGGTGGGTCCAGAGGGTGTCGCCGCTCTCCGTGTAGGCGTAGGCCGCCACGGAGCCCACCAGCCGGGCGATGTTGGGCGGACAGCAGGCGCAGCCGAACCACTTCTGCCGCACCGGGTCCACATGCTCCAGCCGCTTGTCCGTATGGCAGGCGGCGGGGACCGCCTCCAGGGGGTTGACGTAGAAGAAGCTCCTGCCGTCCAGGGCCATCCCTGCCAAAACGGTGTTGTAGAGGGCAAGCTCCATCACGTCGGCGTACTCCGCTTTTGGGTCAAGCTGCAACATCCGCCGGGCAAAGAAGACCAGGGCAATGGCGGCGCAGGTCTCGGAGTAGGCGGTGTCGTTGGGCAGGTCGAAGGGGTAGGAGAATGCCTCGCCGTGGACGGTGCCCCCCACGCCGCCGGTGATGTAGAGCTTCTCCCGGGCGACGCTCTCCCACAGCCGCTCACAGGCGGCGCGCAGGCCCTCATCCCCGGTGAGCCTTGCCGCGTCGGCCATGCCGGAGTAGAGATACCCCGCCCGGACCGCGTGGCCCACGGCCTCGTCCTGCTCCCGCACGGGGAGGTGGGCCTGGTGGTAGGCGTAGCGGTTGGGATCGGCGTCCGGTTTGTGGGGCCTGCCGTCCAGCTCGTCCCGCAGGCGGGCCTCCTCGTCGAAGTAATAGGGCTTTGTCCCCCGCTGGTCCAGGAAGAAGCGGCAGAGGTCCAGGTATTTCTCCTCCCCCGTGGCCTCGTAGAGCCGGGCCAAGGCCATCTCCGCGATCTCGTGGCCAGGATAGCCCCTGCGCTGGTCCGGTCCGGGGCCGAACTGCGCCGCCGCGCAGTCGGCGAAGCGGCACGCCGCCCGGAGGAGCTTATCCTTCCCCGTAGCCTGCCAGTAGGCCACGGCGGCCTCAATGAGGTGGCCCATGCAGTAGAGCTCGTGGTGGTCCCGGAGGTTGGTGAAGGCCCGGTCCATGCCGTTGATGATGTAGTAGGTGTCCAGGTAGCCGCTCTCGTGCTGGGCGGCGCAGACCAGGTCAATGGCCTCGTCCGCCGTCCGCTCCAGCTCCGGGTCCGGGTGCTGGGAGAGGGAGTAGGCCGCGGCCTCGATCCACTTGGCGAAGTCGGAATCCTGGAACACATAGCCGTAGAACCGGTCCGGGTCCGGGCGGGCCGGGTCCTCCGGGGCGCGCTGGAAGCCCCGGTAGGAATAGCTGGGGGCCTGGAAGGCCGCCCCCTCCCGGCGCTGGGCCTCCATCAGCCGGGCCGCTGCCCGGAAGTTGTGCATACACCAGCTGGGGGCCGCGCCCTCCACCCGGTCGTTGAGGGCCTCCCACTGGTAGGGGATGACCTCCCTGCGCACAGTCTCCTGTCTCTCACGCCAAAAGCCGTCTGTCACCGCCACGGACCGCAGGTCCAGCGGGCGGCTGTGCGTATTGTGCCCCATGGGCTCACTCCTTTCCGTTCTCTGGGGCGGAGGCGTCCCGGTCCTGGGGCGCGGTGCCGCTGGATACATAGCCCAGGGTCACCTGGATATCCTGGGCGTAGTTGCCGAAGGTCCTGCCGAAGATGGTCAGCCCCCCCACATGCTCGGCCTTGTAGTCCACCGCGAAGCGCAGGCTGAACATCTGCTTCTCGTGGAGCTTCAGGTCGCCGATGCACACGTCGGAGATGCGCAGGCCGTCCATGAAGGTCCCCTGCCGGTTCACAGTCAGGATCTTCAGAAGGCCGTACTGGTTCCAGTTGGGGAACCACCAGTCCGGGGTGAAGATGCCCCGCACGTCCCCGAAGTCCCCGGGGGAGGTCCAGGTGCCCACTAAGACGTCGTTGATGGAGAAGCTGATGTCCGAGGGCCACTGGTTGTTGACGCCGGGGGCCTCGGAGGAGAGCTCGGCGGACACGGTGAGCTGGGTGATGCGTCCGTAGGGGGGCGCAAAGTTTGGCACCTGGTACTCCACGAAGCCCTGGGTGAACCAGAGGATGTCCGCGTCGAAGTGGTCCGGGTGGGAGAAGTAGCGGAAGTCGTCCACCACCCCGATGATGCGCTCCCCGGTGGCCAGGCCGCAGGTGGGGTAGACCCGGCAGTTGCTGTAGCGGCCCACCTTCAGGTCCACGGAGCAGGTGTTCTCCGCCGGGAGCTGGGGCCGCTTGATATCCACCAGGAGCTTGTCCGGCACCACCTGACAGATCTTCTGGTTGCCGTGGCCGCTGGAGTCGCTGGAGACGGCCACCACGCCGCACTCCTCCAGCTTGCGGATGTGGGTGGTCAGCGCGCCGTTGGTGATATGGAGCCTCCCGGCCAGCTCGTTCATGTTCATGGGCTCCTCCACCAGGAGCCGCACGATCTCCAGCCGGACCTCGGACCCCAGGGCCTTGAAGAGGCTCAGGCCGTCGCTGAGCTTTTCGATATGGAGCATGGGAGCAGTCCCCCCTCTTTTTTGTTTTGCCAAAAGCTAAAATAATTGTAACAAATTAAAACGCCGCCGTCAACAGGGAGTTGAGGGGCGGCTACGTCCCCCCTCGCGAACAGCGTCGAAATCTGGTATCATATCCCTGCCGTCCGTACTCCGTCCCTGTAATGGGACGGAGGTGAATATCCATGATGGAGCAATCCAAAATTTCTGGGGACGCCTGTAGTTTATCACGTTTCTCGAGAAAACTTTTCCCGCGCCTCTCCCCTAGTCCCTGTGGAGCCACGGATTGTCCGTACGCCTCTGGTCCTCCCAGAGCTCGTCGGGGAGGTAGGCGCGGAAGATCTGGATATAGATGCAGGAGGTGATCCAGGCCATGAGCCCCCCG
The DNA here is from genome assembly GCA_910587785.1 of uncultured Oscillospiraceae bacterium. Classification (GTDB taxonomy): domain Bacteria; phylum Bacillota; class Clostridia; order Oscillospirales; family Oscillospiraceae; genus Pelethomonas. The sequence continues at coordinate 11,333 of CAJUOA010000063.1, read as the reverse complement.
CCGCTGATGAGCATCAGCCCCAGGAAGGGCGGGAAGACCGCCGGAAGCAGCCACGCCGTGGCCCAGATCGCGGTCAGCAGGAGGGTCAGGGGCAGATGGCGCACGCTCAGGAGCAGGGCGTTTTTGAAGGTGTCCCAGGTAGAGCCCGTGAACTTGGCCAGCACCGGGAACAGGTACAGCGCCGCCATCCAGCAGGGGATGAGGAGCAGGGCGCAGGCGGCCAGCATCACCTTGGCGGCGGGGCTCTCCCAGGTGGAGCAGAAGTTCAGGTCCAGCCACAGCACCGCCCCCACCGCCGCCGCGATGAGCCACAGGACCGTCGCCTGCCGGAAGTTCTCCCGGAAGGACTTTCGGAAGTTGCCGGTCACCTGGCCCTCGTTGGTGCGGATGCGCTTCATCATGGCGTAGTACAGCGCGGTGGTGGACGCGCCGATGGTGACGAGAGGCAGGGAGTGGATCAGCCATAGAAAGTGCAGGATCATCACATCAGCGATAAAGTTCAGCGCCCGCCACAGGGGGCCGTCCATAGAAAACACGGCGGTTTCCTCCTCTTCTGTCTTTTTCCCTATTATACCGGAGGCCGGGGCGGTTGTCGACCGTGAGAATGGACAAAAATTTGAAACGAACATATAATATTTCACTAAAAACTAAAATACCTCTTGCAACCTGGACAGAGGCAGGCTATAATGCACTCATCACACCCGCGGCCCCGGGCCGCGGCAGGAGGTATATCGCTATGAGCAACGTATCTGTCCGCGAGACAGTCTATAACCGCCCCTTCATCTTCCAGCGGGCGGACCCCTATATCCTGCGGTGCGGCGACGGGAGCTGTTATTTCACCGCCTCCGTGCCGGAGTACGACCGGATTGTCCTGCGCCGCGCCGCCACGCTGCGGGGCCTGCGGGAGGCGGAGGAGCGCACCGTCTGGGTCAAGCACGAGAGCGGCCCCCAGTCCATCCACGTCTGGGCCCCGGAGCTCCACGAGATCGACGGGGCGTGGTACATCTACTACGCCGCCGGGGACATCGACGACGTGTGGGAGATCCGCCCCTACGTCCTCCGCTGCACCGGGGACCCCATGTCGGACCCCTGGGAGGAGCTGGGCCCCATGCGGGCCGCGGACGGCGACCCCTTCTCCTTCCGGGCCTTCTCCCTGGACGCCACCGTGTTCGTCCACCAGGGGGCGCGCTACATGGTCTGGGCGGAGAAGGTGGGCGTGGGCAAGCAGATCTCCAACCTCTACATCGCCCGCATGGCCTCCCCTGCAAAGCTGGCCACGGTGCAGGTCCTCCTCACCACCCCGGACTACGGCTGGGAGCGCGGGGACTTCTGGGTCAACGAGGGCCCGGCGGTCCTGCAGCGGGACGGGAAGGTCTTCCTCACCTTCTCCGCCAACACTACCGGGGAGCTCTACTGCATGGGGATGCTCTGGGCGGAGGAAGGCGCGGACCTGCTGGACCCCGCCAACTGGACCAAGCTCCGCCGTCCGGTGCTCCAGAGCGACGGCGCCAAGGAGATGCACGGCCCCGGCCACAACTGCTTCGTCAAGGACGAGGACGGCGTCACGGATCTCTGCGTCTTCCACGCCCGGCAGTACGACAAGATGGAGGGCAACCCCCTCTACGATCCCAACCGCCATGTCTACCTCATGCCCCTGACCTACGACGGAGATGGGTTCCCGCAGTTCCGGTACGCACCGCAGGAGTGGTGAGGGCCCGGCGGACGCCACGGCTTCCGCATATTCTGCAGGGCGGATATCACCCGCCCCTACACCGGTCTGGCCCGCCGCCTGAGCCGCCGGCTAGATGCCCCGCCCCCTTCCTCCCGCTGTCCTCCCGACAGCGGGATTTTTTGTGCTCTTGTCCCCTGTTAATGAAAAATATTTTAGTTTATAGTGAAATATAGCCAAAATAGCCAGAGACCAACTGTTGAATTTGATGATTTTTTTATTTTTTGGCCCAAATCATTGTTTATCTGCTTCATCTGTGGTAGGATATCCCTTGCGGAGGTTCGATAAAAACCGAAGTAATTTAACTTTTCCTAAAAGGGAAGAAACGGAGGACTTGTCTCATGAAATCAGCAACACGTTTCCTGAAGCGGTTCGCCTGCCTCGCGCTGGCGGCCATCCTGTCCCTCACCTGCCTGGCCGCCTGCGGCGGCGGTGAAGGCGGCGGAGGCAGCGGAAAGACCAAACTGAAGGTGTTCCTCTACATGAACGACCACGAGAAGGAGGTCTACTCCGCCATGGTCGAGAAGTTCAAGGAGGCCCATGCCGACGAGGTCTCGGACATCGAGTTCCAGATCACCACCCAGAGCGAGTACGCCACCACCCTCACCGGCATGATGACCGCCAACGACATGCCCGACGTGTTCTATGTGGGCCCCGAGCGGGTGAAGGACTACGTCTCCAACGGCTACGTGGCCAACCTGACCCCCCTCCTCAGCAGCGCGGGCATCTCCACCGACGACCTGCCCCAGGGCATCCTGGACTTCTACCGCTATGACGGCTCCAATGTGGGAAGCGGCGACCTCTACGCCCTGCCCAAGGACGCGTCCGTGTTCGCCTACGCCTACAACAAGGACCTCTTCGACGCCGCGGGCGTGGCCTACCCCGACCCCAGCAAGCCATACACCTATGAGGAGTTCGTCTCTGTCCTCCAGCAGCTGACCAAGGACACCAACGGCGACGGCGAGATCGACCAGTGGGGCGCCAGTTTCGCCGACCTCTACATGCTCTACCAGTTCATCTGGTCCAACGACGCCAGCTTCACCAGCGAGGACGGCAAGGCCATCACCATCGACGACCCCAAGTTCGTCGACGCCCTCCAGAAGTACATCGACCTGACCCTCAAGTACCAGGTCACCCCCACCGTGGAGCAGGACACCGCCCTGGGGCCCTATCAGCGCTGGATCGCCGGTCAGACCGGCTTCTACGCCGCCGGCACCTGGGACGTGGCCTCCTTCATGGACCCGGAGACCTTCCCCTATAACTGGGACCTCTGCTACTACCCCACCATGTCCTCCGGCAAGAGCTACACCTGGTCCGGCACCGTGGGCTTCTGCGTGAGCGAGGCCAGCGAGCACAAGGACCTGGCCCTCCAGCTCATCAGCTACCTCTCCACCGACCCCGAGGGGCAGAAGGACCTCTCCGGCATGACCGGGAATGCCAGCGTCCAGGTGCCCAACCTCCTCAGCCTCCAGGACGAGTTCAAGTCCAAGGTGGCCGACGGCTCCATGACCTACCCCTCCAACGTGGACGTCATCTTCAACTACCTCAACGGCACCGGCTTTGCCCAGGGCCGGATGATGGAGACCACCTACACCCCCAACACCGAGTGGATCGACATGTTCTGGGAGCAGCTGACCGACGTGAAGGCCGGCAAGCGGGACATCAATGAGTTCATCAGCTCCATCAAGCCCGAGATGCAGGCCTCCCTGGACAAGGCATGGGCCAATGCGGGCTGATACGCGTCAAACAGAACGGATCACGGCGCTAGCGCCGTGATCGAACGAACGCTGTTCGTCCGAAACGTCCCTGACTGACACAGAAACATTTCGCCGGCGGCGGGGGCCGCTCCCCTGCCGCCGGCCACTTCAAAGGGGGAGATATTTCTTATGGCATCGACAACGACAACCACACCCGCCAAGACGGATAAGCCCCGCATGAGCCAAATGGCCCTCCAGGAACAGCGCTGGGGCCGTCTGTTCGTGGCGGCGCCCTTTGTGGGGTTCTGCCTCTTCAGCGCGTTCCCCATCGTGTTCGCCTTTGTGGCAAGCCTCTCCAACTGGACGGGCACCAACAGCGTGTTCGCCAACTTCTGCGGACTGAACAACTACATCGAGCTCTTCACCGACGCCCGTTTCTGGAAGACCGTGGGCACCACCATCATCTACATGACCGGCATCCCCATCGGCATGATATTGGGCCTTCTCATCGCCACGGCCATGAACCGGCGCATCCCCGGCGTGAAGATTTTGCGGACCATGTACTATGTGCCGGTCATCTCGTCCCTGGTGGCGGTGGCCATCCTGTGGGCCTGGGTCTTTAACTACGACTTCGGCCTTTTGAACCTCATCATCAAGGCCCTCACCGGGGCCAAGGGCCCCAACTGGCTGGGCGACGAGGCGTGGATCAAGGTCGCCATGATTATCTTCATGGTGTGGAAGGGCCTGGGCACGTCGGTCATCCTCTATCTCTCCGGCCTCCAGAACATCCCCCGGGACTACTACGAGGCCGCCACCATCGACGGCGCTACCGGCTGGCAGGCGTTCAAAAACATCACCATCCCCCTGGTCTCCCCGGTGACGTTCTACCTGCTCATCACCGGCATCATCGGCGGCTTCCAGGTGTTCGTGGAGGTCTCCGTCATGACCACCAACGGCGGCATCAACTACTCCGCGGCCACCGTGGTCTACTACCTCTGGGACAAGGCCTTCAAGCACCAGCAGATGGGCTACGGCGCGGCCATGGCCTTCATCCTTGCCATCATCATCTTTATTGTGACCGCCATCAACTTCAAGGGTCAGGATAAGTGGGTCAAGACCATTGATTAAGGAGGGAAAACGAAATGGCAGCGAAAGTATCAAGCGGCGGCGTGCAGTCCAAGGGCAGCCGCGCCCTGGACAAGGTCCTCTTTGTGGTGTTGGCCCTGGGGGCAGTCATCATGGTCTTTCCCCTGTTCTACATGATCATGTGCTCCTTCATGACGAAAAACCAGATCCTCTCCGCCGACTTCTCCATCATCCCCAACCCCTGGAAGGGCGGCATGTACTCCGAGGTGCTCCACAAGGGCCTCTTCCTCAGCGGTATCCGAAACAGCCTGACTGTGGCGGTGCCGGTGCTGCTGGTGGGCGGGTTCACCTCGTCCCTGGCGGCCTTCTCCTTCGCCAAGCTCCGCTTCAAGGGCCGTGAGCAGATGTTTTTAGCCCTCCTGGCCACCATGATGATCCCCTTCGCGGTGGTCATGATCCCCCAGTACGTCATGTTCACCAAGATCGGCTGGACCAACAGCCTGCTCCCGCTCATTGTCCCCGGCCTCTTCGGCAACGTGAGCATCATCTTCTTCCTGCGGCAGAACCTCTCCGGCATCCCCAACGACATGGTGGACGCGGCGAAGATCGACGGGTGCTCCTTTTTCCAGATCTATTATAAGGTGTTCCTGCCCATGATGAAGGGCGCGCTGATGACCCAGATCATTTTGTGGTTCATGGGCATCTGGAACGACTATCTCGCCCCCACCATCTTCGTCCAGGACGAGAAGTGGTACACCTTGCAGGTGGTCATCCGCTCCTTCAACGACCAGTACGCGGTCAACAGCAACTACCCCCTCATTATGGCCGCCAGCGTCATCGCCATGCTCCCGACGCTGCTGCTGTTCTTCTTCTTCCAGCGCTACATCATCGAGTCCATGGCCCTCTCCGGCGTGAAGGGCTAAGTCCTGCCGGACGGGCAAGAGCGTACTTTCTGCGGCGCGGGTTCATCCCCGCCCCACGGCGACGGAAGAAATCAAACAATAGAGGTAACGACATGGAAACGAGCGGCATCCTGCGCCTGAACGACCCGAACGCGGCGGAGAACCCCGCCTACGGCACCCACGACCCCGGCATGATGTGGGACCCCCGCACCAGGCGCTACTACTCCTACAGCACCGACTCCTACGCCCCCAAGGCGGGGCTGGGGAAGAAGCCCGGCATCCCCGTGCGGGTCAGCGGGGATCTGGTGCACTTCACCTATGAGGGCACCGTCCTCTCCCCCGCCGCGGTCAGAGAGGGCCGGGACAATGGGGACGATCCTCCGGCGAAGGGCTTCTGGGCCCCATACGGGGAGTATGTGGAGGGGGAGTACCGCCTCTACTACTCCGCCACCCGGGATTTCGGGTCCTCCGAGTCCCGTATCTGGCTCGCGGTGGCGGAGGACCCCATGGGGCCCTTTGAGAACCGGGGCGTGGCGGTGGACAGCTGGGGGACCGACGACTCCCTCCCCAACGCCATCGACCCCCACGTCCTCCACACCCCCCAGGGGCAGAGCTTCCTGGTCTACGGCTCCTTCTTCGGCGGCATCTACATGAAGGCGCTCTGTCCGGCCACCGGAATGCCGCTGAACCCGGACCCCCATTTTCTGGGGCAGTGTACCGCCCACAAAATGCCCCCTCCGGCTCTGGACGGGCCGGAGGGCCCGGCGGCGGTCTACTGCCCGGAGACCGGGTGGTACTACCTCTTCCTCTCCTACGGGTGGCTGGGGGACGGTTACGACATCCGGGCGGGCCGTTCGCGGGACCCCCTGGGCCCCTACCTGGACTATGAGGGGAAGCGCCTGCTGGGGGAGAGCCTGGGGCTGAAGCTGGCAAACAGCTACATCTTCCGGGCCAAGGCCCCCCGTGTCAAATCCGGGGGCGGGTGGAGCTGGGGCGGCCTGCGGGGGCCGGGACACGGCGTGCCCTTCCGGGACCCGGTGACGGGAAGGTGGTTCTTCGTCCACCACATCCGGGACGGCAATCCGAAGGACCGGCGCTATGACCCCGTCTGCGACCGCCACAGCTACCGCCACCACTATCTGATGGTCCGGCCCATGTTCTTCGTGGACGGCTGGCCGGTGCTGGGGCCCGAGCCCTTCCAGGGCGAGTCCCTGGAGGCCCTGGACCCGCCGGACGGAGCCATGTGGGAGGTCATCGTTCTGGACGGCCGGGACAACAGGATGAAGACCTCCGGCAATATCCGGCTTCCGGCGGAGGGGCACCTCCTCCGCCACAGCGTTTGTTATCGGTGCGCGGACTTCGAGAACGGCGGGGAGACCCTGGCGTTCACAGGCATCGACGAGTACGGGCAGGCCTGCTGGGGCAAGCTGGCAGAACGGCCCAACTGAAAGGAGGGCTTCCCATGGGGAGCAGATGGAAAACTGCGGCGCTCTGCGCCCTGTCCGTGGCGCTTCTGACGGCCTGCGGCCAAACGGAGCGCCTGCAAAGCGAAACTCCGGTGGAGCACACCTTCACCGACGTCTCCGTCCACGACCCCGCCGTGGTCAAGGGGGAGGACGGGGCGTACTACATCTTCGGGTCCCACCTGGCGGTAGCGAAAACTGAGGACCTCATGAACTGGGAGTATATCAACAACGGCATGAAGGCCCACTCCAGCGTCATCCCGGACGTGTACACGGCCATGGCCGGCGCCTTCGCCTGGAGCCGGAGCGACACCTTCTGGGCCCCGGATGTCATAGCGCTCCAGGACGGCAAATATCACATGTACTACTGCAACTGTCAGGGCAGCGAGCCCCAGTCCTGCACCGGCACCGCCGTGTCGGACGCCGTCGCGGGGCCCTACGTCAACCAGGGGCTCTTCCTCTACTCCGGCGCGGGGGCGGATGAGATGAACGGGTTCGACAGCGTCTACCAGGCCACGCGGGACCCCAACGCCGTGGACCCCTGCGTGTTCTTCGACGCCCAGGGGCGGCTGTGGATGATCTACGGCTCCTACTCCGGCGGTATCTTCGCCAAGGAGCTGGACCCGGATACGGGCCTGCCCCTGGACAACTCGGACTACGGCACCAAGCTCCTGGGGGGCAACCACCTGCGCATCGAGGCTCCCTACGTGGTCTACAACCCGGATACGGGGTACTACTACCTGTTCCTCTCCTTCGGCGGGCTGGATTCCGACGGGGGGTACAACGTGCGGGTGGTCCGGTCCGAGAACCCCGACGGGCCCTACTACGACCCCATGGGGCAGGACATGACCGGCTGCAAGGGCCCCTCCGGGTCCACGTTCAGCGACGCCACCGCCGCCAACTACGGCGCGAAGCTTATGGGCGGCTACAGGTTCCAGTGGCAGGAGGGGGAGCTGGGGGAGGCCCGGCAGGGATACCTCTCCCCGGGGCACAACTCCTGCCTCTACGACGGGGAGAGCGGCAAGTACTTCATGATCCACCACACCCGCTTTGAAAAGCGGGGGGAGGAGCACGAGGTCCGGGTCCGGCAGATGTTCTTCAACGCCGACGGATGGCCGGTCCTGGCCCCCTACCGCTACGCGGGGGAGACCGCCGGTCCCGTCAGCGCGGAGGAGATCCCGGGGACCTACAAGCTCATCCAGCACGGCAGGGACATCAACGCCGAGGCCCATCTGTCGGTCAACATCACCCTCAGCAAGGACGGCAAAATCTCCTGCGCGGAGGACGCGGACCTCTCGGGAATCTGGACCCTTACCGGGGACAACCAGGCGGAGCTGACCATCGGCAGCCGGACCTATACCGGGCTCTTTCTGGTCCAGTGGGACGAGGACGGGAAGAAAAACGTCATGACCTTCACCGCCCTGGACGATGAGACCGGGATGTGCGTGTGGGGGAGCGGGCTGAACGCCCGGGGATGACCGTCTCCCGGCACCCGCAGGGGCGGATAACATCTGCCCCTTGCATTTCCCGCCCATCGGGGGTATCATGGAAAACACTTTATTTTAAGGGAGGAAGCTCATGGCGACGATCCATATCGACGAGACCAGACCCCTCGGCACCATCGCCCCGGAAATTTACGGACATTTCTCCGAGCACCTGGGGCGGTGCATCTACGAGGGCATTTTTGTAAAGCCGGACAGCGGCATCCCCAACGTCAACGGGATGCGCACCGACGTGGTGGAGGCCCTGCGGGAGATCCGGGTGCCGGTGCTCCGGTGGCCCGGCGGATGCTTTGCCGACGAGTACCACTGGAAAGACGGCATCGGCCCCCTGGAGAGCCGCAAGCGCATGGTCAATACCCACTGGGGCGGCGTGGTGGAGGACAACTCCTTCGGCACCCACGAGTTCTTTGAGCTCTGCCGCCAGCTGGGGTGCAAGACCTACGTCAACGGCAACGTGGGCAGCGGCACCGTCCAGGAGATGAGCGAGTGGGTGGAGTACATGACCTTTGACGGCGTGTCCCCCATGGCCCAGCTCCGGGCCGAAAACGGGCGCAGGGAGCCCTGGAAAGTGGACTACTTCGGCGTGGGCAACGAGAACTGGGGCTGCGGCGGCAATATGACGCCAACATACTACGCCAACCTCTACCGCCGCTACCAGACCTACGTCCGGCAGTACCACCGGGACGCGCCCATTCAGAAGATCTGCGGCGGGCCCAACGTGGACGACGTGAAGTGGACCAAAAAGGTCCTCAAAACCTGCTTCGCCGCCCCCCACCCCGAGGACGCCCACGGGTTCATGGACGGCCTGAGCCTCCACTACTATGTCCACCCCGGCGGGTGGAAGAACAAGGGCAGCGCCACCGTCTTCACCCAGGAGGAGTGGTACGCCACCATGGAGAAGGCACTCTATATGGAGGAGCTCATCCGCCTCCACGGCGCTGTCATGGACAAGTACGACCCGGAGAAGAAGATCGGCCTCATCGTGGACGAGTGGGGCGCATGGTACGACGTGGAGCCGGGGACCAACCCGGGCTTCCTCTACCAGCAGAACACCATGCGGGACGCCCTGGTGGCCGCCCTGACGCTGAACATCTTCAACAGCCGCTGCGACCGGGTCAAAATGGCCTGCATCGCCCAGATGGTGAACGTGCTCCAGGCGGTGCTCCTCACCGAGGGCCCCCGGATGGTCAAGACGCCCACATGGCACGTCTTCCGCATGTACCGGGACCACCAGGGGGCGAAGGCCCTGCCGGTGGAGATCGAGGACGCCGGGACTGCGGGCGGTCTGCCCATGGTGCAGGCATCCGCGTCCCGGATGGAGAGCGGGGAGCTGACCGTGACGGCGGCGAACCTCTCCATGACCGAGAGCCGGACGGTGCGCCTGGCCCTCGCGAACCGAAAGGCGGAGGGGGCCTCCGGGACCCTGCTCGCCGGGGAGGCCCACGCCCACAACACCTTCGACGAGCCGAAGGCCGTCACGGAGCGGACCCTGGCCGCGGCCCTGGAGCCGGACGGCGGCGTGAGCTTCACCCTGCCTCCCTGCGCCGTGGCGTCGGTGCGGCTGTGGTGACGGGGCGCCGGTGCCGCCGGTGCCTGCTGGAGGAGTTCGACGAGGCGGCGTACCTTCGCACCCTGAAAGACCACATCGACGCCACGCCGGATTGGGAGCGCACGCCCCCGGACCTCTACGCCCGGCGGCTGGATGCCTGCAAGGGCTGCGGCTTCCTGGAGGCGGGGACATGCGGGGCCTGCGGGTGCTATGTGGAACTGCGGGCGGCGTCCAAACGGGGGCGCTGTCCCTACAAGAAATGGTAAAAGGAGAGGTTTCCTATGGATATGAAGGCAAAAGAGTTCTGGTTCGTGGTGGGCAGTCAATTCCTCTACGGGCCCGAGGTGCTGGAGACCGTGGCGGCACGGGCCCAGGAGATGGCGGAGAAGCTCAGCAGGGTCCTGCCCTATCCCCTGGTCTACAAGGTCACGGCAAAGACCAACAAGGAGATCACGGACGTGGTCAAGGCGGCCAACTACGACGACACCTGCGCCGGGATCGTCACCTGGTGCCACACGTTCTCCCCCAGCAAGATGTGGATCAACGGCTTTGTGGACCTCCGGAAGCCCTGGTGCCATTTTGCTACCCAGTATAATCAGGAAATTCCCAATGAAGAGATCGACATGGACTTCATGAACCTCAACCAGGCCGCCCACGGCGACCGGGAGCACGGCTTCATCGGGGCACGCCTGCGCAAGCCCCGGAAGATCATCGCCGGGTACTGGCAGGATGAGGCCGTCCAGAAGCGGCTCGGCGATTGGATGAAGGCCGCTGTGGGCGCGGCGGTGTCCAGGTCCATGAAGGTCATGCGGTTTGGGGACAACATGCGGGAGGTGGCCGTCACCGAGGGCGACAAGGTCGAAGTCCAGGCCAAGCTGGGCTGGCAGGTCAACACCTGGGCTGTGGGCGATCTGGTCAAGGAGATGGACGCCGTCACCAGGGCCGAGATCGACGCCCTCATGGCGGAGTACCAGGCCAAGTACGACATGGCGACCGATAAGCTGGACCACGTCCGCTACCAGGCCCGGGAAGAGATCGCCATGAAGAAGATGCTGGAGCGCGAGGGCTGCATGGCCTTCTCCAACACCTTCCAGGACCTCTACGGGATGGAACAGCTGCCCGGTTTGGCCTCCCAGCACCTCATGAGCCAGGGCTACGGCTACGGCGGCGAGGGCGACTGGAAAGTCGCCGCCATGACCGCCATCCTCAAAGCCATGGGCGAGGGCGGCAATGGGTGCTCCCTCTTCATGGAGGACTACACCTACAACCTCACGAAGGGCGCGGAGTACTCCCTGGGGGCCCATATGCTGGAGGTCTGCCCCTGCTGCGCGGCAGGGAAGCCCCGGATCGAGACCCACCATCTGGGCATCGGCATGAACGAGAAGGACCCCGCCCGCCTGGTCTT
>CAJUOA010000062.1 GCA_910587785.1 uncultured Oscillospiraceae bacterium | reverse complement strand
GCTGGTCGCAAGCTAACTGGTGCTTGTTCCCTGCAAACTAATAGTAACGGCTGCCGGACACAAGAACGAGGGCAGTGAAGACTTGACCTACGACTACTACCTGGACAGCGATGTCGAACTGGACAAAACCCTGGTCATCAAGGATGGCGTGGATGCTTCCATCAACTTGAACGGGCATGAGCTCAGTGGTAACGGTGAGAGCTCTGTCATCAAGGTGACGGGGGAGGACACCAGCTTGACCTTATCCGACGAGAAGGTACCCAGCACGGAAGACACAGATACCGAGGCCGAGGCCGATGGTGACGATGTCCAGACCGATGAGACGGGCAAAATCACAGGCGGCGGCGGCAAGGCCGGTGGAGGTATTTACGTTGATGACAATGCAAATGTCACGATGAACGGCGGCGAGATCTCCGGTAATAAGGTGGCAGAGAATGGCGGCGGCGTATATATCAAAGATGGCGGCACGTTCACGATGAACGGCGGTGAGATCACCGAGAATAGCACTGGACACTCTGGCGGCGGCGTCTTTGTGAACAACGGCTATGATGGTTGGGACCATGCTCAGTTCAATATGAACGGCGGGACCATCTCCAACAATACGGCCAGCGGTCCTAATGCAAATGGAGGCATCGGCGGCGCAGGCGGCGGGATCGCCGCTGCGGGTACGGCTAAGGACACCGATGAGAACGCCGTTGTTATCACAGGCGGAGAGATCACCGGAAATAGAGCAGAAATCGATGGCGGCGGTATCTATTTGACGAACAGCAATGCTTCTATCACAGGCAGCACGATTTCAGATAATACTGCGGCAGCCATCCAGGGTGAAGGAACTGTGCAGAGCGGCGGCGGTATCTTTGTTACTGGAAACAAGTCTGATGTCACAGTGACAAACAGCACGATCTCCGGCAACGAGGCGAGCCAAGGCGGCGGTATCTATGTTCAGCAGGGTGCAGAGGTGACTATGGACGATAGTTCGGTCACTGAGAATAACGCCAACGTCGGCGGCGGTATCCTGGTGAACAAGAACAGTACCTTCATCGCAGAAGAAGGCACCGAAATCTACAACAATAGCGCATCTGCGCACAGCGATGATGTGCGCAAAATTGCGGGTGCAACGCTTAAGCTCCCGTCTGCCGCATCTATGAATGTGATCGGGCCGGATGGCAAGCCTATCACAGGATGGTTCTTTGATGGAAGTAATCGTTGGGGCGATGAGAGCCATGAGAACGCGTATACTACACAAGAATCACATGCGGTCGATGAGAACTGCCAACACGGGCTTTCTTTGAAGGCCGCCCATGACCGGTATTTCGATGTGACCTACACCGACGGCGCTGATGGCGCTGTGTTTGCGGACGAGAAGCACGAAGTCGAGAACAAAAATCCCGTCCCCTTCTACAAGGATGGTGAGGAGCCTGTCCGCGAGGGTTACACCTTTATCGGTTGGCGTGTGTCTGACGACACAGAGATTGATCTGGAGACCGCAACTGTTACCGGGACGCTCATCCTGGTAGCCCAGTGGGAAGAGATCATCCCCGACGTGCCGGAAACGCCCGACACTCCCGATGTCCCCGATACCCCGGACGTGCCTGACACCCCCGATACTCCGGACACCCCGGATGAACCCGATGTTCCGGATGTCCCCGACACCCCTGACACCCCTGATGAACCCGACGTGCCGGATGTCCCCGACACCCCTGATTTCCCCGAGGACCCCGACGTTGAGGATGAGCCCGAGGCAGAGACCGTCAGCATTGATGACGAGACCGTGCCTCTGGCCGGCCTCGTGACCCTCGCCCAGATGCTGGAGGAGATGCGCGTACACGAACAGGCCGAGGACGTGGAGCTCCCCGCGGACTTCAAGTTCATCGACCATGAATATGCGCAGGCCATCTATTGGGCTCTGGAGCGCCAGCTGGTCGTGGATACTGAAGACGAGCCTCTCGATCCTGACGCGATCGTGACTGTGGGCCTCGTGCGCCAGGTGCAGGAGAACTTCGTGACATACTATAAAGTCCTGAAGGGCTTCACCGTGGACGTTGAAGGCGAAGAAGACGAGATTGTCATGGACCTGGGTGAGCGTCTGTCCGCGTTCTACGAAGATCTGGAGGCGTGGAGTCAAAACTAAGTAAGATCATCCTTCCAAATTCCCACACAGACATGTAAAACGGCGCCGGGGGCTCCTGCCTCCGGCGTCATTTTGATGTAAGATATTTCCTCAACAAGCCGAAGGGGGAGCTTCACAGCTCCCCTTCGACTTTTATCTCCGTTCCGTCCCACGTACAGCAGAATCCCCCGCCGTTGGGGGCCTGCCAGCGATAGTATTCATGGCTGGGCTCCAGGGCCTCCAGCAGGGTCATGATGGTGCCGCCGTGGACAACCAGGGCGGCAGCGTCCTCCGGCCCGTGGCGGGCCGCGACAGAGCGAAACGCCTCCAGGACCCGGATGCGGACCTCCTCCTTGCGCTCGCCGCCGGGGGGCGCGATATCACCGGAGGACTCCAGCCACGCCTGATAGAAGATGTCGTCCTTGAGTTCCGCGTACGTATGGCCCTCAAAGGCCCCCATATCCGTCTCCTGGAGGCCGGGGACCACCGTCTGTTCCATATCGGGGTAGAGGATGGCCGCCGTCTCCCGGCAGCGGAGCATGGGGGAGACATACAGCGCGTCCGCCGCCGGGGGCCGGACGGCCTCCAGCGCCTCCCTTCCCCGGGCACAGAGGCGCTGGTCCGTGGACCCGATGTAGCGCCGCTCCAGGTTGCCCCGGGTCTGCCCGTGGCGGATGAGGAAGACGGTCATTTCAGCCGCATCCCCAGGCCGCAGGTCACCCGGTAGACCGCCTCGGCGTGGGGGGCCAGCTCACAGCAGATGCGGCCCACCGCCTCCCGCCAGGCCCGGTCCTCGGGGTCTGTGGGCACCACGCCGGAACCCACCTCGTCGCAGATGAGGACCCCCTGGGGGTGGTCCTCCAGCCACGCGCCGATAGCCGCCCGGGGGTCGTCCATGGCCCGAATAACCAGGTGGAGATCCCGCACACAGTCCTCCTCCCCCAGGACGCCCTCGCTCCAGGCGTGGACGCCCAGCTCCGCCCGGGCAAAGTCCAGCTTGCCCTGGGAAGCGCCGCCTACAATCAAAATCATATCGCACACATCCTTTCTGTTAATACCACGGCCGCGAGGATCACCAACTCACAGACCTGCAAAAACCATCCCGCCAGATCGCCGGTGAAGCCGCCGAACTGGCGCATGGCCATTGACTTGTAGTAGAAGTAGAAGAGCGCCGCCGCCGCCAGCGCCGCCAGCGCCGCCAGCGGCTCCCCCCAGAGCCATACCGCCCCGCCGCACAGTACCAGGTAGACCGCCAGCACCCACCAGGGGAACCGGCTCCCCGACTTCAGCGCGGCCCCCATGCCCGCCCGGGCGGAGGGCAGGCGCTCAATGGCCCGGGCGCTGAGGGCGCGGCTGAGGACGAAGCCCGCCGCCAGGGTGGGCAGGCTCTCCGCCTCCGTGAGCAGGGAGAAATAGGCCAGGAACCACACACAGCACCAGATGACCGCAAAGGCCCCGGCGCTGGAGTCCTTGAGGATGACCAGCTTCTTCTCCCGGGAGGCGTGGGAGGCCAGGGCGTCCACGGTGTCGCAGTAGCCGTCCAGGTGGATGCCGCCGGTGACCAGGGCCGGCACCGCCGTGAGCACCCCCGCCCGCAGGATCGGGCCCGCGTCCAGAAGGCCGCACAGCGCCCCCGCGCCCCAGAACACCGCTCCCACCGCCGCCCCCACCAGGGGGAAAAAGGCCAGGGTGTGGCGCATATTTTTTTCGTTCCATTCCACCATAGGCATGGGGATGCGAGAATAGGTGGAAAAGGCGATGGCGCAGGAGCGCAGGAGCTCTCTCATAGGTCCTCTCCCTTCCTCTCGGAGTTCAACAACAGTATAGCAGATTTTGCAAGAATTGCAAGAGGGAGGCCCCGAAGGACCTCCCCTTTTCTCACGACGCCCCCTGGGCCGCCTGGAGCTGCTGCTTGTTGAACTGGAGGGTATAGAGCTGGTAATACCGGCCGCGGTGGCGGAGGAGCTCCTGATGGGTGCCCTGCTCCAGAATCTCGCCGTGGGCCAGGACGATGATGTTGTCCGCGTGCTGGATGGTGGAGAGGCGATGGGCCACGATCAGCATGGTGCCGATGTTCTTCATCTTCTCCAGGGAGTCCTGGATGAGGATCTCGGTCTCGGTGTCGATGTTGGCGGTGGCCTCGTCCAGGATCATGACCTCCGGGCGGTGGATGATGGTGCGGGCAAAGCTGAGGAGCTGCCGCTGTCCGGCGGAGAAGTTGTTGCCCCGCTCCCGGACGGTCTCGTCCAAGCCGTTCTCCATCTTATTGATGAAGGAGTCGGCGTTGACATAGCGGCAGGCCTGCCAGATCTCCTCGTCGGTGAAGCGGTCCTCCCGCAGCACGATGTTGCTGCGGACCGTGCCGGAGAAGAGGAACACGTCCTGGAGCATCTGCCCGAAGTGCTTGCGCAGGGAGGCGATCTTGATATGACGGATGTCGATGCCGTCGATGAGGATCTGCCCCTTCTGGATGTCGTAGTTGCGGCAGATGAGGTTGAGGATGGTGGTCTTGCCGGAGCCGGTGGAGCCGACGAAGGCCACGGTCTGCCGGGGGAGGACGTGGAAGCTGACGCCCTTGAGGACCCACTCCCCGGGGACGTAGGCAAACCAGACGTCCTTGAACTCGATCTCGCCGCGGATCTCCTCCAGCTCGATGGCGCCGGGCTCATCCACCACCTCGGGCTTCATGTCGAAGATGGTGAAGATCTTCTCCGCGCTGGCGAAGGCGCTCTGGAGCTGGTTGAACTGCTCGGCCAGGTTCTGGATGGGGTTGAAGAACTTGTTGACGTACATGTAGAAGGACACGATGACGCCGCTGGTGAAGCTCTGCCCCAGGAAGGTGCCGCCCTTGATATATCCCCGGCCGCCCAGGTAGAGCAGGCAGAGCACGGAGGAGATATAGAGCATGTAGACCATGGGGCGGAAGATACCGAAGACGAAAATCTGGTTCTGCTTGGCCTTCTTCAGGTCGTTGCTCCGGCGGAGGAAGTCCGCCATCTTCCGCTCCTCCTGGTTGAAGACCTGGGTGATCTTGATGCCGGAGAGGTTCTCGGAGAGGTAGGTGTTGATGTCCGTGGTCCGGTCCTTGACCACCCGGAAGACCTTCCGGGTAAACTTGCGGAAGATCACGGTGAAGAGGACCAGGAAGGGCACGAAGCACAGCACCATCAGCGTCAGCGCGTAGTTGAGCATCAGCATGGCCGCCAGGACGCCCACCACCACGAAGACGTTCTTCGCCATATTGACCAGGATGTTGGTGAACATCATGGAGATGGCGTTGGTGTCGTTGGTGACGCGGGTGACCAGCTTGCCCACGGGGATCTGGTTGAGCTGTTCATGGGAGAGGCTCTCAATGTGGACGAACAGGTCCTGCCGCAGGGCGGAGAGGATGCGCTGTCCCGTCCGCTGGAGGATGATGGCCTGGAAGTAGGTGCAGATCAGGGAGACGATGAGGATGCCCGCGTACAGCAGGACCCAGCGGCCCAGCGCTCCCAGCTGGAAGTCGTCCTTGATCATCTCCTCGATGGCGCCCACGATCAGAGGCGAGGCCAGATCGTAGGCGATGGAGACCAGCATGATGCCCAGCACCAGGACAAACTGCTTCTTATAGGGCACCGCGTACTTGAGGAGGCGGCGGATGAGCTCCCCGTCCTCCATGTGGCGGTCGAAGCCCAGGGCCTCCTTCTTGTTTTTGATCCTGAGGTAGGCGGCCACAAAGACGGTGGCAAACACGCTGATGATCGCCGCGACGATCAGGACCGGCAAATACTCACGCATTATGAAGTGCTCCCTCCTCCTCTAATTTCTGAAGGTCCACCATGTGCCGGTACGCCTTGCAGTTTTCATAGAGCTCGGCGTGGGGGCCCATGGCGATGATCTTCCCGTCGTCGATGAAAATGACCTTGTCCATCTGCTCGATGGTGGAGATGCGGTGGGCGATGAGGATGGTGGTGCGCCCGGAGCGGGTCTTGCGGAGGTTGGAGAGGATGGCCCGCTCGGTCTGGGTGTCCACGGCGGAGACGGAGTCGTCCAGGATCAGGATGGGCGCGTCCTTCATCAGGGCCCGGGCGATGGAGATGCGCTGCTTCTGTCCGCCGGAGACGGTGACGCCCCGCTCCCCCAGGACGGTCTCATAGCCCTCGGAGAACGCCCGGATATTGCCGTCCACGTCGGCCAAAGCCGCGGCGGCTGCAACGGCGTCCTCGTCGGGATCGTCCGTAGTAAAGCCGATGTTCCGGGTGATGGTATCGCTGAAGAGGAAGTTGTCCTGGGGCACGTAGGCCGCAGCCTGACGCACCTCCCGGATGGGAACGGTGTTCACGTCGTGGCCGTCCACGAAGACGGTGCCGTCGGGCACGTTGCAGGTGCGAAGGATCAGGTCCACCAGCGTGGTCTTGCCCGCGCCCGTGCGGCCCACCAGCCCCACGTTCTCCCCGGCGTTGATGGTGAAGCTGACGTCCTGAAGGGCGTCGTACTCCCCGTCGGGGTAGCGGAAGGTCAGGTGGCGGAACTCGATGTCCCCCTTCACCGGGCCCAGCTCCTGGACGTCGGGGCGGTCGATGACATCCTGCTCGGCCTCCAGGAGCTCACCGATGCGCTTGAGGGAGGCGGTGCCCCGGGAGCGCATGTCCACCAGCTCGGCGATGGCGTTGATGGGCCAGACGCAGGCGGTGAAATAGCCGATGAACTCCATGAGCTGTCCGGCGTTGAAGACGCCCTCGTGGACCAGGTAGCCGCCGTAGCCCAGGATGATGCAGATGACGGACTCCACGAAGAGGACCACCAGGATGCGGAACATCACCGCGATGCGGGTAAAGTCCACGTTGGCGTCCTCGTTCTCCTTGTTGAGGCCCTTGAAGGCCCAGAGCTCCCGGCCCTCCTTGACGAAGGCCTTGATGACGGCGATGCCGGAGAAGCTCTCCTGGGAGAAATCCGAGAGCTTGGAGAAAGCCGCCTGGCGGGTGTCCCACTTCTCGGTCATGTACTTGCCCACCAGGTTGCTGCACGCCAGCATCAGCGCCATGGGGATGAGGGAGAACAGCGTCATGAGGGGGTTCATGCCGAACATCTTCACGATGGAGAGCCCGCCCATGAACACCGCGTCAAAGAGCATGATAAAGCCGGAACCGTAGCAGTCCTGCACCGTCTCCAGGTCATTGGTGAAGAGGCTCATCAGGTTGCCGACCTTGTTTTCATGGTAGAACTGCCGGGAGAGGTCCTTGGCGTGGTTGAACATCTCGTTTCGGATGTCCGTCTCCACCTTGATGGCGGAGCCGAAGATGCACACGCGCCACAGAAAGCGCCCGACCACGATGGACAGGATGACCCCCACCATGGGCATACAGATCCGGTCCAGCAGGAAGTCCATGTCAAAGACGACTTCCACGCCGTCCACCAGCACGTAGCCCTGGTTGATGCCGTTGATCACCATCTGATAGAGATTTGGAATGATCAGCTGCATATAGTCCACGAGCCCCAGGAAAAACAGGCCGCAGATGAGCCATATGGAATATTTTGCGTAGTATTTGTTGATATGCTTTCCAAAGATCATACCTCTGCTCCTCCTTTGCTTCTTACAGCAGTCCTTCCGCAGGCCCGCAAGCCTTCATTTCCTCCGCCGGTTCCTCCTTTGCCAAAGTGATTCCGGGCCGCTGGAAAACCGCGTTGACCTGTATTATATAGCCGCCTTTGGAAGAAGTCAATAGGCTTAACAATTTTATTGTTACAATTGTGTAACAGCGGAAAAACGGGAGAAAACCGGCGGAACATTATGTGTTCCGCCGGTTTTCCACAACTATTTTTATGGAAATTTTGAGTGGACTCCCAAAAGCAAGGCGCAAGCCTTGCGGACAAAAAGTTTTTTCTTTTCTGCTTCTCTTTTCTTTTGTACACAAAAGAAAAGAGAAGGTCCGCTCAGGGCTCCACGCGGGGATTGTAGTACCGGCCCTGGTCCTCGCCGGGGGACTTCCAGCGGATGGCCCGGGTGGGGCAGCGGTGGAGGCAGGCGAGGCACCGGACGCACTGGGGCTTGGACCAGGCGGGTCTGCCCTCGGACATGGTGATGGCCCCGCAGGGGCACAGCTCCTGACACAGCCCGCAGCTGACGCAGGCGTCCGTGACCAGGAAGGGCCTCGTAGAGCGTCCGTGGGCGTAGGGCTGGTAGGCCACGGCGGTCAGCGCGCCGGGGAAGTGCCCCTGACAGCGGTCGTAGTCCCCGATGCCCCGGGCGAGGATGGCGGCGCAGGCCTCGTCGATGTAGGCCTCGGCGGCATCCAGCTTCTGTTCGATGGCCTCCTGGTCCGCGATCTTGAACATGGGGACGTAGTTGTCCACCATGGGGACTGCGAACTGGGCGGAGAGGGTGAGGCCCTTCTCCTTGAGGAGCTTCCGCATCTGGCTGCCCGCACCGGCGGTGGTGCTGCCGCAGGTAAGGACCAGGTAGATATACTGATCCTCATAGCCGTTCAGGGTCAGCTTTTTGAGGAAAAAGTTCAAAATGCTGGGCAGGCCGAAGAAGTAGGTGGGTACCACGAAGCCCAGGCGCTCCTGACGGCCCAGGTCATAGTGGTAGGCGCGGCTTCGCACGGCGTCCCGCAGGAAGACCAGGCGCTCTCCGGTGGCCCCGGCCAGGCGCTGGGCCACGTATTTGCTGTTGCCGGTAGCGGAAAAGTAAAAGATCATATGAGGACTCCTCTCATGTTAGGATCATCAGGTATCACACGTTCCAGAGGTTCTCCGGATACAGCCCCTGCTCCGTCTTCTCCCGCAGGGCGGCCACCACGGAGGGCTTATCCTCCCGGTAGGTGACGCCGAACCACTTGTCCGTGCTGGAGAGCACCCTGATCCGGGCCCGGTCCCGGCGGATCAGGTCGTCGGTCATGAGGGGGATAAAAAACTCGCCCTTCTCGGGGTTCTCCGCCAGAATGCGGTCCAGGAAATAGGGGAAGCGCTCCCAGGCCTCGTCCAGGAAGCTGCGCTGGAAGCCCCAGAAGTTCATGCTCACCAGGGTACTGCCGGGCAGGTGGACCCAGGTCTCGCCGCCGTCGGGGCTGTAGCGCGCGCCGTCTCCGTCCTTGAAGAGGGCGGTGCGCTCCACCACCTCGGTCAAAAAACCGTCCTCCCCCACTTGGCAGACGCCCCGGGCCACACTGCCGTTATCCGTGACCGTGTTGCCCAGCAGGTAGCCCGCCATGGCGTACTGGAAGCGGTCCGGCTGGTCGGGATGGGCCGTCAGGTAGTCGTAGATCATCCCGAAGGCCCCGGGGCCGTAGTAGTCGTCGGCGTTGATGACCGCGAAGGGGCCGTCGATGACGTGCCGCGCCGCCAGGACCGCGTGGTTGGTGCCCCAGGGCTTTTTACGCACAGCGGGGACCGTGTAGCCTGCCGGCAGGTCGGTGAGCTCCTGGAAGGCGTAGCGCACCTCCATGCCCCGGCTGATCCGGTCGCCCACGGCCTCCCGGAAGTCCTGTTCCAGCTCATGCTTGATGACGAAGACCACCGTCTCGAACCCCGCCCGCCTGGCGTCATAGATCGAATAGTCGATGATGCTCTGTCCGTGGCCGCCAACGGGGTCCATCTGCTTGAGTCCGCCGTAACGGCTCCCCAGCCCTGCGGCCAGCACCAATAGTACCGGTTTTTTCATACCGTCGTTCCTCCATCGTTCGTTCCTTTCGCCGCCCGGTCCATCCCCGGGACGGCAATTTTAGGATAACACAAGTTGGCGCGGTTGTAAACGGGTTTCTTGCAAAGAGGGAGCGCCGCCAGGCGCTCCCTCTCTCAGATCGAAAAATCCTCCTGTTTCAGGCGGGAAGTCTCCAGCTTCACCGGCCGGGGCGGGACCCGCTTGAAGGGATCGTACTTGAAGCGCCCGCAGTGATACTCCGCCGCCACCACGCCCTTCCGGGAGCAGGCGACCTCCCGGTCGCTGATGGCGCTACCCTTGGCACAGTAGGCGCACCGGGGCTCGATGTCCTTCCGAAGCAGCATGGCGGGCCTCCTTACAGCGTGCGGATCGCCACTTTGTCCGCCTCGGCGGTGGCGGCGATCTGGGTGATGGGGTGGTCGTAGCTGCGGATGATCTCCGAGGCCAGGGTGTCCTCCACGTCCTTCTGGATGGTGCGGCGGAGGGTCCGGGCGCCGTAGGCGGCGGAGTAGGACTTCCTGACCAGGTAGTCCACCAGGGCGTCGTCATAGGTGAGGGCGAGGCCCTTCTCCTTGAGGCTGGCCTTGAGCTCCTCCAGCATCAGCCGGGCGATGGGGCGGAAGTCCTCCTCCGTGAGCTTGTTGAAGTAGACGATCTCGTCCACCCGGTTGATGAACTCCGGGCGGAGGAACTGCTGGAGGGCCTTCATAGCCCGGTCCTTACCCAGGTCGTTGACGGACTTGTTGAAGCCCACGGTGCCCTCCTTCCGGTCGCTGCCGGCGTTGGAGGTCATGACGATGACCGTGTTCTCAAAGTTCACCTTCCGCCCGTGGGCGTCGGTGATCTGACCGTCGTCCAGGATCTGGAGCAGGACGTTGAGCACGTCGGGGTGGGCCTTCTCGATCTCGTCGAAGAGGATGACGGAGTAGGGCTTGCGGCGAATTTTCTCCGTCAGCTGTCCCGCCTCGTCGTAGCCCACATAGCCCGGCGGGGAGCCGATGATCCGGGAGACGGAGTGCTTCTCCATGAACTCCGACATATCCAGGCGGATAAGGCTCTCCGGGGCGTTGAAGAGGTCCTCGGCCAGCTGCTTGACCAGCTCCGTCTTCCCCACGCCGGTGGAGCCGACGAAGATGAAGCTGACAGGCTTGTGCTTGGGGGAGATGCCAACCCGGTTGCGCCGGATGGCGGCGGAGACGGCCTCGATGGCCTCGTCCTGGCCCACGATCTTCTCCTTGAGCCGCCGGTCCAGCTCAATGAGGCGCTTGAACTCCTCCTCCCGGATTTTGCTGGCGGGAATTTTGGTCCAGAGCTCAATGACCCGGGCCAAGTTGTCCATAGTCAGCTGGGGCTGTCCCTGGGCGTTGAGTTCGTCCAGCTCGGTCTGAAGCTGGAGCTCCTTGCTCTTGATCTCCGCCAGGCGCTCAAAGTTGGGCTCCTCGGCGGCCTCCAGAAGCTCCCGCTCCTTGGCGTAGTCCTGGATCTCCCGGCTGATCTCCTGGCGGCGGTTGATGGCCGCGTCCTTCAGGTTCATGTCCGAGCACGCCTCGTCGATGAGGTCGATGGCCTTGTCGGGCAGGAAGCGGTCGGTGATATAGCGCTCGCTGAGAAGCACCGCCTGACGGAGGATGCCCTCCGGAATCTGCACGCCGTGGAAGCTCTCGTAGTAGTGGGCGATGCCCCGGAGAATTTCCATGGTGTCCTCCAGATTGGGCTCGCTCACGGTCACGGGCTGGAAGCGGCGCTCCAAGGCGGTGTCCTTCTCGATGTGCTTGCGGTACTCGGTGAAGGTGGTGGCGCCAATGACTTGAATCTCCCCCCGGCTGAGGGCGGGCTTGAGGATGTTGGCGGCGTTCATGGAGCCCTCGGCGTCGCCCGCGCCCACGATGTTGTGGACCTCGTCGATGACCAATATCACGTTGCCGCACTTGCGGATCTCTTCGATGAGCCCCTTCATGCGGCTCTCGAACTGTCCCCGGAACTGGGTGCCCGCCACCAGGGCGGTCAGGTCCAGCAGGTACACCTCCCGGTCCCGGAGCTTGAAGGGCACGTCGCCCTTGGCGATGCGCTGGGCCAGACCCTCGGCGATGGCGGTCTTGCCCACGCCGGGCTCGCCGATGAGGCAGGGGTTGTTCTTCTGCCGGCGGTTGAGGATCTGGATGACCCGTTCGATCTCCTGCGCCCGGCCCACCAGGCTGTCCAGCTTCCCGGAGCGGGCCCGCTCGGTGAGGTTGATGCAGTAGTTGTCCAGATACTTCCGCTTGGGGGTCTTGTCGGTCTTGCGCTCTTTGGGCTCGTGGCTGCGGGCGCTCTCGGCGGAGGGGGCGCTGGGGGCGTCGCCTCCGCCGAAGAGGCGGTTGAGGAAGGGGAAGGTGGCGGTTTTGCCGTCCTCGCTCTCGTCCTCCTCGTCCTCCCGGGGGATGAGGCCCTCCAGGGACTCCGCCCCGCCGAAGGCCTGCATCATCTCCTCGGAGATGGTGTCCAGGTCGTCGTCGGTGATGCCCATGCGGCGCATCATCTCGTTGACCTGGGGGAGCCCCAGGTCCTTGGCGCACTTGAGGCAGAGGCCCTCGTTGACGGTCTCCCCCTTCTCGATCTTGGAAATAAATACCACGGCCACGCGCTTTTTACATCTTGTACACAGCGTCGGTTGCATATCTTCTACCTCCACGCCCAGGGGCCGCTGGCCGCTGGGCCTATTTTGCTAGTATTGGTTATACCAAAACGCCGGGGCGTTGTTATGAACAAATTGAAAACTTTATAGGATTGGAATATTTTTTGTGTCATTTCTACAAGGATGCTTTGCCGCCAATGCCCGGCAGGGAAAATAATTTTGCCATCAACGGCCCTTGGGTGACGAATGTGGTGTGCCGGAGGAGGAAGGAGCCCTCACGCACCTCCGGGGGCACCTCCACCAGGAAGGGGATGATCCACGCCGCCAGCCACACCAGCAGCGCCCCCTTCGCCAGGCCCGCCACCAGGCCCAGCGCCTGGTCCGTCTGCTTGAGCACGGGCAGTTTCCTCAATACCAGCAGTGCCCGCATCACCCGGCGCAGGAGGAAGACCACCGCAGAGAAGGCGAGGGTGTAGAAAATGGCGTGGGCCGTCCGGTACACCGCGCCGTTCAGGGCCGCGTCCGCCGCCTGGGTGCCCAGGCGCACCAGCGTCTCCCGGGCGGAGTGGGTCACCTGGGTGGAGGAGACCGTCAGGCCCTCCACAATGCCCTTGGCATAGCCCTGGAGGATGTCCGGCAGACCGTCCACCACCTCCATCAGCTTCGATGTGATCTCCTCCGGCGCGGCGTAGACGTCCCCCTCCGTAAGGAGCTGGTCCACCTGCTCCTCCACGGCGGCGTGGGCGGCGGGGCGCATGTACTCCACGGCCTGACGGGCGGCGGCATCCGCGATCTTCCCCGCCAGGATCATGGCCAGGACCACCACGATCAGCTCCGAGAGGGTCCGCACCACCCCGCGCCTCCAGCCCTTGCGGGCGAACAGGATCAGCACCGCCAGGGCAGCTGCGTCTATTATAACAGATAAATACAAGAAAGCTAGCTCCTTTCTATGGAAAAGCGGGACTTTTAAGCAATTTTTATAAAATGTTCCCCGCGGCTACGGCAGAAACCGTTGGGCCTCGGTGCTGGCGATGAGGAGCACGGACCCGTCCTCTCCCATCTCTATGGTCCCCGCGTAGCCCGTGTCGTCCAGCCGCGCGTACTCCTGGAGGTCCCGGGTGTAGACCACCAGGCTGTCGCTGAAGAGCACCGCCAGGCGGTCCCCCCGGGCGTCCAGGTCCAGCACCTCCTCCGTCAGGTCCAGGGAGGCGATCTCGCCGCCGTCCATGTCGTAGGTGGTCAGGGTACACACGTTGCCCGACTGGTACCGGCCCAGCAGGAGGGCGGAAAACCCGTCCCCCGTCAGGGCGTACCCGTGGAGGTACAGGTTCCCGAAGGTCCGGTCCAGCAGGCTCTCCCCGGCGGTGGTGGCGATGGAGAAGCGCCGGTCGCACACCGCCAGCAGGCGGTCCCTGCTGTTATTGAGGTCCAGCACCAGGCCGTCCCGGATGGGCCGGCTGCTCACCAGCTCCGCCGAGAGCAGGTCGTAGACCAGCAGGGTGCTTGCAAAGGCCCCCTCCCGGGCCTCCAGGCTCACCGCCGCCGCGTAGCGGCAGTCCTCGGTGACGATGGCGTCGCTGAGGTAGCTGTCGTAGGAGTCGAACTGAAAGACCTGCCTGCCCGTGCTGTCGTAGACGGAGAGGGACGCCTTGAAGCCCCCCTTCTGCTCCGTCACGGCAAGGTAATCACTTCCGTTGAGCCGGGCGGAGTAGTAGCAGAGGCCGTTTTCCGCCGTCATGGTCCGCCGCAGGCCGTTCCGGTCCAGAAGATAGAGCACGCCGCCCCCCACGTCGCACACCGCCGCCTGCCGGGCCCCCACGGAGATCTGGGGGCTGGTCATGCGCACCGCCTCCTCGCAAATCGCCGCGCCGTTGGACTGGAGCAGGCGCAGGACGTTGGGGCTGACCACCAGCAGGTGGTCCCCCAGCCGGGCGAAGCGGTTGTCCGGGTCCGCGGCGTAGACGAAGGCGTCCCCGGTGCCGGAGGTCTCCCCGTACATCAGCCACCGGCGCAGGGAGGCGAAGTGGACGCTGTCCTCCCCCATGGTGGTCAGCGCCGCCGCGCCCAGCACCACGCCCGCCACCAGCGCCAGTCCCAGCAGGTGCCGGAGCAGGCGGGGCTTCTTCTTCGATTGTTCCGCCGCCGTCCCGGGGGCGCTGTGTCTGCCGTCTTTAGCCATTGAGCCGCTCATCCTCGTACCAGAGTTTTGTCAGGTACAGCCCGCCCGGGGGCACCGTGGGCCCCGCCAGGGTCCGGTTGCCGCTTTCGAGGATGGCCGGGATGTCCTCCGGCGTCAGCTTCCCCTCGGCGGCGTAGAGCGCGGTGCCGGTGATGGCTCGTACCATATTATACAGGAATCCGTTGGCGCAGACCTTCAATTCCAGCAGGTCCGCGCTCCTTGTCACATAGCAGTAGTAGATGGTGCGCACGGTGGTCCGCGTCTCCGTGCCCACACTGCGCACGGCTCGGAAGTCGTGCTTGCCCTCGAAGGCCCGGGCGGCCCGGTCCATCACCGCCTCATCCAGCCGCTTGGGGTAGAAGTAGGCCCGGTCCACATAGAACGGGTTGTGGATGCGGGAGTTGTAGATGCGGTAGGTGTACTCCTTTTTCAGGCAGGAGCCGATGGCGTTGAACCCCTCGTCCACCTCGAAGGCCGCCGCCACGGCGATGTCCTCCGGCAGGCGGGTGTTCACCGCCAGGGGCAGGCGCTCGCAGGGGATGCGGGAGTCCGTGCGGAAATTGGCCACATACCGCTCCGCGTGGACGCCCGCGTCCGTGCGGCCGCAGCCGGTGACCTTCACCCGCCCTCCGCACACGGAGGAGAGGGCCTTCTCCAACGTCTCCGCCACGGTGGGCAGGTCCTTCTGCACCTGCCAGCCGTGGTAGGCGGCGCCGTTATACATCAGTTTTAAGGCGATATTTTTCATCAGATGTTCCTTTTACAGTCCGAACCGCGCCAGCACCAGCACGCCCGCCAGCACTGCCGCATAGGCGGCAAGGACCAGGTAGTCCCGGGGCTTGTAGCGAAGGACGTGGAGCTTCGTGCGCCCCTCGCCGCCGTGGTAGCAGCGGCACTCCATGGCCACCGCCAGCTCGTCGGCCCGGCGGAAGGCGCTGATGAAGAGGGGCACCAGGATGGGCACCAGGGCCTTGGCCCGCTCGATGAGGTTCCCGCTCTCAAAGTCCGCGCCCCGGGCCTTCTGGGCGGACATGATCTTGTCCGTCTCCTCGATGAGGGTGGGGATGAAGCGCAGGGCGATGGACATCATCATGGCCAGCTCGTGGACCGGCACCCGCACCCTCTTCAGGGGCCCCAGCAGGGCCTCCATGCCGTCGGTGAGGGCGATGGGGCTGGTAGTGTAGGTGAGAAGGAAGGTGCCCATGATGAGCATGGTGATGCGCAGCACCATGAAAAACGCGGTGAAGATGCCCTCCTTCGTGATCTTGAAGATCCAGAAGGACGCCAGCGTCTCCCCGGGGGTGTAGAAGAGGTTCAGCACGGCGGTGAAGCAGATGATGAACAGGATGGGCTTCAACCCCCGGACCAGGGCCTTGGGGGCCACGCCGGAGACCTTGATGCCGGTAAAGAGCACCAGGGCGATGAGCAGATAGGAGAAAAAAGACTTGGCGCAGAAGAGGGCCACGATGTAGATGACCGTGAGGAGGAGCTTCGTCCTGGGGTCCAGGCGGTGGGCCAGGGAGGTCCCGGGGAAGTATTGACCCAGCGTGATATCCTTCAGCATCAGCGGCCCACCTCCTTCAGCGCGCCCAGGGCCCGGCGCAGGTCCGCCACCGTGTACACAGCGGGGTCCACGTCCACGCCCCTCCGGCGCAGCTCCATGGCCACCTGAGTCACCTGGGGCACGTTGAGCCCCACGTCCATAAGCTCCCGGGCCCGGCTGAACACCTCATGGGGCGTGCCGCTCATGACCACGCCCGCGTTGGCAAGGGCGATGATGCGGTCGACGTTCTCCGCCACCTCGTCCATGCTGTGGCTGACCATCACTACGGTGGTGCCCCGCTCCCTGTGGTAGGCGCGGATGTTCTCCAGGAGGCTCCGCCGCCCCGCCGGGTCCAGCCCCGCCGAGGGCTCGTCCAGGATCAGTACCGCCGGCTCCATGGCGATGACCCCCGCGATGGCCACCCGCCGCTTCTGCCCGCCGGAGAGGTCGAAGGGGGACTTGTCCAAAAGGTCCTCCCCCAGCCCCGCGAAAGCCGCCGAGGCCCGGACCCGCCGGTCCACCTCCGCCTCGTCCAGGCCCATGTTCTTCGGGCCGAAGGCGATGTCCTTGTATACCGTCTCCTCAAAGAGCTGGTACTCCGGGTACTGGAACACCAGCCCCACCTGGAAGCGCACGTCCCGTATTTTTTTCGGGTCCGCCCAGATGTCCCGGTCCCGGAGGTAGATGGAGCCGCTGGTGGGCTTTAAGAGGCCGTTGAAGTGCTGGATGAGGGTGCTCTTCCCGGACCCCGTATGGCCGATGATGCCCAGGAACTCCCCCTCATAAATTTCCATGCTTACGCTGTCCACCGCGCTGCGGCAGAAGGGCGTGTCGATGCCGTAGGTGTGGGTCAGGTTTTCCACGCGAATGATAGGGTTCAATATCGGTACCTCCGTTTCGGCATACCTTCTCTTTTCTTTTGTGGACAAAAGAAAAGAGAAGCAGAAAAGAAAAAACTTTTTGCGCAAAGCTGCGCTTTGCTTATGGGCCCTTACGCAAGCGCTTGGACGATGGCCTCCGCGCACTCCCCGATGCCCAGGGCGTCCAGGGGCACGTCGAAGCCGTCCTGGCGCAATCCGTGGAGGAGCTCCACGGTGTGGGGCGCGTCCAGGCCGATGGCCCGGAGCTCCTCCACCCGCACCAGCACCTCCCGGGGCGTGCCGTCCATCACCGGCCTCCCGCCGCTCATGACCACCACCCGGTCCGCCAGAGCGGCCTCGTCCATGTGGTGGGTGATGAGGACGATGGTGATGCCCTTCTCCCGGTTGAGGCGGCTCACCGTATCCAGCACCTCCCTGCGGCCCAGGGGGTCCAGCATGGCGGTGGATTCGTCCAGCACGATGCACTTCGGCTCCATGGCAATCACACCCGCAATGGCGATGCGCTGCTTCTGCCCTCCGGAGAGGTGGTGGGGCGCGTGCATCTGGAATTCCCCCATCCGCACCGCCTGGAGGGCGCTGTCCACCCGGACCCGGATGTCCTCCGTGGCCACGCCCAGGTTCTCCGGGCCGAAGGCCACGTCCTCCTCCACCACGTTGGCGACGATCTGGTTGTCCGGGTTCTGGAACACCATGCCCACCCGGCGGCGGATCTCCAGGAGGAGGCTTTCGTCCCGGGTGTCCATGCCGTCCACCCAGACCGTGCCCCCCTCCGGGAGGAGCACGGCGTTCATATGCTTGGCTAAGGTGGACTTCCCGGACCCGTTGTGGCCCAGGATGGTCACGAAGCTGCCCTGTTCGATGCTGAGGCTCACGCCCCCCAGGGCCAGGACCGGCTCCTTCCCCTCGTCGGGGGGGTAGGAGAAGGTCAGATGTTCTGTTTTGATGATTTCACTCATGCGGCTCCCTCATGATTCTATGGTAATCCAGTAGCGGCGGATGGTCCCGCTCTTCCCAAGGCCCGGAACATCCTCCACCTCGTTTTCCAGCACACCGCCGTTGGCAAGAATGATTTTTTCCGACGCGGTATCGGGGTCGCAGGTCAGCAGGACCCGTTTCTCTCCCGCCGCCCGGCATTTCTCCAGGGTCAGACGGAGCTGTTCCTTGGCGTAGCCCTTCCGCCGCTCCGACGGACGGATACAGTAGCCGATGTGCCCGCCGAATTGGAGCAGGAACTCCGTCAGAGGGGTGCGGAAGTTGACGATGCCCACCACCCGGCCGTCGGACCGCCGGACGGTCACCCAGGTGCGGGAGGGCACCCAGCCCTTGCGCGCCTCCCGGCCATGGAAGTCCAGCCACTCCTCGTAGGTGTCCACCTCGTTGAGGCCGGAACAGCCGTCGAAGCTGTCGGCGTGCTCCAGCATCTCCGCCTTGAAGGCCATGACCTGCTCCTTGTAGGCCGGGGAAGGCACTGCCAAATACAATTCATCCATGGGAGTTCTCCTTTATTATATAGAACCGCTCCGCAAAACCGGGCGCGGCCCTCCGCAAAAGCGCCCAGAGCAGATAGCCGCTCAGCACGCCCAGGGCGTTTAAGATGATGTCGTCGATATCGAAGTACCGGCCCACGAAGATCTGCCAGCACTCGATGCCTGCCGTAATGGCAAGGCCCAGGAACAGTGCCCTTTTCCAGGTCCAGCCCCGCCACAGCAGGGCGGTGAGAAAGCCGAAGGGCAGGAACATGACGATGTTTCCGGCGAGGTTGAAGCCGCTGTCCAGGTCGCTGAAGGGGAGCAGGCTCACCCGCCGGTCCAAGCCTCCCAGATCAAACAGGGGCACATGGTCCGCTCCCCGCAGGATGTCCAGGAGCCATCCGGGCCCCGGGAACAGCGTGACCGCCGCCATGCCGCCGCAGTACATCCAGAAGAGGCAGACCCCGCACTCCCGAAGAGCGCTGCTGTGCAGTCCCCGGGCCTCCAGCCTGCGCCTCCGGTACCGGAACAGGACCAGGAACACCAGCGCGCCGAACGCCAGACCGGGCGTCATATAGAGCAGATAGTGAAGGACCCGCTTCATTCTAGCGGTCTCCCACCCAGCGTCCAGCCGCCCCGCAGGGGAGGACCAGGCCCGTCTCCGTGACCGGCAGGCCGATCTCATCGCTGACGGTATGCCCGCCGAAGCGCCTGGAGACCACTGTCTCCAGGATATAGGTCAGCACGCTAGGGGCCAGGCCGGTGGTATAGGAGTTGAGGATAATGAACAGCGGCTCGTCCGAGAGCACCCCCGCGCAGAGCTCTACGAAGGGGTAGAGGCTCTCCTCCAGCTTCCAGACCTCGCCGGTGGGGCCCCGGCCATAGCTGGGGGGGTCCATGATGATAGCGTCGTAGCGCCGCCCCCGGCGGATCTCCCGCTCCACGAACTTGGCGCAGTCGTCCACAATCCAGCGGATGGGGGCGTCCTCCAGGCCGGAGGCCCTGGCGTTCTCCCGGGCCCACTGGACCATGCCCTTGGCCGCGTCCACATGGCAGACGCTGGCGCCCGCGGTGGCACAGGCCGCGCTGGCCGCCCCGGTATAGGCGAAGAGGTTCAAAACGCTCACCGGCCGGCCGGCGGCACGGATGCGCTCCTGGGCGAAGTCCCAGTTCACCGCCTGCTCGGGGAAGAGGCCGGTGTGCTTGAAGTTCATGGGCTTGACCTGGAAGGTCAGGTTCTTATACCGCACCTGCCACTGCCCGGGCAGACGGCCCTTCTCCCAGCTCCCGCCGCCGGAGCTGGAGCGCTGATAGCGGCCGTCCGGCCTCCTCCAGCCCGGGTGCTCCCCCACGGCAGGCCAAATGGCCTGGGGGTCCGGCCGCACCAGGAGCTTGTCCCCCCAGCGCTCCAGCTTCTCCCCGCCGCCGCAGTCGATGAGCTCATAGTCCTTCCAGCCGTTCGCGATCCACATAGTTTTCCCCGCCTCACCTTCCAAAAATCACCTCATTATATACCAGCACCGCCCGCCCGTCAACCAAAGATGTGACGATCTGGGAAAATTTGAAAAACTTCCTAACGTAGGAAATGACTTGACAAACGACCACCAAGCGGCTATAATCAAACAAGAGAGGCGGTCACCCTGTGTGCGAGACAGGGAGCGGCCGACTCGGATATGATTGCATGAAATTGCCGCTTCTTGCCTAGGGGTCAGGGGGCGGTTATTTCTTTAGGCTGCTGCCCAAAGCGATTGCCGCAATTACGAGCATAAGTGGTGCAATGGTGTCAGCCACACTCATAGGCCTCACTCCTTTCGGAGTTGGCCCCGCCCCTCCTGCGAAAAGAATATAACATATCCTGTCAAAAATGCAATAGCGAACTTCGCCCGAAACGTTGGGCGGGAAGGACCGAACGGGGTCAGCTGTCGAGGGTTACTCTGCAGTTGACCCCTTTTTCTTTTGCGAGGTGAGACGATGCTACGACACCGCCTACATGGCGAACCTCTCGGAGGTGGAGGTCTTCTATCCCC
>CAJUOA010000061.1 GCA_910587785.1 uncultured Oscillospiraceae bacterium | reverse complement strand
TCACCGGCTCGGGCAAGACCTACACCATGGCCAAGGTCATCGAGGCCGTCCAGCGTCCCGCCCTCATCCTGGCCCACAACAAGACCCTGGCCGCACAGCTGTGCGAGGAGTTCAAGGAGTTCTTCCCCAAGAACGCGGTGGAGTACTTTGTCTCCTACTACGACTACTACCAGCCCGAGGCCTATATCCCCCACACCGACACCTTCATCGAGAAGGACGCCTCCATCAACGAGGAGATCGACCGCCTGCGCCTGAGCGCCACCGCCTCCCTGCTGGAGCGGCGGGACGTGATCGTGGTCTCCTCCGTCAGCTGTATCTACGGCCTGGGAGAGCCGGAGGACTTCGAGAACATGATGATCACCCTCCGCGTCGGCGCGGAGATGGAGCGGGACGAGCTCCTGCGGCGGCTTATCGAGATCCGCTACGAGCGCAACGACATCGCCTTCGAGCGCAATATGTTCCGGGTCCGGGGGGACACGGTGGAGCTCTGGCCCGCCTACTGGAAGGACACCGCCCTCCGGGTGGAGTTCTTCGGCGACGAGATCGACCGCATCAGCGAGATCAACGGCGTCACCGGCACCGTGGTCCGGCGGATCACCAATATCCCCGTCTGGCCCGCCAGCCACTACGTCACCTCCAGGGAGAAGATGGAGCGGGCCATCGGGCAGATCGAGGTGGAGCTGGAGGAGCGGGAGAAGTACTTCGTGGACAGCGGCAAGCTGGTGGAGGCCCAGCGCATCCACCAGCGGACCACCTATGACCTGGAGATGATGCGGGAGCTGGGCTATTGCAGCGGCATCGAGAACTACAGCCGGGTCATCTCCGGCCGTCCGGTAGGGTCGCCGCCGCTGACGCTTATGGACTACTTCCCGGAGGACTTCGTCCTCTTCGTGGACGAGAGCCACGTCACCCTCCCACAGGTCCGGGCCATGTTCAACGGAGACCGGGCGAGGAAGGAGAGTCTGGTGGGCTACGGCTTCCGCCTGCCCTGCGCCTTTGACAACCGGCCATTGAAGTTCGACGAGTTCCAGACCCGGTTCCGGCAGGCGGTCTACGTCTCCGCCACCCCGGCGGACTATGAGCGGGGACAGGCGGACCAGATCGTCGAACAGGTCATCCGCCCCACGGGGCTTTTGGACCCCATGGTGGAGGTCCGGCCCGTCACCGGGCAGATCGACGACCTCATCGGCGAGATCAACGAGCGCAGTGCCAAAAACGAGCGGGTCCTCGTGACCACACTCACAAAAAAGATGGCCGAGGACCTCACCGAGTACCTCACCAAGGCAGGCATCAAGGTCCGCTACATGCACCACGACGTGGAGACCATCGAGCGCATGGAGCTCATCCGGGACCTGCGGCTGGGGGAGTTCGACGTGCTTGTGGGCATCAACCTCCTGCGGGAGGGCCTGGATATGCCGGAGGTGAGCCTCGTCGCCATCCTGGACGCGGACAAGGAAGGATTTTTGCGCAGCGAGACCAGCCTCATCCAGACCATCGGCCGCGCCGCGCGAAACGCCGAGGGCAAGGTCATCCTCTACGCCGACACCATCACCCGCAGTATGCGCGCCGCCATGGACGAGACCGAGCGGCGGCGAAAAAAACAGGATGATTTCAACAAAGAGCACGGCATCGTGCCCAGGACGGTCATCAAGTCTGTGCGGGAGATTTTGGAGATCGCCGAGACGGAGAAGAGCGCCCAGAAGAAGTCCGGCAAGAAGCTGACCAAGAAGGAAGTGGAGGAGGAGATCATCAAGGTCGAAAAGCAGATGAAGGAGGCGGCAAAGATGCTGGAGTTCGAGTACGCCGCCCTGCTAAGAGACCGGCTCATCGAGCTTCGGAAGGAACTGTAGGAGGCCGTCGCCGTCCAACTGGAGGGCCCGTGGGACGGCGAGGTCCAACCCGAAGCGGACGCCGAGGGTGAACGCCTCCGTCCCCCAGTCCAGGCGGATGTTCTCCATCAGGTCCAGGAGGTGCCGCCGGTTTTTCCGGGACAGGTCCAGGCGGGCGGCGAATTCCGTTATGGCCGTCTGGTGGCCCTCATCCATGGGGGTCAGACGGGGGACGGCGTAGTTGTCGTAGAGCCAGTTATAGATGTCGTACATGGGGGTGTCCTCCTTGACACAATTTAATTGTGTTATCATTATATGCTCAATTCAATTGTGTGTCAATAGGTGATCTATGAAAATTGAAAAATTAGTTGAATTTGGAAAAAGATTAAAGAAATTACGAAAATCATTGGGGCAGACCCAACGTTCTATGGGAGAATTGTTAGGATGTACCGTTAGCAATTACCAAAAGATTGAATATGGAGAAGTTAATGTCCCTGCCACAACATTGATGTTATTGGCCGATTATTTCGGCGTGACCACCGATTACCTCCTTGGGAGGTCGGAGGATGGGGGACCGGAGGGATGATGATTCCCCCCGTACACTAAAAACCCAAAAACCGGCCGGTTTTTTCTGAAACCCCAAAAAGCCAAGAAAAAGAGAAAGAAGAAGACTAAGAGAAAGAAAAAGACGCACCTCACCGCCGCCGCCCGTTGGAGGCGGCGGTGAGGAGGAGAGGGGAGAAAAGATGATGTCGCCAATTTCCCGGCGGGTCCTGACGGACCTCCAGGTCCGCAAGTCCCGGTCCCAGAAGGAGGCATTCCGCGCCTGGCTCTGCAAGGAGCTGGAGGCGGCGGGATACACACCCCATGTTGAAAACGGCTTCGCGGCCAAGAACGTGGTCGCGGGCGGCCCGGAGACGGCGAAGGTCCTCTTCTCCGCCCACTACGACACCTGCGCCGTGCTCCCGTTCCCCAACTTCATCACGCCCAGGAACCTCTTTTTCTACCTGTGCTATCAGCTGATGCTGGTGGTCCCCCTGTTTCTTGTGGTGGCGGTGGCGGAGGCTATCCTGATCGCTGTCATCGTGGCGCTGAAGGCGCCGGCGCTTCTGGTGCTGATGCCCTTTACGTCCATTGCCCTGTGCGGTTTCTTTGTCTGGCGGCTCCTGGACGGCCCCGCCAGCCGGCACACCGCCAACGACAACACCAGCGGCGTCGTGACCCTCCTGGAGACGGCCCTTTCCATGCCCGAGGAGCACCGGGGGGAAGTCTGCTTCGTGTTTTTCGACAACGAGGAGAAGGGCCTTTTCGGTTCCGCGGCGTTCACAAGGAAGCACAAGCGGGCCAAGCGGGAGGTATTGAACATCAACTTCGACTGCGTGGGCGACGGGAGCTCCCTCCAGTTCTTCCCCTCCAAGGCCCTCAAGCGGGACGATGAGACCCTCCGCCGCATTGAAACCGCGTTCCGGGGACGGGGCGGCAGGACCGTGGAGGTGGTGCGCACCTTTGGCTTCTACCCCTCGGACAACGGGGCGTTCAAGCGGGGCGTGGGGGTCTGCGCCCTAAAGCATAAGAAGCTCATCGGCTGGTATATGGACCGTATCCACACCAGCCGGGACACCGTTCTGGAGGAGGAGAATGTGGAGATCCTCCGGGACGGAGCGGTGGCTCTGGTGCGGGAGCTCTGATTCCCGGGGCCGTCCGGCTCTATGGAATTGTGGAAAACTTTATTACAGGAGAACACCTATGCAGGACAAAATCTATATCAAAGGCGCGCGGGAGAACAACCTCAAAAACGTGGATGTGGAGATCCCCCGGGACAAGCTGGTGGTGGTCACGGGCCTGAGCGGGTCGGGGAAGAGCTCCCTGGCCTTCGACACCATCTACGCCGAGGGACAGCGGCGGTATGTGGAGAGCCTGAGCTCCTATGCCCGCATGTTCCTGGGACAGATGGAGAAGCCGGATGTGGACTATATCGACGGCCTCTCCCCGGCCATCTCCATCGACCAGAAGACCACCAGCAAGAACCCCCGGTCCACCGTGGGCACGGTGACGGAGATCTACGACTATCTCCGCCTCCTCTGGGCACGGGTGGGCACGCCCCACTGCCCCGTCTGCGGCAAGGAGATCAAGCAGCAGACCATCGACCAGATCATCGACCAGATCATGGACCTCCCGGAGGGCACCCGGGTGCAGGTCCTCGCCCCGGTGGTGCGCGCGAAGAAGGGGGAGTACGCCAAGGTATTCGAGGACGCCCGCCGCTCCGGCTATGTCCGGGCCCGGGTGGACGGCTCCCTCTACGAGCTGACCGAGGAGATCAAGCTGGAGAAGAACAAGAAGCACAACATCGAGATCGTGGTGGACCGCCTGGTGGTCCGGCCCGACGTCCGGCAGCGGATGACCGACAGCGTGGAGACCGCCTCCGGCCTCACGGGGGGGCTTGTCATCGCCAACATCCTCCAGGAGGAGCGGGACATCCTCTTCTCCCAGAACTACGCCTGCGAGGACTGCGGCGTCAGCATCGAGGAGCTGGCCCCCCGGATGTTCTCCTTCAACAACCCCTACGGTGCCTGCCCCACCTGCACGGGGCTGGGCAGCCAGCTGAAGATCGACCCCGACCTGGTGGTGCCGGACCCTGAGAAGTCCATCCTGGACGGGGCCATCCAGGCCAGCGGGTGGCAGAACATCCGGGGCGACGGCATCAGCCGCATGTACTTCGACGCCCTGGCCAAGAAGTACAGATTCAAGCTCAGCACCCCCTGGAAGGACCTCACCCGGGAGGTCCGGGAAATCGTCCTATACGGCACCAAGGGGGAGAAGCTGGAGCTCCACTACGACCGTCCCCAGGGCAAGGGGACTCTCAACCAGGCGTTCGAGGGGGTGGTCAACAACCTCCAGCGCCGCTACAGCGAGACCCAGTCCGACGCCTCCCGCCGGGACCTGGAGGAGCTCATGAGCGAGAGCCCCTGCCCCGCCTGCAAGGGCAGGCGGCTGAAAATGGAGAGCCTGGCCGTCACCGTGGGGGACAGCAGCATCTATGACTTCACCACCAAGCCGGTCAACGAGGCCCTGGACTTTGTGGAGGGCCTCACCCTCACCCGGACCCAGATGATGATCGCGGACCAAATCCTCAAAGAGATCAAGTCCCGGCTGGGGTTTTTGCAGAGCGTAGGGCTGGAGTACCTGACCCTCAGCCGCTCGGCGGCCACCCTCTCCGGTGGGGAGAGCCAGCGTATCCGCCTGGCCACCCAGATCGGCTCCAGCCTCATGGGGGTGCTCTATATCCTGGACGAGCCCTCCATCGGCCTCCACCAGCGGGACAACGACCGCCTGCTGGAGACCCTCTGCAAGCTCCGGGACCTGGGGAACACCCTCGTCGTGGTGGAGCACGACGAGGACACCATGCGGGCCGCGGACTATATCATCGACGTGGGCCCCGGCGCTGGGGTCCACGGGGGGAACATCATCGCCGCGGGCACTCCGGCGGAGGTGGCGGCGAATCCCGCCTCCCTCACCGGGCAGTACCTCTCCGGACAGCGGCGCATCGCCGTGCCGGAGAGGCGCCGTGCCGGGAACGGCCACGCCCTCACCATCCGGGGCGCGGCGGAGAACAACCTCAAAAACATCGACGTCACCATCCCCCTGGGCACCTTCACCTGCGTGACGGGGGTGTCCGGGTCCGGGAAGAGCTCCCTGGTCAACGAGATTTTGTTCAAGCGCCTGGGGGCGGACCTCAACCGCATGAAGTGCCGCCCCGGCAAGCACAAGGGCATCGAGGGGGAGGAGTACCTGGACAAGGTCATCAGCATCGACCAGAGCCCCATCGGGCGCACCCCCCGGTCCAACCCCGCCACCTATACCGGCGTCTTCAACGACATCCGGGAGCTCTTCGCCTCCACGCCGGAGGCCAAGGCCCGGGGCTACGGCTCGGGGCGGTTCAGCTTCAACGTCCGGGGCGGGCGGTGCGAGGCCTGCTCCGGGGACGGGCTCCTCAAGATCGAGATGCACTTCCTCCCAGACATCTACGTCCCCTGCGAGGTCTGCAAGGGCAAACGCTACAACCGGGAGACCCTGGAGGTCCGCTACAAGGGGAAAAATATCTACGACGTGCTGGAGATGACCGCCGAGGAGGCCCGGGAGTTCTTCAAGCCCCTGCCCAAGATCGCGGTGAAGATGGAGACGCTGTGCGACGTGGGACTGGGCTATATCAAGGTCGGGCAGGCGTCCACCACCCTCTCCGGCGGCGAGGCCCAGCGGGTGAAGCTGGCCACGGAGCTTAGCAAGCGCTCCACCGGGAGCACCATCTATATCCTGGACGAGCCCACCACGGGCCTGCACACGGAGGACGTGGGCAAGCTCCTGGAGGTCCTCCAGCGGCTGGTGGACGCGGGGAACACGGTGGTGGTCATCGAGCACAACCTGGACGTCATCAAGTGCGCCGACCACATCATCGACCTGGGCCCCGAGGGGGGCGCCAGGGGCGGCTCCATCCTCTGCACCGGCACCCCCGAGGAGGTGGCCGCCTGCGAGGCGTCCTATACGGGGAAGTATCTCAAGAAGGCGCTGCCGCAAGGCGATATCTAAATGATATCATAATTTAGATCGTTTGCAAACATCTTTTTGATATCTTTTTAACTACTTGCCGAGAGGATATCTAAACGATATAATGTTGATATTATAGACAGGGGGTGTTTTTGTGGCGCAGGCCAACCCATATCCGCTTCGGGCGGACCGGACGCTCATGGAGAAGTTCAAGATCCTTGCCGCCGGCAATGGCCGCTCCGTCAACAAGGAGATCGAGATGCTCATGCGGCGGGCGGTTCAGGAATACGAGAGGGAACATGGCCCCATCGCCGTCCCGGCCCCGGCGGAGACCGAATAACGCACATACCGCACATAGAAAACGAGGTACCCTATGGATTTCATCACGCAATGGCTCAACGGCTCCCTGAGCGGGGAGTTCTGCTTCACGGTCCTGGTGTCCATGCTCCCGGTGGTGGAGCTGCGGGGGGGCATCCCCTTCGGCGTAGCCCACGGCCTGCCCCTGCCCCTGGCGGTGATGGCGGCGGTCATCGGGAACATGCTGCCCATCCCGTTTCTGATCCTCTTCACCCGGCGGGTGTTCGAGTGGCTCCGCCGCCATATCCCCAGGCTGGAGGGCGTCATCGCCCGCCTGGAGCGGAAGGCGGAGTCGAAAAAGGACCTGGTCCAGCGCTACAAGTTCTGGGGGCTGCTGGTACTGGTGGCCATCCCCCTGCCGGGGACCGGGGCCTGGACCGGGGCGCTGGTGGCGTGCGTCATGGACCTGCGGCTGAAGAGCGCCCTGCCCGCCATTTTCTCCGGCGTACTCATCGCCGGGGCCATCGTGTCGGCCATCACGATGGGGATCGTTTCGCTGTAGGGTCCCCGCCCGCTGTCAAACCCCCTCCTCCCCGCATAGACTGGCGTATCTGAGCCGGGCAACGGCGAAACGGAGGGGACACTATGCAGCTATGGCAGGACGGTCTGGTGGCGGCACTGGCGGCCATCGGCCTTGCGAGCCTGATGTGGTCGGTGGTGAAGGCGGTGCTCTACAGCCCCCGGCAGGAGCGGAGGCAGGGGGCGGTGGCCCTCATCCCCGCCCAGGGGGACGGGGAGCACCTGGAGGAGCAGGTCCGGTCCCTGGGGGCGCTCCGGCGGGAGCAGGGGATCTTCGGCCCCGTGCTCCTGGTGGACTGCGGCCTGACGGAGGAGGGCAGGAAGCTGTGCGCCCTCCTGGCAAAGAAGGACCGCTTTGTCTCGGTGTGTACCCGGGAAGAGGTACCAGGCTATCTGATATGACCCGGGAGCAAAGCGAAGCTTTGCGGACAAAAGTTTTTCTTTTTTCGCTTCCTTTTTTCTTTTTTCAAAAAGAAAAAAGGAAGGAACGCCCAACATAGGAGGACCCCCCATGAACGGACCATGTACCATCGACGGCTCTGTGATGAGCGTGATATTCCAGAACGAGGAGAACGGCTACACGGTATTGCGCCTGACCACGGGGGACGGCGAGGTGGTAACGGTGGTGGGGACCATCCCCTGCGCCGCGCCGGGGGAGAGCATGATCGTGGAGGGTCGGTGGATGACCCACCCCGCCCACGGGGAGCAGGTCCAGGCGGAGCGGGTGGAGCGGCACCTCCCGGACACGGAGGCGGAGATCCAGGCCTACTTAGGGTCCGGGGTGGTCAAGGGCGTGGGGCCGGCCACGGCGGAGCGGATCGTGGCGTGCTTCGGCGCTGAGACGCTGACCGTGCTGGAGGAAGCGCCGGAGCGCCTGGGCGAGGTCCGGGGCATCACGGCCCGGAAGGCCAGGGAGATCGCCGAGAGCTTCGCCTACCACACGGGGATGCGGCGGCTGATGGACTTTCTCAACCGCAACGACCTGCCTTTGACCCTGGCCCTTCGCCTCTACCGCCGCTATGGGGTGAAAGCCCTGGAGGAGGTGAAGAAAAACCCCTACCTCCTGGTGGATGAGACCTACGGGGTGGATTTCGCGGTCATGGACGCCATCGCCCTGGGACAGGGCCTGCCGGGGGACAGCCCCAGGCGGGTGGACGCAGCGGTGCTCTTCGAGCTGAGCTACAACCTGGGCAACGGCCACGTCTTCCTCCCCCGGGACAAGCTGGTGGACGCGGCGAGCCGCCTCATCGACTGTCCGGCGGACATGGTGGAGGCGGCTCTGGACAGCCTCGTGGAGCGGGGCGCGGTCTGCCGGGAGCAGGTGGCCCGGGTGGAGGCCTGCTACCTCCGCCGCCTCCACGAGGCGGAGAGGAACGTCACCGCCCGGCTGGACCGGATGCTCCGCTTCCAGGCGGACCGGCTGGTCCCGGAGCGGGTGGAGGAGACCATCGCCCAGATCGAGGCCGGGCAGGGCATTACATACGCTCCCGCCCAGCGGCGGGCGGTGGAGCTGGCCGCGCGGCAGGGGGTAGTGCTCCTCACCGGAGGCCCCGGCACGGGCAAGACCACCTCCGTGCGGGGCATCGTGGCCCTGCTGGACCGGATGGGGTGCACCATGATGCTGATGGCCCCCACGGGGCGGGCGGCCAAGCGCCTGGGGGAGCTCTGCGGCCGGGAGGCCCAGACCATCCACCGGGCCTTGGGCACCACCTGGCAGGACGAGCAGGTGGTGTTCCAGCGCAGCGAGAAGGACCCCCTGGAGGCGGAGGCGGTCATTGTCGACGAGATGAGCATGGTGGACCTGCCCCTCATGAGCGCCCTGCTCTCGGCCCTGAAGCCGGACTGCCGCCTAGTGATGGTGGGGGACCCGGACCAGCTCCCCTCCGTGGGCCCTGGGAACGTCTTCGGGGACCTCATCCGCAGCGGACGGGTGGAGACGGTGGCCCTCACGGAGATCTTCCGGCAGGCCCAGGCGTCGGCTATCGTCCGCGCGGCCCACGCGGTGAACTCCGGGCAGCTACCGGAGCTGAAAAACCCCCCGGACAGCGACTTCTTCTTCATGCGCCGCCGGGACCCCCTGACGGCGGTGGACCTGGTGGTGGAGCTGTGCAAGACCCGCCTGCCCCAGAATATGGGGGTGGAGGCGGGACAGATCCAGGTCCTCTGCCCCACCCGGAAGGGGGAGTGGGGCACCGGGGCCCTGAACCGGGCCCTGCAGGCGGCCCTGAACCCCCCCGCGCCGGACAAGCGGCAGAAGACCTGGGGGGACATGGTGTTCCGCGTGGGGGACCGGGTGATGCAGATCCGCAACAACTACGACGTCCTCTGGGAGAAGAGCGACGGCACCGCGGGCACCGGCATCTTCAACGGCGACGTGGGCGTGGTGGAGGCCATCGACCCCGCCGGGGAGCTCTTGCAGGTCCGTTTTGATGACCGCACCGCCGCCTACACGCCGGACATGCTCTCGGAGCTGGAGCTGGCGTACGCGGTGACGGTCCACAAGGCCCAGGGCAGCGAGTACCGGGCGGTAGTGCTGGTGGCATTGCCCGCCGCCCCGGCGCTGATGGTGCGGGGGGTGCTCTACACGGGCATCACCCGGGCCCGGGAGCTCCTGGTGGCCGTGGGGGACGACGGCGCCCTCCTCCGTATGGCGCAGAACGACCGCCAGCAGAAGCGGTACAGCGGCCTGCGGTGGCGGCTGAAACGGCTGGCATAGCGACCGATAAAAAACCTGGGAGCGAGAGCGCTCCCAGGTTTCTCTATTTCTGTATGAACTTATCCAGCTGCCGGTAGACCTCCCCCACGTCGATGGGCTTGGCCACATGGGCGTTCATGCCGCAGTCGAGGCATTTTTTGATGTCCTCGGCAAAGGCGTCGGCGGTCATGGCGATGATGGGGATGGTGGCGGCGTCGGGCCGCTCCATGGCCCGGATGGCCGCGGTGGCCTCATAGCCGGTCATGACGGGCATCCGGATGTCCATGAGGATGGCGTCATACCACCCCGGCGAGGAGAGGCGGAACCTCTCCGCGCATACCTGCCCGTTCTCCGCCCACTCCAGGGTGAGGCCCAGCTCTTCGGTGAGGAGGTCGTTGGCGATCTCCCAGTTGAGGTCGTTGTCCTCCGCCACCAGCACCCGGCGGCCCCGCAGGTCCATGGTCTTCTTCCCCGGGGCGGGGGCGGCGCTGCCGGCGAAGGGCCGCAGGCCGTAGAAGAGGGTGGACTTGAAGAGGGGCTTGGCGATGAAGCCGGTGATCCCGGCGCTGACGGCCTCCTCCTGGATCTCGTCCCAGTCGTAGGCGGAGATGAGGAGGATGGGGGTCTCGTCCCCGCACCGGCTGCGGATCTCCCGGGCGGCGGTGATGCCGTCCATGCCGGGGAGCTTCCAGTCCAGGAGGATGATGTGGTAGCCGTCCCCCCGGCGGCAGTGCTCGTCCACCATGGGGATGGCGCTCTCCGCGTCCAGGGCCCAGTCGGCCTTTACGCCGATGGAGGCCAGGTTCTTCACCGTGGACTCGCACAGGGACTGGTCGTCGTCCACCAGGAGCATGTTCCAGTCCGGCAGGACCATGTCCGCCTCCTGGATCTGTGCCCTGGGCAGGTCCAGGACCACCCGGAACTCGCTGCCCTTGCCCAGCTCGCTCTTCACGGAGATGGTGCCGCCCATGGCGTCGACGATATACTTGGTGATGGCCATACCAAGGCCGGTGCCCTCGGTCTTCTGGACCCGGGTGCTGTCCTCCCGGGCGAAGGAGTCGAAGATCTTCGCCTGGAACTCCGGGCTCATGCCGATGCCGGAGTCGGCCACGACGATGAGGGTGCGCACATAGCCGTCCCCCTGGGGGGAGTCGCTCTGGGAGAGGGAGACGCGGATGGAGCCCTCCTCGGGGGTGAATTTCACCGCGTTGCCCAGGAGGTTGATGAGGATCTGATTGAGGCGCACGCCGTCGCCGCAGACGTTCTCGGAGGAGATGTCGTGGATGGAGACGTCGAACTTCTGGCGCTTGGCGCGGATCTGGGGGCGGACGATGTTGACGATGGAATCCATGACCTCCCGGAGGGAGACCTGGTCCATGTTGAGGGTCATCTTGCCGCTCTCGATCTTGCTCATGTCCAGCACGTCATTGATGAGGCCCAGCAGGTGCTTGCTGGAGAGGGTGATCTTCCGCAGGCAGTTTTGCACCTGGGCGGGGTCTTCCATGTTGGCGGTGGCGATGGCGGTCATGCCCACGATGGCGTTCATGGGGGTGCGGATGTCGTGGGACATGTTGGAGAGGAACTCGCTCTTGGCCTTGTTGGCCTTCTCGGCCTCCCGCCGGGCGGTGTCCAGGTCGGCCATCTGCTGGCGGATCATGCGGAAGAACATGAGGAACACCGCCCCCAGGGCCACCAGCAGGGCGGCGCACACGCTGAAAATCATCACGCTCCACTGCCGACTCAGACGGCTGATGGCGCTGTCCAGGGTGCCGTAGGAGGTGAAGGTGAGCAGGTGCCACTCCGAGTAGGCCAGGTTGGTGCAGTAGAGGTGCTGGCGCTTGCCGTCGATGGTGAACTCGCTGGTGTAGTCGGCTGGGTCGTCCATGCCGTCCACCAGGCGCTGGATAAAGGCCTCCGCGTCGCCGCCGGAGACCTCATAGGTGTCCCGGACCCGGTCGAAGTAGTTCTCCCGGGTGGCGTCGGAGGGGCTGATGATATAGGTGCCGTCCCGGCGGATGATGATGGAGTAGAACTCCCCGTTGTCCTCGTTGAGGGGGATGAAGCCGTCCAGGTAGCTGGCCGGGATAGCGGCCACCAGGGCGCAGCTGTTCCCCCCGCCGCTCATGGGGTACCGGGCGCTGACGCCCAGGAGGATGACGGACTGCCCGTCCGCGGCGGTGCCCACGGCGGCCTTGTCCTCCCCGGCGTTGAGGGAGGCCAGGAAGGGCTCCGGGTCCACCACGTCCACCCGGGGGCCGCTGACCACCTCGTGGTGCCCGTCCTCCGCCCAGAGGGACACGGACAGGAAGGAGGCGGAGGCGTTGTAGCTGAGCAGCCGGTAGAGCTCCTCCGGGGTCCTGCCGTCCCCGGGACCCACGGCCTCCGCCAGGTCGTGGACCTGGTCCAGGCGGAGCCGCAGGGCGCTCTGACAGGTCTTGGCGGACTGCTGGCTCATCTCCGACATATAGAAGGAGCCGACGGAGTTGATGGTCTCTGTGTTCCGCCGGTTCATGTAGAAGGCCAGGAAGCTCAAAAGAGCCACGCACAGGGCCGCCACCACCGTCAGGCTCACGACGAGGAACCGGATGGGGCTTGTTTTTGCCCGCCGCCCGTTCATTTTCCGCACCCCTCCTGGTAGGCCCGGATGGCCGCCACGGTCTTGGCGTAGTCGGCGTCCAGCCGGGCGGCAAGGGCGGGGGCCTCGGGGGTGAAGCCGCCCCGCAGGGCCTCGCTCAGGGCGCTGGCGGACTGATAGAGGGCGGTGAAGCTCAGGTTCTGGGCCACGCCCTTAATGGTGTGGGCCGCCCGGAAGGCCTCCTCGTAGTCCTGGGAGGCCATGGTGGCGGTGAGGGTGTCATAGCT
Organism: uncultured Oscillospiraceae bacterium; assembly: GCA_910587785.1. GTDB lineage: Bacteria > Bacillota > Clostridia > Oscillospirales > Oscillospiraceae > Pelethomonas. The sequence goes on along the minus strand of CAJUOA010000061.1, from coordinate 7,695 downwards.
GGGGTCGGCGAGGAACTTCAGGGCAAACTTCTCCACCAGCCGCTCGCTGCGCAAACGGCTTTTCACTTCCTCGAAATCGCCGCCCATAGCGGCGTAGCACTCCTGTAGTGTCATTTGGTCTCTCCTTTTTCTTCGGTCTCCTCCGTCCCCTCGCTCTCGATGGGGGAGATGACGGAGAGCATATCCTGCATGGTGGCCGGGTCGTAGAAGCGGTAGTTGCCCCGGGTGGACCGCTTGAGGGTGTAGAGGGCCTTATCGGCGGCGTGGAAGAGGTCGTCATAGTCCGCGCCCACCATCTCGATGCGGGCCACGCCCATGCTGATGGAGATGGGGAAGTTCTCATATTTCCCCCCGGTCAGGGAGGTGAAGATGCGCTTGACGATGGGCTCCAGGTCCCCATGGTACTCCAGAAAGGCGAGGAACTCGTCCCCGCCGATGCGGGCGGCGATATCCCGCTCCCGGATGCTCTCCCGGAGCTTGTCGGCGATGAACTTGAGCACCTCGTCGCCGAACATATGGCCGTAGGTGTCGTTGGCGGATTTGAAGTGGTCCAGGTCGAAGATGACCATGGCGAAGTCGGCGGTGGGATTCTCGCCGATGCGCTCCAAAATCTGCTCCTTGGCGGCGGCGTGGTTCAAAAGGCCGGTGAGCCGGTCGTGGGAGGCCTCCTGCTTGAGGGCCTCCAGCTGCATCCGGGACTCGTGGATGTCGGTGGCCTTGCCGATGGCGCCGGTGTACTGGGGCGGGTCGTCGGCGGACCAGGTGGCCCGGGCGATGATCCGGGACCAGCGGGGCTCGCCGTTGATGATGATCCGGCAGTCCCGCCGGACCACGGGATGGGCGGGAGTAGAGGCGCGCAGGGCATTGGCCAGGAGCTGGATGTGGGCCTCGGCCAGAGTGGAGAGGACCTTCTCGTTGTTCAGGGGGTCCAATATGGTCTCCTCCAGCCCCAGACGGTTTGCGCCGAAGGCGTTGAGGGATACCATGGACGGGGAGAGGGTATACTCGAATTGAATCTCCTGACTCATGTCGGCGAAGAAGTTGAACTTCATCCGCTCGTGCTCCAGGAGGTGGAGGGTGCGCTCACTGGCGCTCATCTCCTCGTGGCGGTGGAGCTCGGAGACCACGTTTCGCATCTCCAGCTGACTGGAGTGCTCGGCGCTGTGGAGGGTGTCCTTGAGCTGGCCGGCCACGTCGGAGAGGCACTTCATGAGCAAGGGGTTGAAGGTGCCGCACTCGCCGCCCAGGATCATCTCCACCGCCTTCTCGTGGGAGAAGGCGGGCTTATAGACCCGCTGGCTGGTGAGGGCGTCGTACACGTCGGCGAGGGCGACGATCTGGGCGGATATCGGGATCTCGTCGCCCTTGAGGCCGTCGGGATAGCCCCGGCCGTCGTATCGCTCGTGGTGCCAGCGGCAGATGTCCCGGGCGATCTTCACCAGCGGCTCGTCCTGGAATCCGGGAAGGTCGGCGATCATCTGCCAGCCCACCATGGAGTGGGTCTTCATGACCTGGAACTCCTCGTCGGTGAGGCGTCCGGGCTTATTGAGGATCTCGCTGGGGATGGCGATCTTGCCGATGTCGTGGAGGGCGGAGGCGGTGGAGATGAGCCCCACGTCCGACCGGGTGAGGGGGTAGCGGTCGGTCATGGCGATGAGGCTGTTGAGGAAAAGGTCCGTCAGGGCCCGGATGTTTCGCACATGCTGTCCGCTCTCCCCGTTGCGGAATTCCACGATATGGCTGAGGATATCAATCATGAGGGTGCTCTGCCGCTCCTTCTCGATGATCTGCTCGGCAATAAGCCCCTGGAGCTTTTTCTGCTTGGCGTAGAGCAGTATGGTATTGACCACCCGGCGGTGGACCACCCGCTCGTCGAAGGGGCGGTTGATAAAGTCGGTGCATCCCAGGTTGTAGGCCCGCTCCACATGGGCGGAGGCTGTCTCGGAGGTAATCATGATGACAGGAATATCCTCGATCCAGCCGTTTTTCTTCATAGCGCTGAGTACATCAAAGCCGTTCACATGGGGCATCACGATGTCCAGCAGGACCAGGTCGATCTCCGTGCCGTATTTTTGCAGGATGGCCAGGGCCCGTACGCCGTCCTCCGCCTCCAGGATGTCGTACTCCTCCCCCAGCATATCCGCAAGCATGGAGCGGTTGATCTCCGAGTCGTCGGCGATGAGGATCTGTTTTCTTCGCAGTTCGTCCTGAATGCTCGTAGCACTCACGCCCCCTTTCTATAGATTGCCCTCCGCCCGGGGCAGGTCCCACGGGCGGATAATTTCGATTATTATAGCAGGTTTTTGCGTCCGGGGCAAGGGCTTGGAGAGAAAAAAACCGTCAAGGCCGCCGTGAGATGCTCCAAACAGGGGCTCGGGGCCCGCATCAGGGCATTCCGCCGCGCCCTCCCGGGCAAGAAAACCCAAAATAGGTCAAAATCCCCCTAATACAGATAGGTCAAACAGCCATAATCAATGAGGTGATGCAAATGACGAGACTACAGGCCCTGCGGAAAGAGCGGGGCTACACCCAGATCAAGATGCAGATGCTCACCGGCATCGACCAGAGCGACTACTCCAAGCTGGAGACCGGCAAGCGCTATTACACTTACGAACAGCTCCGGCGCATCGCCCTGGCCCTGGACACCAGCATGGACTACCTGGCCGGGCTCACGGACGAGCGCCGCCCCTATCCTCGGGCCGGGCAGGAGGAGGAGCGGTGATGGGCAAGGATCTGCTCCGGGACCTCCTCTTCCCGCCCAGGTGCGCCTTCTGCGGGCGGCTCATGGACGCCCAGGGGGACGGCGTGTGCCCGGACTGCGAAGGGGACCTCCCGTACCGGGAGGGAGACGCAAGGCTCCGTTTCATAGGCGGGGAGGGCTTCCCCTGCGCCGCGGCCCTCTACTACGACGGCCCGGTGCCGGAGGGCGTCCACGCGCTGAAGTTCAACGGGAAGCCCTGGCGGGCGGAGGTCTTCGGCCGCTTCGTTGCCCGCGCGGCGTCGGAGGTGCTGGAGGGGCCCTTCGATGCGGTGACATACGTCCCCGTCAGCCCCCTGCGGAATTTCCGGCGGGGCTACGACCAGGCCCGGCTCATCGCCCGGGCGGCGGGGAAAATTCTGGGTCTGAGGGCGGAACCAACGCTGCGCAAGATCCGTCATAACAGAGCCCAGTCCTCCCTGACCGATCCCTCGGAGCGCGCGAGGAACGTCCGGGACGTCTACACCGTGCCACATCCGGAGCGGGTGAAGGGGCGGCGGTTCCTCCTGGTGGATGACGTCTGCACCACCGGGAGCACCATGGCCGCCTGCGCCCGGACGCTGATGGAGGCGGGAGCGGCGTCGGTCTCCTGCGCGGCCCTCGCCGGGGAGCACAGGCGGAAAGGACCGAAAAACGGGGCGGATGCCCCGGAAAATTCGGCGAAAATTAAAAAATAAAGTCCGCCAATCCCTTGCAAAAATTGGACAGGCTGAGTATAATGATATTTTAGAGTATAAGCGGACATTCTGCTAAGAATAGAAATTACGACTGACGAGGTGGAGAGTATTATGGCAAAGGATATCGGGATCGATCTGGGTACCGCTTCCGTTTTGGTATATGTCAAGGGCAAGGGCATCGTCCTCAACGAGCCCAGCGTGGTGGCGATGGACAAGAACACCGGCAAGCTCCTGAAGGTGGGCGAGGAGGCCCGGCAGATGCTGGGGCGCACCCCGGGGAACATCGTGGCCATCCGCCCCCTGCGGGAGGGCGTCATCTCCGACTACGACATGACCGAGCGGATGCTCAAGGAATTTATCCGCAAGGTGGCGGGGTTCATGGTCTTCAAGCCCCGGGTCATCATCTGCGTCCCCTCCGGCATCACGGAGGTGGAGGAGCGCGCCGTGGTGGACGCGGGCATCCAGTCCGGGTGCCGGCGGGTGTACCTCATTGAGGAGCCCGTGGCCGCCGCCATCGGCGCGGGGATCGATATCACCAAGCCCGACGGGCACATGGTCGTGGATATCGGCGGCGGCACCGCCGATATCGCCGTCATCTCCCTGAGCGGCGTGGTGGAGTCCTCCTCCATCAAGGTGGCGGGGGACCAGTTCAACGAGGCGGTGGTCAAGTATATGCGCCGCAAGCACAACATCCTGGTGGGCGAGAGCACGGCGGAGAAGATGAAGATCGCCATCGGCTGCGTCTATCCCAAGGAGGAGGAGACCACCATGGACGTGAAGGGCCGCTGCCTGCTTACGGGCCTGCCCAAGACGATCACCGTCACCTCCTCCGAGATGCTGGAGGCTTTCGAGGAGCCCAGCGAGCGCATTTTGGAGAGCATCCACTCCGTGCTGGAGCGCACCCCGCCGGAGCTGGTGGCGGACGTGTCCACCAACGGCATCGTCATGACCGGCGGCGGCAGCCTGGTGGAGGGCTTCGACAAGCTCATCGAGTCCCGCACGGGCATTGTCACCACTGTGGCGGACAACGCCATCGCCTGTGTGGCCGAGGGCACCGGCAAGAGCTTGGATATGATCACCGACATGCAGGAGGGCACCATCAACCTCTCCCGGCGGCGGCAGGTGAACTGAGTTTGCGGGTCCAGGGGCTCAGCCCCTGGCAGGGTGCAGGGACAGCGTCCCTGCCGGGTCCAGGGCAGAGCCCTGGCGGGCTTGGGCGAGCCCAACATTTTCTCGTTCCAAAAACCGTCCACATTTTCTCTTGCAAAATGGGACAAAATCTGATAGAATGGTCCAGCATTGTGTCTGTATATGACGTATCAACCGTTCGGAGGAGCTTTTATAATGGCTAAAAAATCGATCAGTGAGAAGCGGGCAGAGAGAGAGAGACAGGAAAATCAGACCTTACAGCGGGTCTTTAACGTGTTCCTGCTGGGCCTTGCCGCGGAGGTGTACCTCTTCATCGTCTACCGGGGCTATGTGGCGGGGTCCGTGGGGTCCATGCTGGTTTGGCACCAGCTTTTGCGCTGGGGCAGTTGGATCGGCCTGGCCGCGGCCGTGGCAGGCGCGGGCGTGGGCTGGTGGAAGCGGGAGGACAAGAAGCTGCGCACCATCATGACCTGGGTCGGCGGCGTAGGGGCCTTCCTGTTCGTGTCCGGCTGGATCATCACCCACTTCTTCTCCAATGGACAGGGCGTGACCACCATGTGCATCCTGGTGCCCATTTTGGCGGTGCTGGCTCTGGTGTACCTGCTCTACCAGCACGAGTGCTTCCTGTGCACGGCGGCCCTTGCGGGGTCCATGTTCACTGTGTGGGTCCGGGGCGCGGCGGCGGACTCCGGCACCTGGAAGGTGCCCGTCCTGGTGGGTACCGTGGTGGGCGCGGTGGTGCTCGCGGCGGCGGCTTACCTGGTCCGCAAGGCCCAGGCGGAGGAGGGAAAGCTCCTCAAGATCCGGGTCTTCTCCGTGGAGTGCGACTACCGCATCCTCTACGCCGGGCTGGGCGTGGGCTTTGTGGGCGTAGCTGCGGCGCTGGTGGTCCCGGCTGTGGCCTACTACCTCATGTGGGTGCTGGGCATTGCCCTCTTTGCCGAGCTGGCGTACTACACCACGAAGATGATGTGAGAAACTGAGAAAGGGCCTCCGCGGACTACGGTCTGCGGAGGCCTTTTGCCGGAGACGGCGGGTTTGTACGAAGTGACCGAATTACCCAGTTGACAAAAGGAGAAACATATGGTATAGTAAACAACAGGAGGGCCCCTTCAAAATTTATTTTAGAAGGAGAGGCAAAATGAAAAGGTCGATTTCGTTGGCGCTGGTCCTCATGTTGGCGCTGGGGGTGCTGTCTGTTACGGCGTATGCTTGTGATTTGGAGAGTGACGATGAGTGCCCGATTACTAGGGATGAGGGGATTATGCCCCTGGCGGCGGGGTGCCCTTATTGTTTTGTTGAGTGCAGACGTGTATTGTATCCTGAATTTACACATGTAACGAGGTCCCTCTGCCCAAGGGATACTACCCGTTATCATGATCTGTCAGTGGTAGGCTGGGTATTTGTTTGCCCAAACTGCAACAGATACTGCGGAGCAGATCAAAGTCACGCGACCGGGCTCAGGAGCTGTACAAACATATCCCAGCCATGTTTTCCGAATAATATAGAATATATTTGGAATAACTATTAAAATCCAAAGTAGTAAGGGAGGAGAATATAATGCGCAGAAGGAAATCTGGTCTGATCGGGTGCCTTCTCCTGACAGTCATTGCTGCCGTATCTGTCATGGTGGTCAAACATACTTCTCCGAGGCTGGCAACAGATGAAGAGCTTGCCAATTTTAAGGGGTTTACCACAAAGCAGCAGGCGGAGCGGGTTCCCTGGGACAAACTTGGCCCGGTATTTGACAAGATACGGCAGGAGGACCCGGACGCGCTTATTGGATTTTATACCAGCATGAGGTGCATGGACACGGGTTGTACCGATTTTGAGCATCACACCCACTGGTGTATTGTCAACTGCACGGATCAAAGCCATGGCCACAGCAAGAAGGAGTACGCGGAGTCGGAAGAGAGGCTGAGCCAAATCGTGCCGCCGCCGCTGGACCCAACGACATCCCCCATTCCCTCGAAATGACAGGAAGAAAAATGTGTGGTGCTTATGCACCACACATTTTTTATCGTGCGCCGCCTGCCCGCTCACGTATGGGAAATGACCGGGAAGAGGAACGGCTCCCAGCCGAAGATACCCGTATCGTTCAAAACAAACATGGCATCCTCCTCATCCGGCACCGGGGAGGTCTCAAAGGGCGCGGGGTCCACGGGGGTGAACTCCAGCCGGACCCGCCGGGTCCCCGGAGGCGCCAGGGCCTCCAGGATGTCCGGGAGGCTCTGTCCGGCCCCGCAGTAGACGTCGTAGCAGTGGAGCACGTCCCCCTCGGCCTCCGCCACGGCTACGGCGTCGAAGTCCGGGAGGTAGGACACGCACTCCGCCATGGGGCCCGCGCAGTAGAACATCAGCAGATTCTCTCCGTTGACGGTCTGTATTTTTGAGAAGGGATTCGTCTTTTTGTAATGTCTCAACAGCAGTTCCCGGTCCCCGGCGGAGGCCATGTCCAGCCTTCTGCCCCGCCCCCGGGGACGGCCCAGGTCCATGGAAAACCGGACCTGGGCCTTTTTCTGAAAGCCGAACCTGGGGTAGAACTCCAGGACGCTCTCGTTGGCGAAGAGGAACACCGTCTCCCCGGCGCATTCGGCCAGGACCGCCTCCATCAGGCGGCGGGAGAGGCCCCGCCCCCGGTACGCCGGAGCAGTCATCACCGTGCCCAGCTGGACACAGGAGCGGGCCTGCCCGTCCAGCAGAAGCTCCATCCGGTTGACCGAGACATTGGAAACAGCCCTCCCGCCGTCGAAGAGGGTGTAGGGCACGTGGGCGTCCCCCCAGTACCCGGCCTGATACCAGGGCTCAAAGGAGAAGCCGTAGGTCTCTTGCGTCAGGGCGTTGTAGGCGGCGCGCAGGGCGGCGCTGTGCCTCACCTGCTTGGAAAATTGAAGCTCCATAGCTGGATCAATAGGCCAATTTCTCTGTGAGATACGCCTTGAGCTCAGAAATGGGGATACGCACCTGCTGCATGGTGTCCCGCTCCCGGACGGTGACGCAGCCATCGGCGGGGGTCTTCTCGTCGCCCACGGTCTCAAAGTCCACGGTGATGCAGAAGGGGGTGCCCACCTCGTCCTGACGGCGGTAGCGCTTGCCGATGGAGCCGGCGTC
>CAJUOA010000060.1 GCA_910587785.1 uncultured Oscillospiraceae bacterium | reverse complement strand
TCTGCCATCAACTCCATTTTGGGGCTTGACTTTTTATTCGCAGGCTTGTATTTTTTGTAAGAAATTAGCCAGAAACGGCCTCCTCTGACATGAGCAGCTCCTCCAAGTTCCCCAGGCAGGCCCCCAGGGCTTCTAGGGTGGAGCGCACCCACTCCGGCACGTCGGTGAGGTCGAAGCGGTAGTCCGCCTGGGCCACCGTCACCGTGCCCTCCGTCTCCCCCGGCCAAGCCTGGAGCTTGACTCCAGCGGGGATGCCCGCCTCCTGCCGGACCTCCTCCGGCACCTCTATGGCGGCGCGGGCCCACGCGGGGCATTCTCCTCCGCCGCAGTCCTCGCAGGCACCGCAGGTCTTCGCCAATTCCCCGAACAGGTCCACCGTCAGCCGCTGGAGGGCGTCGATGGCGTTCACCATCTCCATAGCGGTCATCCGCTTTTTCAGGACCACCACGGTATCCGTCAGGGCGTGGAGCTCCACCATCTCGCCCCTCTCGAAGCCGCTCAGCTCCATCACTGCGTTGGGGATGACCAGCTTCTTTTTTGTCGTGCCTTTCACAAATTTCATTGAAATCTTGCTTCCTTTCTGCTAAAATAGTGTGATCTGCGATGTAGCCCTCCTCCGCTCGTCCATGTCGTAGTTGGCGATGAGCAGTTCCGGGAACTGCGCACCGTTCTCATACCGTAGCTTGATCGAATTGAGGCGGGTGACCTCCTGGAGCGTGATGCCGGGATAGTCATACAAACTGCGGACAAAGGGGTCATCGTTGTAGGACAGGAGGAACTTCCCCTCGATCCCCAGCAGGGCGTCCCGCAGGCGGTAATGGTCCTTCTTCCTGAATCCGTCCTCTCCCACATTTTTGTAGTAGCCCTCGGTAGCGTGGTAAGGCGGGTCGCAGTAGAAGAACGCCGTTTCCCGGTCGTAATGCTTGATCAGCTTCTCGAAGTCCTGATTTTCTACCACCACGTCCTTCAGTCTCCGGCTGGCCTGCCGGATGATGGGAAAATCATCCCACATATCATGGGGCTGGCTGGCAAAGCTGGTGAGGCCGGAGGCGTAGCTCTGCCGGATGATCTGGTAGAACCAGGCCGCCCGCTGGACATCGGTGGTATGCTTCTGCCGCAGGGCAAGCCGCACATACTCAAAATCCGCGCGGGAATTGAGGACATAACGCAGGGCGGTGATGAGCAGGTCCGGCTTGTCCCGGACGATCCGGAACAGGTTCGACAACAGGCCGTTGAAGTCGTTGTAGACCTCGAAGTCGCCCCAGGGCGGCTTGTGGAAGAGGACCCAGCCCCCGCCGCCAAAGACCTCAATGTAGCGCTCGTAGTCCAGAGGAAAACGCTGGACCACCGCCTCCCGCAGAGCCCGTTTGCCGCCGATCCAGCTCATGAAGCTGTTCAGGGGGCATCACCTCCGGGGCGCTCACCGAAGCTCTCCAGCGCCGCCTCCAGGCCCTCGACGGCGTGCTCCAGCCCCCGCGCCATGACCTCCAGGGAGTGGATGGTGGCGTAGATCTCGCCGGCGTTCCCGGCGTAGAAATAGCCCTCCGGGCCGCTGCAAATGGGGACTTTTTTCCGGCGCAGATAGTTGACCTGGCGCCGGAGCTCGTTGCCGCTGACGCGCAGGGTCTGCTCCAGCTCCGGGCTCTTGACGGCGTTTTTCCGCCCCAGACAGTTCCTTTTCAGGTGGTTTTTCAACTGTTCGCTGGACATTTCCTTCTCCTTTCCGGGACTATTTCTCCAAAAAAGGGCGCAAAAGAGGGACCGTTTGTCCCTTCGGAGAAACGGCCCCTCTACATATTACTGCATTGTCATACCGGGCGGTTGCTGTTCCAACTCGGGAGAATCCCGCTTTCGGATGAAGTGGCACCCATCGTCCGTCAGCTGATAGCCCTGCCGCTCCGCCACTGCGGTAGCGTAGGCGGTATAGTTGAAGCAGTTCTTCACTGCATCGCCGCAGTTCGCCCACTGCCGTTCATCCAATTTCTGGGTGACCTGGTCAATAAACGTATCCACGCTGACAAGATCGTAGCTGTCCAGGTCGCGGCCAATGCACACCGCATCATTCAGGCGGCGGCAGTGCTCAAACTCCAGTACGATGCCAAACCGCTCGAGGAAATTCGGATCGTCCTGCCACAGCTCATCCAGCAGGAATCCCAGCTCCTGCCCATCGTCGATCAGATCACTGAGCTTGGCATATTGCCCGGCGAGATCCTGGACACAGGGCAGGACGCACCGTGCGTCCAGGAGCGTGCATTCCGGGAACCGTTTGACCCCCAGCTCATCCAGCGCAAGCTCGATCTCTCCGGGGTTGTCGCTAAATGCCGCGTCGTAGTCCGGGAGCCGTATCCATACGCCCTCCGGCATGGCTTCCGACGCAAGTTTCAGCCGGACGCTCCACCCCTCGGATTCTATGTCCGGCAGTTCCAAACCGTCATAGCGCAGGGTAGGCTGTTTTTCTGGAAACTCCACATAGCAGTTTCCAACAAACAGTCCTGGGTGATGCTCCTCGTAGAGCCGGCCCAGCGCGGCCTTGTCAAAGAAGGGCCGTTGCTCCATAGGGATGAACTGTTCACTGCAGAAGAATCCCCCCAGGACTTCGTAGCTGTCCGCATGGCCGCGCACCTCGTACCACTCCAGCGAGAGCAGGCAGTTCACCGCTCCGGCCATATCCTGGGGCGGTTCACGGGCCATAGCCGCGGTGAGGGCGATGCGCTCTTTGACGCTCAATACCTTCAGATGCCCTTCCAGCCACTCCCGCTCCGCCGCCGTCCCCGGCAGGTGCAGGAGCATCTCGTCGTGATCGTGAAGCATCACATCATCTCCATTCCGCCCCGACTAGGCACTTGGTTTTCCTCCAAGATTTGTTGCGTGGTATCCCGCTCAACCAGGCCATAACTGGTAACCATGGCCTGATCCCGCTCCAGCAGAGCGCGGCCATAACTTTGGAGGTCGATGTGGGGCAGGAGCGTCTCCGCGTCTCTCTCGCAGAGGATCACGTTCAGCTCACTCTTTGCCACATCCTCCGGGCTGCTCATCTGGGGCTCGAAGAGATATTCGCCTACTTCAGCGGCCAAAGAGAGCATCTTCGACAAATCCTGACAGTCATTTGCCGCGAGAATGGCTTTGTACTTGGACAACTGCCCCTGCGCATCCAACTCCGCGAGACGTCTGGACAGCTCCAGGATCTGCGGCGTTTCCCCGTCGAAATAGATCTTGTGGTTCAGACTGGGGATGGCGCAGTCTTGAATGGAGACTGCAACGTCGTTCCAATCCCGCTTTCCCAGTTTTTCCAGAGCTTCCCGTGTCTGCTCCTCCGAAGCAGGGAGCTGGAGCTGAATCATCTCCGGCTTCTGACCACCCCTGGCGAGGGGTAGCGCCGCCATGTTTAGAAGAATGGTATACTCCGGTTTTGGGGGCTGGAAGTCCATATTTTTGCTGACGCAGTGCACCTCCGACTGCTGCTCCACATAGCCGAGGCTTGTGTATACGCCGTTTCCTTCCGCTCGGTGTTCCCTGCCGATCTTGCCATAGTCCAGCAGCGACAGCATGGAGTCCGGCAAACCGCTGACATCCTCAATAAAGTCGTTTTCCACCAGGAATCTCCCCAGTTGAAAGTCTGTCACGGCGTCCTCTGTTACGACGCAGCAGTCCGCGCTGTGGGCAAAGTCGATGAGCCGGGGGAGTTCGATGGTTGCGGCGCTCTTTCCGATTTCCTTTCCCACCAGTCCCTCGAACGCCGCCATGTCCTGTACGGAGGTGAACTCCGAGAGCTTCTTCGCTAAGGCGTTGAGCTGGTAGATGTCCGGTTGTTCGTGGAGGCACCGCTCCAGGTAGTTGAGATCCTCACGGAATTTCAGGACCTCCACGTAGGGGAGTTGGCCGGGCTCCAGTCGCAGGCGCTCCATCATGTCCAGCATCTGGTAATCGCTGGCAGGGAGGTCCAGCTCCACATAATTGTCCCGCCCCTGGGAGGCGTAGACTTGGAAGACACTACCCAAGTGTCATGCCCCCTTCCTGCTGGCGCAGATAGACTTTTAGGTCCGCGCCGGGCTTGTCCCAGCCGAACAGGCTGCCGACGGACATGGCCTCCTACTGGGCCTTGCAGATGCCCCGCTTCTGGTTGAGGTGGTCCGCCACAAGCCGGTTCCGGGCCGGGTCACTCTGGTTCCAGTCGGTCTGGAAGTACCCGCTCTCGCCGCGTTTGAGGAGGATGAGGCTCCCATCGCTGGGCAGGGTGGAGTAGCACATATCCGGCAGGCGCTCAGAAAAATGAGGATCAAAGCGGTCCTGCTCGGTCATGATGCTCCAACTGTCGCTGTTCCAGAGGTGGACATATAACTCCCCGTCTCCGATACGGATAGGACGCTGTTCATAAGACTCCCCAAAGCCGTCACTCGCTTGGCCAGTTGCTGTCTCCATGAGCTTATCCAGCTCCTCCGGCGTCAGCTGACCCTGCACCCTGCACTCCGCCACGCCCCATAGCTGTCCCGCGCGCTCCTCCACCGTGAACACATAGGAGAGGACCTTGCGGTTGATGCCATCGTCTTCCCGGTAGTAGTGCATCAGGCCCCGCTCGGCCTCCTCCGGCATACGCTCCTGCAACAGGGAGGCGAGGATGCTGTCCCTGTGTTCCAGAAGCTCCCGGCCATCCAGGGTCCATCCCTCATCTGAAATGTCTCCCCATTCGTCCGGCTCGAAATAGTCCGCCGTCAGGGGCATAAACAGCTTGAGCGTCTGGGCAGGACGGAGAAGCGGTCCTCTCCCAGCACCAGGCCGAGGCTCCGACCGTTGTCCCACCGGACGTGGAAGGTCCCCACATCGTCAATGTGAAGCAGATTCCCCGTGGTCCCCGGCTCCACCGGGCTGTAGGGGTCCTTCATCTCCTGGAGCTCGATCCGGCTCCCTGGGGGGTACTGTTCCCGCAGAAAGTCCAGCCATTCGCGTGGTATGTTGTTCATGTACTGCCCTCCTTTCTATAATCCGCCCATAGTGGGCCCGCTCTGCTCCTGCCGGGGGGCGCGAAGTTCTTCCAGCCTCTCCAGCGCCCAGTCCGGCAGGTACTGCTCGTCCAGAACGCCGGTGAAGTCCGACCGATCCCAACGGGTCTGTTCCCCATCCCCCAAGCACGTCGCGTAGACCGCGCGGCCCAGAGAAGTGGGGGAACACCCGAAGCCGCCCTCACCGAGCCACAACTGGTTTCGGGCGTCCCAACAGCTCTCCCGGAGCGTGTCGGGGCTCAGGACCAACACCCGGCCTTTATAGTCCAAATCGTTGCCGATGCAGTGCTCCGGACCGAACAGGCCCAGCGCCTGGTAGGCGTCCTGCGTCTGCCGGATGAACGCCTCCAGCAGGGAGGCGGCGGTGTCCGCTGCAAAGTAACGGTTATACTTCCCGTCCGGCGGAACGAAGGTCTGTGCGGCCCAGCTTCGGACGTCGCCGCTGAGTAGGTGGGGCAGTCCCATCTCATTCACCGTATTGGCCAGGACGAACTTCACACGGGTGAAGCCGTACTGGTCCAGCACCGGCTGGGCGCAGTCGTTCTCCAGCTTTTCGGCCGCCTCGTTGAAGTGCTCCCGGATGGCCTGCTCAATGGCCCGCGCACACTCGACGTTCAGGCGGAAGCTGTCCTTGTGCCTCTGCACTTCCCCGAGGCGGCGGGCCTCCGAGCGGGAGTACGGATATACATAGGGATGGTCATCCACAGCCCATTCCCCCCATCTCCATTGTGAAATCGTGTGTCAGCTTCTGGGCCTCGCGGTCGAAGCAGGAAAGGTACGCCTGGTAGTCGCCCTGGATCGGGTTGCACCGCAGGCGGTAGATATACCGCTCCGATTCCAGCGTGAAGCCGTAGTTCTGACAGCAGGTGCCGCCCTCAATGGCCCCGTCACTGCCCCAGCAGTAACGCTTCATGGACGACAGGTCCTTCAGCACACCCTTGCGGAGGTCGTTGACCACTTTGCCCAGCTCTGCCCTGAATTCCGGCGTGTTCAGCTCCTCCGGGCCTCTCGGCCACCAGGTGTGCCAGAACTCCTCTCCACTGCTCCCGAAGTCGATCCTGACATGGCCGATGGCGCCCTGCTCTTCATTCTGTTCCGGCGACAGGGCGTAGAAAAGCCCCGCTTCTTCAGGAGAAGCAGGGCGCATCAAATGCCGGATGGGCGTCTGGGGTAGGGGAACGTTTTCCTCCGCGCAGAACTCGTCGAGAGTGGCAAACTCGCCGCTCAGCCAGAACGCATCCTTGAGCAGTCTGGACTGGGCCTTGTCGTTTTTCAGCGGCTGGTTGGAGAGGATGGAGCCCGCGTAATTCTTCTCCGCCTGGTCTACCAGTTTGTAGGGCACGTCCGGGACTTTGGATGTGCCGCACAGGTCGCAGCAGTGCCACCCCTGGGGCACGTCCTCCCGTGGGATGGGCAGGGGGCTGTACAGTATCGGGGTGTCGAACAGATAGCCCGTCTGCATGGGGTCTTTGTAAATGTTGATGATCAATGATCTCATCCTTTCTTGTTATTGGCAGCAACAACCAATACCACAACTTTTTGCGAAAGTCTACTAAAATTTTACAGCATCTGCATCCCCTGCTCCTCCGTAGGAGCCTCCAGCAACTCCTCCAGCGGCTCTGTCCCGTGGTATGCCACATAGCCGCATTCCGTAAAGTGACCGTCCTCCTGCCACACCCGGTCTTCTCCGAAGCCCTGGTAGTCATAGAAACCCCACAGCTTTTGATCATACGCGAATTTACCGGACTTTTGGATCAGATACCTGCCGTATTCCTCCGCTGTAAACACCTCGGGGATAACGTCGAACAGATTCAGGTTTTCCGCAAGCCGGCAGAGGGCGTCGATGCCTGATGCTTCTGTAAATTTCACCACCGCTTCCAGCTTCTCCCGGTCCTCCTCTGTCATGGGCTCGACGGCACGGCACAGCCGGTTCAGCCCGGGGAGATCGTCGACAGTCAGACCGTCCAGGTCCAAGGCGGCTACGGCTCCCCGCAGTCCAGACAGCTCTACTTTGAGGGGGATGTCCTGCCGGTCCAGCCCGGCCCGCTCGATCTCACGCTGGAGCCGCCGGTCCGGCATGGGCAGGTCGAAGTGCCCCTCCGTTTCTCCGCCCAGCGCGGTCTCCAGCTCCAGCGTAGGGACTTTCCAGTTGTATGACGGAAAATTCCGGCCAGTGTAGAGCGGTTTCAGCTCCATCCCGCTATCGTAGACCACACCATAGGGCGTGACTGTGCCGTTCCCACTGCGGATTAGCTTCAATGCCTCTGCCCTGCCGTCTATCGAGTAATATTCATCCACGGTGAGGCCGTCGTTTTTGATGCAGTGCTCCCGACCGACCTCCTCCAATTCAGAGAAATCCGTGATTACTGTGGTGTCCTGACAGCAGAAGGTCAGATTGATAAAACCTTGGATATCCGTCAGGTCGAGCTTGTGGGCCATGGCTTGGAACTGGTCTTTTTCACTTTTCCAGAAGCTCTCCAGACGCTTGGCCAAGTAGTCCAACTCGTCTATGTTGACCGTGGCGCCCTCCAGCCGGTCCAGGACAGGGTACTCGCATTCCAGCTTGACGACGCGGCAGTCCTGAGCGAAAACGTCCCCGATTTCCAGTTCCTCCAGCAGTTCCAGCGTTCGGTCGTAGTCCTCTTCGGGGATGGGGAAGGGGATGGTGAGCTCCCCGTACTCAGGGTGGATATCAGAAGTGAGCACAGCTTCCATCATCATGTCCGAGCCCTCCCGACGTTCATGACCTCCGGCCCATACCGGGCGATGACCGCCGCGTTGAGGATCAGCAGCAGGGTCTCATCGTTGACCAGTTCCGGGTCGGCCAGCTCCTCCGAGGTCGCGCCCAATGTTCCGGTACAGATGCCCTTTGCCGCGCGGTAGAGGACATACTCCTGGACGGTGCTTTCGCCCAAACGGACGAGGGCAAAGTCGATCTGGTCCGGCCTGACGGCAAAGAGGGTCTTCCTCCAGAGCTCGGCGTGGGCGGAGAGCAGGTACACCGTGGCCAACCAGCGGCTGTTGACATAGTCCGCCTCAACCTTGGTCATCTCTGCCATGCGCATGATGTGGAGCTGTCCCTCAAAATGGAAGCGCTCCTCCCGGCAGGCAAGCCCCACGGCCCGCTGTCTCAGAGGAAGATGCTTCCAGGGCCGGACTGTCTCGACGATCAGCTCGTCCATCCTCACCACCCCGGCCTCCAGCCGCTCGGAGAGGTAAAGGCAGCTCAGACTGCGGCAGCTCCGGCGGCGGTACTGGAGGCAGTTGCGGCAGTCCATGTCTGCTGCGGTGGGGCGGTAGTGGCAGAGGACCGCGCTACTACTACTGCGAGGAGTGAAGTTCGGCACCATCATCATCTGCCGCTCCAGCTCCGCCAGAGGTGTCCCTCGTACAAAATACTTTCCCATTTCATGTTCCTTTCTCAACAAGCAGAAAAAGGGGCCTATTTCCGCCGTTTTGGCGGTCATAGGCCCCTTTTCTGGTTCTATCGTATCACTATTTGTTCAATATAGCTGCATTTCTCCCGGCTCCTGCTGTTTGGGACTTTGCGTCAACTCGTTTGCAAGGTCGATCACCTGTGGGACCACCTCCTCGACCTGTTCCATGATCTGCTCCAGCAGCTTCTCCTGCTCCGGGTTGGAGACGAGCCCAAGAGTGGTCATATTCTGCGCGGCGTCAAAGATCACCGCAAGCTGCTCCTGTGTGAAGAGCAGTTTGGGGGGCAGCAGACCGGAGCGGACGGCGAAGTCCTGTTTAGCGGCGGCATAGTCGTTGTCATAGTAGTGCCCCTGCCACAGTCTGGTACCCTCCTGGATGCGCTCCCATGTGATAAATTCCACACCGTAACCACCTGCACGCTCATGCCCCGCCAGCACTACATCGCCGAACTCTGCCAGCAAGCGGTAATCGCCTGTCAGGCCGTCTGCCACCAGACGAGGTGCTAACGCCATCTGCTTCATGTATGTCAGAGTCTCAGCCGTGATGCACCGCACCCGCTCGAGAGCCTCCTCCAGGCCGTTCCTCCGCACATAGTCCTGATCGTAGAGCATCCCGCCATGCATGTTGATATGGCAAAATTGGTGGATTCCCTTCTCTATGGGCACCAGGCCCTTGTATTCCGGCCAGACTGCGAACCCCTCACGGTGCAGCCGCCGGCTGGCCTCGACCAGGTATTTTGCTTGAAATTCCGTCATATCGTCCTCCTCCTTTCCCGATTTTTGATGGAAAATAAATTGAATCATCTCGTCTCCATATGCACACACTGGGCGTATGGAACCGATCATCCTGCATTCTGATATGAACAACTTTTATGCAAGTGTGGAGATTTTGTATGATCCCGCCTTGCAAAACAAGCCGGTAGTAGTAGCCGGTGATGAAGAGGCCCGGCATGGCATTGTTCTGGCTAAAAACGACCTGGCCAAACGTTTCGGCATCCACACTGGACAGGTCCTCTGGGAGGCTCGACAGCAGTGCCCGGATTTGGTCTGCGTCCCCGCGCACTATGAGCGGTATCTCCATTTCTCTGCTCTTGCAAGGGACATTTACATCAGCTATACCGACCAGGTGGAGGCATTCGGCCTGGATGAGTGCTGGCTGGATGTCACAGGTTCCACCGGATTGTTCGGGGATGGAATCGCCATTGCGGATGATATCCGCGCCCGCATTCGGCGAGAACTGGGGCTGACGGTGTCGGTAGGTGTGTCCTATAATAAGGTGTTCGCAAAACTGGGCTCTGACATGAAAAAGCCGGACGCGACTTCTGTCATTACGCCGGAAAACTTTCGGGAAACGGCCTGGCGGCTGCCGGTCAGTGACCTGCTCTATGTCGGCCCTGCCACCACACGGAAGCTGGCGCAGTTCGGCATCCATACGATTGGCGCACTGGCTCAGGCGGACACGGGCTTCCTCTACTCCCTTCTGGGTAAAAATGGGCTCATGCTCCACCGCTTTGCCAACGGGCAGGACCGATCCGGCGTCCGGCGGTACTACGCCGCTCCGCCTATGAAGAGCATCGGCAACAGCACGACGGCTCCCCGAGACCTTGTCAGCGAGGAGGATGTCAAGATCACTCTGCTGGCGCTGTGCGAAAGCGTTGGGGCGCGGCTGCGGGAGCAGAGATGCGTCTGTACCACTGTGACTGTGGGGATTCGTACCAATGATCTGCTGTCTTTTGACCGTCAGCTCAAGTTGCCGCGCCCTACGGACAGCACTTCGACGATCTGGGAAGCCGCGATGGATGTCTTTCGGCGCAGTCATAACAACGGACAGCCCGTCCGAAGCCTCTCTGTAAAAGTTAGCGGCCTTGCGCCAGCGGATGAGATGGTCCAGTTATCCATGTTTCCAGAGGAACGCAAAATACAGAGAAGGGCTGACCTTGATCGGACGATAGACCAGATACGGGCGAAGTATGGCTACTTCAGCATCCGCAGAGCGGTCACGCTACTTGACCCTGCACTCGATTTGGACGCCCGTGGGGAACATACTATCCATCCTGTGGGGGTCCTGGGAACGCTTTGAGCAGGCGGATGCAAATAAAGCGGAAGCTCCTCCAATGATGGAGAGCTTCCGCTTCGCATTTTATGAGCCTACGATGGTCCCGCCGTCAGGATGGAGTACCTGCCCCGTCATATAGCTCGCATCGTCCGAGGCCAAAAACACATAACAGGGCGACACTTCGCAGGGCTGTCCTGCCCGCTTCATGGGGACCTCACTGGTCTTTGCGCCGAAAGTCTTCACTTCTTCCGCTGAGAAAGACGCCGGGATCAGCGGCGTCCAGATAGGGCCGGGAGCCACGGCGTTGACCCGTATCCCCTGCTCCACCAGCGACAGCGCAAGGGAGCGGGTCAACGCGACGATCGCGCCCTTGGTGGCGCTGTAGTCGATCAGGTCCTTGTTCCCCTGGTAGGCTGTCACCGAGGTGGTGTTGATGATACAGCTCCCCCGCTTCATGTGCGGCAGTGCCGCCTGGATCAGGTAAAAAAACGAGAACACATTGTTCTGGAAGATAAACGTAAGCTGTTCGTTGGAAATGTCGAGGATGCTCCGCCGGATAAACTGCATGGCGTGGTTGTTGACCAGAATATCCAGCTTTCCAAAACACGAAAGTGTCTTGTCCACACAGTATTTTGCGAATGCCGGGTCCTTCAGGTCGCCCCGCAGAAGCAGACAGCGTCCGCCCAACTGCTGTACGCGGTCGGCAGTCTCCTTCGCGTCTTGGTCTTCGTCGTAGTAGGCGATGGCCACGTCCGCGCCCTGCTTCGCAAAGTCATATGCCACCGCCCGTCCGATGCCGCTGTCCCCGCCGGTGATCAGCGCCGCCTTGCCCTCCAGCTTCCGGCAGGCTTTCCCGCACTCCGACGCCGGACGCGGTCTCATGATGTACTCCAGCCCCGGCTGGTGATCCTGATGCTGGGGCGGAAAGGTGATGGGTACCTCCCGGCAGTCCGTGAGGTACCCATAGTTTCTGTTATACTCCATAGCTTGACACCTCCATCTCCATCATATGGAGAAAAGGCGCGGGGGCTACTGGAATTTTTGCGGTGATCCTTCCTCTTTTGCAAACTGCACCAGCTTCTCTATCGCACGCTTGTCATGGCCTCCTGAAAATCCGTGCCCGCCGCCTTCGATCATCTCCAGGCAGACCGACGCGCCTGCTCCGCTTCTGTTACGGTACGCTTCATAGGCCCGGTATGCGTAGTTCGGATGGACGATGTGGTCCCGGGTCCCGTGGACGATCAGCACCGGCCCTGGGTAGGGGACGATCTCCGCAAACGGGTCCATGTCCAGCACGTCGGTCACATACCTCCGCCCCAATTTCATCGGCCCGCAGTTGACGGTTTCCGGGATGTTGTGGGGATCAAATCTTGCGAACATCATCTTTCCAGCCCGGGCATCATCCGGGATGCAGAGCGCCGGATAAAAGAGAGCGAGGCGGGACACCATATCTCCCCGCTTGGCCGCAGTCAGCGCGGAGACAAAACCGCCCTGACTGCATCCCATCAGAAAGATTCCCGTTTGGCTGATATATGGTAACCGGACCACATGGTCCATCAACGCTTCCAGATCCGCCGCTTCAGTCAGCACAGACATTTCTGTGGTTTTCCCGTCGCTCTTGCTATTTGTGACGCTCCCGCCGTTGAAATCGAAGCAGTAGGCGGCATAGCCGATCTCCGCAAGCCGCTGTGCGTAGTGGCGGACGCTGTTTTGGTCAGCCATGAACCCGTGGCTGACAATTGCCGCAGGCAGGCAGGTGCCCGCGGGACGATATTCCGTTCCCCGGATGGTCAGCCCGTCCCGAACGCAGGAAAAAGCAGTTTCAGAAACGCTTTTGTCGTGAGCTGGTTTTTGAAATGGGTGAAACATAAGTCCTTCCCTACTGCTTCAGCATCTCCAGATACTGGGGCTGTTCCTCTTTCGATACGCCGATGGCTTCCATTGCCTGCTCCGCAGACAGGTTCATGCGCTTCATCAAATTCTGAATGGACAAAATGATGCCCTCGGCTCGGCCCTCGACCCGGCCCTCCTCTCGGGCATCCTGGAACTTCAACTGCCACATCATATACGACACCTCCATCTTGTCATCACTGCGTACCTCCTGGACTTTTCCAACAGTCTTTTGAAGCAGCTTCGTCGTATATCCTCTGCTGTCATCGTTCGTGCGGATATAGTCCAAATATTCTTTGATGGCCAATCCTGCGTTCCCAATCTTATACCGGCTGTTCAGGAAAATTACATGAGACCCGTCTTCATATTCCTAGACTATTTGCCCTGTTTTATCTGCAAGGTTGAGAAATCGATTACTTTGGGCGGGATTAGAGTCCCAGTTGGTAAATCCAGCAGATACTCGATTTCTTGGGGATTTATGCTAAGATTATAAGTGGCTGATAACTCATTCATAAATTCTTTAGGGGTAAAAACATTTTCCTGCAAGAGCATGATCACCGATGCTTTCAAAAGCGCCGGACCTGCTGTGATTAGTACATCATCTAAAGGTTCTTCTTTGCGCTGCCCTCTTTTTTGCATAATCTTGATAAGCATTTGATATTCATCTAAGGTCATGAATCCCAAATCCTTTGCCCTGCGGAGCATCGCAGCAATAGAAACTCGCCATTTTCGTTTTAGCTGTTTATAATATGTGATTGCTTTAGGGCCAGATGGACAAGCCAAGGCATCTTGCCTAAAAGAACACTCCGGAAGCAAAAATGCAGATGCGAACTCGTTTGCTTCGCATTCTCTCTTTTTAAATTCCTCTTTAGTAACGCCTTCAAGATCGTCACTCCATTCATGAAGGCAAATATGTCCCAGTTCATGAGCGATATCAAAATGAATACGTGCCGCTGAGGTCTTGTTGTTAGAATATGCAATTAGAAAGGTCGGAGTATCACCAATATCTACGAGCTCACTGAATGCATCAACATCGTCGGTATTTGTTCCAAAAGATGTCACTAGGATTCCGTGCTGTTCAACGACAGAAATCAGATTTTCTATCGGCCCATTACCAAGTCCCCAAGCATCTCTCAGCGCATACGCAGCCTCTTCTGATGTCGTACCCTTTGGCAAGTAAAGTGGCTGGTACCGAGGAAATTCGATATAATCTTGGAGTAGCGTATATATTTGTGATAAAAACTCCATTTTTATAATCTGCTCATTACGATATTTTTTGCTCGTTGTAAGCAGAGAGCGGAAATAAACTGTACTTATTGGAGCCATATTCGAGTGTTCGTAAAAGAAAGTGATTGGAAAATCCAATATTTGCGAAATTTGTGCTACAATCTTTGAGTCAGCTGGCTGGCTCTTGGAAATTTCATACATTGATAGGGTCTGACGCTGACAGCCTACCTGCTCTGCCAATTCAGCCACAGTCAACCCTCTATATAGTCTCGCTTTTTTCAATCGTTCTCCATTAAACTGGGGTTTCATACAGGGCGCTCCTATTCATCAGATTAACTTTCCTTCTCAGCCGCTTGGATATTTTTCTTTTGTGGTTTGTTCTTTTTCCTTTCGATAGCTTTTGCTTTCAGCTTAAGACCTCTATTTGGCTGGTTCCCAGGTGCATTCGGGTGAGCAACCTTTTCGACAACAGAACTGACATTGGATGAGATGTACTGCGACCAGTCTTGAGATGCGTTTTGAGCAATATCAAGGCTGGGCGTCACCATGACTGCCCGGATATGTGTGAGCTGATATCCGTTTGTTTCAAATAAAACTAGCACATGGTTTCGTACAATTGATACCTCGTCTCCCAAATCATGCAAGAGGGACTGAATCTGTTCTGCAAGTTTGTTTTCATCCGAAAAGGTATGCGGAAAAAGTACAAGTTGCTGCTCTTCTGCCAAAAGGTCTTTATTGAACTGCTTTGTCATCATATCAAGGTAATGCATATGTGTTCGACGACGTTGTAGCCTACGAAGTTCCGCAAATCTTTTCTCGCGCATGAAAGTAAAGATATACTGGGTAGTTTTCTCAAAGATGACAAGCATCTGCCAAGGTCCTCTATGCGCTTCCGCAATTGTGCAATCCTCGGTTTCCAGTGTTTTGATGAGATTAGAGTTCAAGAAATCCCAAATTCTCGATGGAACGCTGTTTGTAGTTCGAAGGTCGTGATGCCGGATATCAGCGAGAATATCGTCTCCAACAGCATCCTCAACGCATCGAACTATTTTGGTGATTAACTCAGGGGAAAATGCTAAGTCATCGGTGCGCATAAAGCACCTCCTTATTTTGGATGACTTAATTATAGGGGTTTCCTCAAAAAATGTCAAGAGAATTTTTACAACCGCTATCTATTCTTTTTCGGATAGCCTAGCCGATTCTTACTGGCTTCGTCTACTAGCCCTAATGAACTCAGTAGAAAACTATGCTTCACCGCCATGAGACACGGGAGGCATCGAATCATATGCTACTCCAAATCCGTTGAATTGGCACCTTACACGCAATAGTTGTTTGTTGTGTCCTTTTTCTATGGATCCTGGGCAAATCAAAAAATTGTAGCGTGAACACGACATCCTGATAAAGTGATGAATGGAAGTTGGCAACCTGTATACCCATCTGCCAGATACAATGTTTGAACAAGCCTTGATAGATGCAGGTCCCATAGTTTTTACCAGTCAAGGTTAGAAGCACATAACAGATAGGCTCTTTGCAGGTCCGTTCCTCTTTTGCAGAGAAAGGCATGAAGATCTGTGGCGTCCCAATTGGTGTTTTTCAGATAGCCCCCTGCCCAACTGTTGCACCCAATTAGCGGACTCGACCGAATCACGGGCCTCATTGTAGCACACGCCTAAGTTGATTAGGAGCAGGACATTGCTGGGCAGTTGTTACCACCTTGGCGCTAGCTTTCCAGTTTCCGAAAGCCATCCAACCTCAGTTCACGCTTCAATTCCTCCTCAGTAGGCAGATAGGTAAAGTATTTTGAAGCAAAAATCTGGTTGTTGTCCTCCGGAAGGGTATATTTGATCACTGCATCATTTTTATCCGCACAGAGCACTATCCCAATGGGTGGCGTATCTCCTTCGTTCATCAGCTCGCGGGTATAGTAATTGACGTACATCTGCATCTGTCCAATGTCCTGATGGGTCAGCCGACCGGTTTTCAGGTCAATCAGGACAAAACATTTTAAGATATAGTTGTAAAAGACCAGATCAATGAAAAAATCCTGCCCGTCCAGGGTGAATCGCTTTTGTCGGGCTACAAAGGAGAACCCACGACCTAATTCCAGGAGGAACTGCTGAAGATGATCGATTAGCGCCTGCTCCAAGTCGTTCTCATAAACATGCGTGTCTGGTCGGATTTGAAGGAACTCCATAACATAGGGGTCTTTAATGACCTTTTCATATTCCGGTTTTGGCTCTGTTGTTTGTATTTCGGTGGCCACGGAGGACTTGTCCTGACTAGCTAGCAGCCGCTGATAGAACATGGTATGGATCTGCCGCTCCAATTGGCGGACACTCCAGGCCGATTTAGCACATTCCTCTGCATAGAACTGCCGCTCTTTCTGATCTGAGATACGCATAAGCAGACGATAGTGTGACCAGCTCAATTCCGAACACAGTGTGTTCGCATTTGGGAACAGCACATAGAATTTTCGCATCATCTGCAGATTACGAATGTTGAACCCTTTACCGAATTCAGCCGTCAAGCGCTCGGAAAGATATTGCAGAAGCTGCTTCCCGTATTCGGCCCGGTCGTTCTCTCCACAGGCTTTATAGACCAGTTCGCCGACCTCGTGATAAGCAAGCACCATTGCTGTGTTGACGGCAGCGGCAACTTTGTTTTGAGCTGTGATGATGCACCTGCGAATCGCCGAGTATGCTTTCTCTGCATTATGCACCACTTGTTCGTCCATTATAGCGCCTCCCAAAAGAATCGTTATTTGAAAACAAATTATATCACACTCAAACTTCTTTCACAACTAATAGCACCTAGAAAATCATGCCCGCCTCATAAAACATTCTCCGGACTCCGTAGGGCGCAGTATCCCCGGCGCGGCGCACCGCTTTGTGAGGCAGGCATAGCTAGAAGAAAATGCTTTCTTCAATCACATCAATCAGGGCATCGGCGAACAGTGTAGTCCAAACTGCGGGGTCATCCTCCTCCAGCTCGAGCTCAAAAAACGGGACCTCCGAGACCTCGCACAGTTTCTGGAGCACCGTCATGGCACCGGCGAGATTTCCCTCACCCAGCAGATTCATCAGCAACTCGCTGAACATCGACAGGACGAATCTCCCGCCCTCCATATCAAGGATTACCTGCGAAATTTCCGCTGCGCAGTTGACTGCCGCTTCATACTTTTTTGTTATATTTTCCATAGGGACCTTCCTTTCAAAATCGGTGACCTTCGGGGTTGGGGCCCGAAGATTATTCACCCAAATTTTTAGCCTTTTGTTGACCTCCGGGTTTTCGCCCCGAAGATTTTTCGCAAAAATTTTCAAATCGCTGATGCTTATCCGATGCTTATGGGGTGAGAATAGAGAGACTAGATGAGAAAACAGTCTCATCCTGTCTCAAAACGTGAGAATTATGAGACTTATGAGACTGTATTATACCAGAGAGACGACTTTCACTGTCCTCATAACCCGGAGGTCGCAGGTTCAAGTCCTGCCGCCGCAACCATAAATCCGGCGATTTCGATACGAAATCGCCGGATTTCTTTCAAAAAAGTTCAGTGCCATTTTTCGCTGATGCTTATCTGATGCTTATTTTTCATTTTCGTCTGGAGCGCTGATGCTTATCCATTGCTCCTGCTGCTTACCAGCCCCATTTCACTACCGTTGCAGGGCCCTCTAAAGGCTATACAGAGGGTATCCAAGAAAGGGAGAAATAGACTCATGGCATTACCAGCAAAAAAAGAGCGGTTCACGTTCGCCGACTGCCTTACCTGGGAAGAGGATGAACGGATCGAACTGATCAACGGGGAAGCGTTCATGATGGCCCCGCCGTCCAGCCGTCACCAAAGGATTGTCATGGGGCTGTCAGGGCAGCTCTATGCCTATCTCAGGGGAAAATCCTGCGAGGTATTCCCAGCCCCATTCGCTGTCAGACTGTTTGAACAGGACGGGGACTCTCCCGAAGATGTAGGCACAATGGTCGAGCCGGATATATCCGTGATACGCGACAAAAGCAAGGTGGATGAACACGGCTGCAAGGGTGCGCCTGATCTGGTCATTGAAGTTCTGTCACCGTCCACAGCTCGCCACGACCGCTTCACCAAGTTCAACCTCTACCAGCAGGCCGGGGTCCGGGAATACTGGATCGTGGACCCCGACATTCAGGCGGTCCAAGTCCACACGCTGGAAGATGGACGGTATCACGCAGCGCAGTTGTTCAACTCCACCGTGAAGGTTGGTGTTCTGGAGGATTGCGTTATAGACCTCAAAGAAGTGTTTCCAGAGTAAACAGCAGGGCTGGGGATGTCTACCCCGGCCCTGCTTTTGCGTTCAACAAGAATTCAACTCTGTTGCCTCTTACCACCCCCATTTCATCTCCAGGGGAGCGGGCCCGCTCTCCGAAACTTCTTCCTGCGGCGCCGGAGCCTCCTCCTTCGGAGCTTTGGCTGAGTAGATATCCCCCAGCTTCTCCAAGCTGGTCCGCTTGTGGTCATCCAGGGCGTGACCATACTTGTCCAGCGTAATGGACGGGTTCGCGTGGCCCAGGAGCCGGGAGAGCGTCACCACATCCATCCCCTGCTCCAAAGAACGGGCGGCAAAGCTGTGACGCAAAGAATGGAAATTGGCGTCCTGGATGCCCGCCTGCCGGACGCACCGCTTGAACAGGTCCTGATAAGTACGGGGCTCATAGGGGGTGCCGTTCTCCTGACAGAACACATAGCCCTCTGGGTTATAGTTGTAGTCCTGCGCCTTGATCGACATCTGGATCTCCCGGTACATCTCAAAATCGTGGAACAGCTCGTCCATGATGAAGACCCGCCGCCGGGAGTTGTCCGTCTTGGTGGTGGCCACAGTTTTCACCGTGGTGGAGGCGGCGATGGAATCGTCGTGATTGGGGAGCCGGTTCCGGATCTCACAGACCAGGAATGATTTATGCTCCATATCCACGTTCTCCCAGCGCAGGCCGCAGAGCTCGCCCAGCCGCAGGCCGGTGAACAGATCGAAGATGATCCCAAACGCGGCGGGTTCCGGAGCCAGCCGTGCGGCGGTCATCAGCCGCCGCTGTTCCTCTCTGGTCAGCACCCGCATCTCGGTTTTGGAGGCTTTGGGCAGGCGGATGCCTTCGATCAGGTTCTCCTGCATGAGGTGGTTCTTCACCGCCTGTGCAAAGGCCATGTGCATCATGTTGCGCATATTGGTCAGAGTCTTGGGGGCGAGGCCGCCCTTCTTGGTCAAGTTCCCCTCCTTCCCGCGCTCGTTGAAGAAGCTCTGCAAATCGTCTGCCCGGAGGGTGTTCATGTACAAGCCGCCAATCTGGGGCTTGATGTGGGCACGGACATAGAGCTCGTAGCTGCAATAGGTGGAGTGCTTGATGGTGGGCCGGGCGTAGCCCTCCAGCCAGCGGTCCATCCACTCGCCGAGGGTGATCACTTCTGCCGTGGCGGCCAGCCGCTGACCGCCGATCTTCACTTCCACGGCGGGCGTGGCAACCGCGGTCAGAGCCTCGATGTAGGCTTTTGCGTCTGCCTTGCGCTGGAAGCGCTTGGTTTTTCTCTGCCCGTCCACCTTGTACTGGTAGACCCAGCTTTTGTCCTTGGCCTGGTACAGCGTACCCTCACCCTTGGTGCGTCTCGCCATGTTCAATGACCTCCTTGTTAATCTCAAATCCCACTTCGTGGTCGATCCACTGCTTCAGATGGTTTTTGGAAAGGACGATCCGCCGCCCTAACCGGATGCAGGGGATACGGCCCTGCTCCGCCATGCGGTAGGCGGTGGCTTTGGAAATGCCCAGTACGGGGGCAAGGTCTGCCAATGTGCAGAAGTCCGGCAGTTCCTCCAGAGTGCTATGCTGAGTGACTGCGGTAAGCATATTTATCCTCCCATCTTTGATTCTGTTATGTAGGTTCTCTGCTTACCTCCAGCCCGACGCTGATTTTCAGCGCCGCATCGACCTCGTCCATTGCCATCGCTCCGATATGGCCTACCTGGAAATGCAGCCGTTCCTTATCCAGTGTGCGGAGCTGTTCGAGCATGACCATGGACTTTTTGAGGAGCCCGCATCCGGGAGCCTCCAGCAGTACATGGGTGGGCAGGTACCGGTGCTTGATCTGCCCTGTGATGACGGCGGCGATGACTGTTGGGCTGTGCTGGTTGCCGATGTCATTCTGGATAATCAGCACAGGACGGATGCCTCCCTGCTCCGAGCCCACCACCGGGGCAAGGTCGGCCAAGTAGATGTCTCCACGATGGATCGTGGTGCTTCGACGGTTAATCATTTTTTCTCTCCTGTTTTGAGACAAACGGGAGCCGCTCACACAACGATCAGTGCTGCGGGAGCGGCTCCCGCTACTTGTGAATTTTGACTTCCCAATGAAGTCATCTTACTGCCTGTATTCGACACTACTCCCCCAGGCATGGGCGGCTGAACTAACCAGCGGTTGGCACCGCTCTCCGGGAATCTCACCCCTCCGAGGATCTCTCCAAGCTGCCCCCATTGTTTGAGACTGTGGCTGGACAGTGAGTACAGGGCTGACGGGGTCATTGCAAAACAGCTTGCCATGGCTGCTTTTGGCTGGGTGGGGACCGCTGGGCACCTTCCTCTATGGCCGTCTTTGATAGCAGAAATGGAATTCACTGCAATCCATCTTCCGCTACAGGTGGTCTTGGCGCACCCGCCGCATCGCTTGTCCCATTCGTCATGGGGCCGTCAGCCGACGTTATTAGTCGCCGGATATGACCGCTCGGGGCGGTGTTTTTCAAGGTTCTCGAAGAGGCCGTTACAGTCTCTTCACCTGTTAGGCCACCAGAATCAAAATTTTAGAAACCTATTTCAAAAAATTTTTAATTCTGTGAAAATGGTTAGAAATTGTCTTCTGAGAACACCCTCGAATTTGTGCAATTTGCTCTTGAGTTTTCCCTTCAAATACAAGCGCTGTTAGCAATTCGATATCATCTTCGCTTAACTTGGTCAATTTGCGCAGCAACTTTTCATCGTCGATATCGTTTACCCACCAGTAACAGATCGGAAGAGCGTCGTGTAGGGAAAGAGTGTA
>CAJUOA010000059.1 GCA_910587785.1 uncultured Oscillospiraceae bacterium | reverse complement strand
AAAAAGGAACCAAAAAACCGCTCAAGAAACTACGTTTCTTGAGAATCTTCCTTCACTACGGGGGTTATTTGTTTACGCTACGACCTGTTTGACCCTTTTTTCCAATGTCTGCCCTGGGCCGATGGCAGTCACATCTCCGCCGCCACTCCCTAAACCTTTGGTGCCTATCGTTGGGTTCGCCTCCTAGCGGCACACTTCTCATCGAGACTACCTGACCACCGGCACGGTGCGGGCGGCACTGCCCACCATGCTGTGTGGGCCCTGATGCCCATCGGGGCATCCCTTCCATACCTCCATCCGCCAGGACGGGACGCCGCTCGCGACGTCCCGTCCTGGCCGCTTAGGCGGCAAAAACAAAAAGTACCCCTCCGGGCACTAGACATTGCGCGTTACAAAAAAATAACACGGGACGACATTCCCATCCTGCAAATTTCATGTTATTCTATTGCTATCAATTCACAGAAAGGATGGCCTTAATGAAAAAATTTGCCGCCCTGTTCCTTGCTCTGCTGTTGAGCCTGTCCCTCGCAACACCCGCCGCCCTCTGCACCGACGAGGCAGAGCCCCCGTCCCCTGGCCAGGAAGAACCGATTACTCCCGTGAATCCGGCAAAGCCCGAGGAACCCGATGAGCCGCTCCGGCCGATGAGCGAGGATGATACGCCCCGAGGTGATGTCGTTACACTTTGACAACTAGGGAAAGTCGATATTCAGATGTTTTTTTGCATCTTCTCGCAAAGCATCACAGTTTATTGTATGCCCCAGCTCTTGATATAAATGATATGCGCGGTGATAGAGAAATGCGCTCTCCTCGTCATTCCCCAAAAAATGGCGGCATTCGGCCATGATATGCACCAGCCCCGGGAGAAACTGATAGTGTCCGTATTTCACACAGGCCGCCCGGCCTTCCGCCGCAATATCCAAGGCATCCTCATAGTGCTTACGGATATCCAGCTCCCGGGCATAATTAAAGGCCACTAGCGGCAGTCCCCCGCCGGACCGGGTGAGTTCTTGATTATGTTCCTTTACATATGTATGCAGCTGGCTGAAAATGCCAGCTGCTTTTTTATGGTCTCCGCAGTTGGAATAGGCAGCAGCAATCTGATTGATAATCCGAATCTCCTCCAGCGTATAGAGCTTCCGTTCAATCCTCTCCAGGTCGAACTTGGGCACCGTAATGCGGATGACCTCCAGCAGTGCGGCGATCTCCTCCTCCGGAGAGATCGACCCCTCCAGGGTGCGCAGACTGGCCCTGGCACTCTGGATATACTGTAGGGTGATGTTGTCGTCCGGCTCTCTGACGCGCTCAAGCTCCGCGAGCTTCTCCAAGGCATACGTATGGGCCTGGGACCGCTCAGGCTCCCTCTCCTGCTGGAACTGAATACTGGCGGAGGTAATCTCCCTTTGCAGCGCGGCAAGCTTGAGCTCATCCTTGCTCAGCAGGGTGAAGTACCGGTCATAGGGCGCACCCAGGCGCTCCAGCAGGGCAATGACGGTGTTATGACGGGGCGTCTGTTCCCCCCGCTCTATGCGGGAGATGGTCATGGGCTCACAGATACCCTCGCACAGCTGCCGCTGGGTCAGCCCCAGATTTTCTCTCCTGCGCCGGATGTAGTCGCCCAGGAAAATCAGTTCCATGATGAATTTCTCCTCTTTCATTCATTTACGGAAAAACCGCTATCTAACTATATCATAACTGTATGTTTTTAGCAATATCTCCGAGTAGTCGTTTCACGATATTTTTTCATAACGTGGGACGATATTTTCTTCTTGTAAAGGTTATGGTATTCTTTTAGCACAGCATCCGGCGGGACCAGCTGCATCGGATGCGGACACGGAAGGGAGGCGGCCATGGTGTGGTAGGTAAGTCCCCGGCGATTTCCCTGCGCGGTATTCTCAGCAGACACATTCCACAAAACTTGACAGACACAGAGAAAGGTGATATTATGAAGACAAAGATTTCCCATCGGTTCCTTTCCCTCGGCCTCGCACTGATGATGGTGTTCTCGCTGACAGCTACGGCTTTGGCCGCATCCTGCGAGGACTTCAACCAGGCGGTTGTGCCCTCGGATACAACTGCGGCTGTTCCCGCTTCGGAGTATATGGAATTTGCATATTCCATCGCTCCCACTCTGCCGGATTTGGATTCTTCAATGGGGGAAATTTTCATTTCCCAGCCAATAGAAATTTTGAACACTGGCACAGATACCAAGTATTCTTTCTTCCTTTTCTCCGGCGATACATGCGTTGGCCTAATGATCGTTACGAATTGGGAGGGAGAATTCTATTCGACATTTGTCCCTGAACAGATTCCTTCTGTTTCTGCCGCCTATTCCGCAAATGCACCTATTACGCTCATTGCCGGAGATGATGGGCTTGTTTTGCAAACGGACACTTCTGCTGAACTGATTGCCGGGATTTCCTATGGTGAAGATGCCGATGCTGCTCTTTATTCCGATGTCCCATTCGAGAAAGTCTCCAGTGATAAAGGCGTAGCTTTGGAGCTTTCCAGAGTAGCTACTCCTTACGGCAATATTAGCACCAATTATGGAACTTTGGATGTTCCCGCAGTAGCAAATACCAGAGACCCATATGGCACACCATTATGCTGGGCTGCAGCTGCCGCATCAATAATAATGTATCGTAGTAATACCGTAGGCTTGACTGCGTATGGGGTATACTCCGAAGTGCTTCCATTCAACCCAAGCCCTAATCAAGGTTCTGTTGCATGGGTAGAAAAAGCTTATGATATTCACCATCTTAGTCATACATATAGGGGCAGTGGTCGTACTTATGATGAAACCGTTGCTATAATTTCCGGGAACACACCAATTTATATGTCCCTTTCCAATGGTAATACTGCCCAGAACCATGCTGTTGTGCTTTGTGGATACCAACATGCACCGGGAGGGTATTATAGTTATCAGGTAATGGACCCAAGCTCGGATACTACAACCCAGCGAGCATGGATCACCTGTTATTCTGGTTCTTCTATGAGAGGCAGTGTTGTTTATACGCCTGCTTGGGACACCAAAAGAACATATACATTTTGGTATAACACTATTTGGTAACTTTTTAGTGGGAGGTTTTACGCATGAAGCGGAAACTCTTGGTAGGAGGAGTATTGCTATCTTGTCTCGTGCTGGCCTGTTGGGGCATGGTACAAAACTCGCAGGAACCAGTTCGCTATGCACAGCTGCCTCTATTGTTTCTTGATGGGAAACTGTGGAAATGGACTGCCCGCTCATCACCAACATATCCAGTTGACGTTGATTTGGAGGATGTAGACGGCTTCACTGAATTTTACACATATGATTCTCCCACAAGGGAAAAAGAGTCTACCTGTCTCCCTGTGAACACCCCCTATGCCTACTGGTCCAGCGAAGAATATCCTGAAGCAGTGGTCGCTTACGTTGGCAAACAGCGGCAGTATCCCGGTGTGGACCAGTGGCTTGGAGAGTGGTCGATTTTTGTCCCGTATGAGGAGTCGTATGGCCCCTGACAGTCAGTTCATCCACCCCGCCGCCATCCGATCCCGTGAAGCCTGTATGCAGCAAAACTGCTCTCAATAGACCAAGCGCTCCCGGTACAGATACCGGGAGCGCCTTTTTGCGCAGGTCCTGACCGCTCCCCAGGCCCGCCGCGCCCGAAAAATGCTCCAAAACCGCGTTTTCCCCCTTGCAATTCCCGGAAACATCCGCTATAATACACCAGTATGATTATCGCCGGGGAAAACCTGGACAACATAAGAGAGAGTGTGAGAAAATTGAAATACGATTTCGCCGCCATCGAACCCAAATGGCAGAAAAAATGGGAGGAGCACAAGGTCTTCGCCGCCGGGGACCACAGCGGCAAGCCCAAGTTCTACGGCCTCATCGAGTTCCCTTACCCCTCCGGTCAGGGCCTCCACGTCGGCCACCCCCGCCCCTACACCGCCATGGACATCGTCACCCGCAAAAAGCGCATGGACGGCTACAACGTCCTTTTCCCCATGGGCTTCGATGCCTTCGGCCTCCCCACCGAGAACTACGCTATCAAAAACCACATCCACCCCGCTGTGGTCACCAAAAACAACATCGCCCATTTCACCGAACAGCTCAAAATGCTGGGCTTCGGCTTTGACTGGGACCGCGTCGTGGACACCACCGACCCTAACTACTACAAATGGACCCAGTGGATTTTTCTCCAGCTCTACAAGAAGGGTCTGGCCTACAAGGCCACCATGCCCGTCAACTGGTGTACCTCCTGCAAGTGCGTATTGGCCAACGAGGAGGTCGTCGATGGCGTCTGCGAGCGCTGTGGAAGCCCCGTCATCCGCAAGGAGAAGAGCCAGTGGATGCTCAAGATCACCGAGTACGCCCAGCGCCTCATCGACGACCTGGACGACCTGGACTTCATCGACCGCGTCAAGACCCAGCAGAAAAACTGGATCGGCCGCTCCACCGGCGCCGAAGTCACCTTCAAATCCACCACCGGCGACGACATCGTCGTCTTCACCACCCGCCCCGACACCCTCTTCGGCGCCACCTACATGGTCCTCTCCCCGGAGCACCACCTCATCAAAAAGTGGATGCCCCTGCTGAAAAACGCCCCCGAGGTCCAAGACTACCAGCGCGCCGCCTCCTCCAAGAGCGACCTGGAGCGCACCGAGCTCAACAAGGAGAAGACCGGCGTCTGCCTGGACGGCGTCCGGGGCGTGAACCCCGTCACCGGCAAGGAGATCCCCATCTTCATCTCCGACTACGTCCTCGCCACCTACGGCACCGGAGCCATCATGGCCGTCCCCGCCCACGACGACCGGGACTGGGAGTTCGCCAAGAAATTCGGCTGTGAGATCGTCGAGGTGGTCTCCGGCGGCGAGGACGTGCAGAAGGCCGCCTTCACCGCCAAGGACGAGACCGGTATCCTGGTCAACTCCGACTTTTTGAACGGCCTCACCGTCAAGGACGCCATCCCCGCCATCACCAAGTGGCTGGAGGACAAGGGCATCGGCGAGGCCAAGGTCAACTACAAGCTCCGCGACTGGGTCTTCTCCCGCCAGCGCTACTGGGGCGAGCCCATCCCCATGGTCTACTGCGAGAAATGCGGCTGGCAGCCCCTGCCCGAGAGCGAACTGCCCCTCCTCCTCCCCGACGTGGAGAGCTACGAGCCCACCGACGACGGCGAGAGCCCCCTCAGCAAGATGACCGATTGGGTCGCCACCACTTGCCCCTGCTGTGGCGGCCCCGCCCGCCGGGAGACCGACACCATGCCCCAGTGGGCGGGGTCCAGCTGGTACTACCTGCGCTATATGGACCCCCATAACAACGATGCCCTGGCCTCCAAGGAGGCCCTGGACTACTGGTCCCCCGTGGACTGGTACAACGGCGGCATGGAGCACACCACCCTCCACCTCCTCTACTCCCGCTTCTGGCACAAGTTCCTCTATGACATCGGCGTGGTGCCCACCAGGGAGCCCTACCGGAAGCGCACCAGCCACGGCATGATCCTGGGCGAGGGCGGCGAGAAGATGTCCAAGAGCCGCGGCAACGTGGTCAACCCTGACGACATCGTCAAAGCCTACGGCGCGGACACCCTGCGCATGTATATCATGTTCATCGGGGACTTCGAGAAGGCCGCCTCCTGGTCCGACAACGCGGTCAAGGGCTGCAAGCGCTTCCTGGACCGGGTCTGGAACATGGCGGAGAGCTGTTCCCCCGAGGACGCCTGCACCCCCGCCAATGAGCCCTCCATCCACAAGACCATCAGGAAGGTGGCCGATGACATCGAGGCCATGAAGTTCAACACCGCTATCGCCGCCATGATGACCCTGGTCAACGAGTTCGCCGCCAACGGCTGCTCCAGAGGCGATATGGCCACCCTTGTCACGCTCCTCAACCCCTTTGCCCCCCACATCTGCGAGGAGCTCTGGGAGATGCTGGGACAGGCAGAGAAGACCGGCAGGATGGTCTGTCAGATGCCCTGGCCCGCCTACGACGAGAGCAAGACCGCCGCCTCCACCGTGGAGATGGCCGTCCAGGTTCAGGGCAAGCTCCGGGGCACCGTTATCATGCCCGTGGACAGCGGGGAGGCCGCCGTGGTAGAGGCCGCCAAGGCCGTAGAGAAAGTCGCCCGTGCCATCGAGGGCATGGACATCGTCAAAGTCATCCATGTGAAAAACAAGCTCATCAACCTCATCGTCAAGCCCGCCAAATGATCCCGTCCCCCTGCGGGACTTATGTGTCCTCCTTCCGGTCACGCATAAGTCCCGCTTTTTGCGCTATATATGGGACAAAGCCCCTATATCTAAAATCGAAAGGAACTGCAAAAATGGAACTGACAGCTGTCATCATTGGATTTTTGGTCGGGATCCTCCTCATCGTAAAGGGCGGGGATTTCTTTGTGGACGCGGCCGCATGGCTGGCGGAGATCAGCGGCATCCCCAAGCTCATCGTGGGCGCTACGGTGGTCAGCGTGGCCACCACTCTGCCGGAGCTCCTGGTCTCCCTCATGGCCGCCGTCCAGGGGAAGGTGGATATGTCCGTGGGCAACGCCGTGGGCAGCGTTACCGCCAACATCGGCCTTATTATGGCGATCTCCCTCATCTGTATGCCCGGGGCCATCCGGCGGAAGGACTACATGATGAAATCCCTCTCCATGCTGGGTGCGGCGGCCATCATCGTGGTCAGCGGGCGGCTGGGGGAAATCGGCCTATTGCTGAGCGCCGCCCTGTTGGTGATCTTCGCCTTCTTTATCACGGAAAACGTCTCTGCCGCCTCCGCCGCCGTGGCCTCCAAGGGCGCCGCCCGTGTCCGGCGGGCAAAGCCCTCCGGGCGGGATGTGATGGCCAATGCGGTCAAGTTTGTTCTGGGGGCCGCGGGTATCGTTATCGGCGCGCAGCTGCTGGTGGACAACGGCAGCGAATTGGCCCGGTTCGCCGGAGTCTCGGAGCGGGTCATCGGCGTGACCATCATCGCCGTGGGCACCTCCCTGCCGGAGCTGGTCACTACGGTCACGGCCATCGTCAAGAAGCAGTCCGCCCTCTCCGTGGGCAACATCCTCGGGGCCAATATCATGGATCTGACCATGATTATGCCCCTTTGCGCCCTGGTCTCCGGCAAGGCCCTGCCCATCTCCCCCGCCTCCGCCCGGCTGGACCTGCCCGCGTGCCTGCTGGTGGGACTGGTGGCCGTGGTGCCGGCGCTGCTGCGGGAGAAGTTCTCCCGGTGGCAGGGACTGCTCCTCCTGGCCATCTATGGCGGGTATCTCTACCTCACCTGCTTTGCGGCGGCGTGAGGCGCTTCCCGAAAAAAGTTCTTGACTTAGACCCGGCTCCAAGTGTTAGACTGTCCTTACAGACCGCATGAGACACGAAACGACACATCTTTTCAAGGAGGAACACACGATGCAATACCGCACATTGGGCCGCACCGGCATTCAGGTGGGCGAGATCGGCATGGGCTGTGAGGGCTACATTGGCAAAAGCGGCGGCCAGGTCAAGGAGCTGCTGGACCTCATGGAATCTGCCGGGGTCAACTGCTTCGACCTGTTCACGCCGGACCCGGAGTTTCTGGACAACCTGGGCCGGGCCATGGAGGGCCGGCGGGAGAAATTTGTTCTCCAGTGCCACATCTGCGCCGTTTGGCAGAACGGCCAGTACAAACGGACCCGGGACCTGGAGGAGGCCAAGGCCGGCTTCGCCCAGCGGCTCCGCCTTCTCCGGACAGACCGCGCGGAAGTGGGAATGATCCACTATGTGGACACCATAAGCGACTGGGAGACCGTGGTAAAAAACGGCATCCTGGACTACGCCCTGGAGCTGAAGCAGGCGGGGACCATCCGGAGCGTCGGCCTCAGCAGCCACAGCGCGGAGGCCGCCCTGGCGGCGGTGAACACAGGGAAAATCGACGTGCTGATGTTCAGCGTCAACCCCTGCTATGACCTCCAGCCCGGAGAGAAGAGCATCGAGGAGCTGGGCGACCTGGGGAGCTACGACCTCCCCCTGGTGAACATGGACCCCCAGCGGCAGGAGCTCTACGAGACCTGCCAGCGGCTGGGCGTGGGCATCACCGTCATGAAGGCCTTCGGCGGCGGCGACCTGCTGCGCGCAGACCTGTCTCCGGCCGGGGCCGCCCTGACGCCTGCCCAGTGCCTCCACTACGCCCTGACCCGTCCAGCGGCGGCGTCCGTCCTGTGCGGCGCCCGGTCCCTGGAGGAGCTGCGCGCCAGTATCGCCTACGAGGACGCCTCCCCGGAGGAGCGGGACTACGCCGCCGCCTTCGCCGCCATGCCCAAAATCAGCTGGGAGGGCCACTGTATGTACTGCGGCCACTGCGCCCCCTGTCCCAAGGGGATTGACGTGGCGGCGGTTACAAAGTTTTTGAACCTCTGCAAGGCCCAGGGGCAGATCCCCGAGACCGTCCGGGAGCACTACGCCGCCCTGCCCCACAAGGCCGGGGAGTGCGTCCAGTGCGGCGCCTGTGAGGGCCGGTGCCCCTTCAGCGTGGGCGCGGTGGAAAACATGCGCCAAGCCGCAGAGCTCTTCGGCGCGTAAGGCGCGCATCCTGTAGAGAAAGGCCGGGTAGCCATCCATGACCATTACCGAAGTTAGCAAGAAGTACGGCCTGACGCCGGACACCCTGCGCTACTACGAGCGCATCGGCCTCCTCCCCCCGGTGCCCCGGACCAAGGCCGGGGTGCGGGACTACGACGAGGCCTCCTGCTCCTGGGTGGAGCTGGTCAAGTGCCTGCGGGGCGCGGGGGTGCAGATCGAGGCCCTCATCAAGTACGCCGCCCTCTGTCAGGCGGAGGGCGACACCAACGCCCAGCGCATCGCCATCCTCCGGGACCAGAGGGACCAGATGGCCGGGCGCATCGCGGAGATGCAGCGCTCCCTGGACCGTCTGGACCACAAGATCACCTATTATGAGCAGTGCCTGCCCTGCGATTGCCGGGGCAAGTGCGGCTGAAAACCGGGCTTTTTGGCGGGGTCCGCCCTCCCTTGGGGAAATTTTCGGAAATTTGCGTGGTTTTGCATCAATTTGGCCTTGACAAAAAGGGCCGGAGTAGGTATAATACCATACGTTAAGCCATGTAATTGGCCCTTAAAGAGTGTCCTGGATCGAGCCGGACACATCGGAGGGAGGGAAGATAGATGTCTGAAGTCCATGTGAAGGAGAACGAGTCCTTGGACAGCGCGCTCAAGCGTTTTAAGCGCAGCTGCGCCAAGGCCGGCGTTCTGGCCGAGGTCCGCCGCAGGGAGCACTACGAGAGCCCCAGCGTCAAGCGCCGCAAGAAGTCCGAGGCCGCTCGCAAGAACCGCAACAAGAGATATTATTGATCGCCGGAGGGCCGCTGTCTCACGACAGCGGCCCTTTTGCGGCCGACACTTTGCAATTATTTCTCGCAGAAGCGGACATACTCCGTGAACCGCACCGTGACGCCGAGGCTCCGGGCAAGGTCCGCAAGGCCGCTGCCGCCCTCCTCCGTTGTCCAGGTGCCCGTCACCTCGCTGTCGATCTTCCGGAACCCCGCCAGCACGGTGTCCTCATAGAGGTCGATGGCCATGGAGGGATATTTCTCCAAAAGCTCCTGCCGTGCGCTTTCCGGGAGTGCCGTCAGATCGTTCCTGGTCACAAAGCCGCTCATGCTGACGAGCACCCCGCCGGGCTTCAGGACCCGGTAGCACTCCCGCAGGGCGGCGCTCTGGTCGCCGATGCAGTTGAGGATGCCGCTGTGGTCGCCTATCACGTCCACTGTGCCGCTCTTGAAGGGGATGTCGCAGAAGTCCAGGGCGGCATAGCACAAATAGGGCGAATCGTGCTCCGCGTCCAAAAACTGCTTCCACTCCTCCACTACGGTGTGGGACAGGTCGCTGACGATGATCCGCGCCGCAGGGTCCGCCTGTAGGATGAACGGCATATATCCGCCGCCCGGGCCGGAACCGATGTCAAGGATCACGCCGCCCCTCTGGGCCATCCAGCGACCGATCCGCCGGTCGTTGGGCCTGCTCCGCTCGCCGAAAACGTTTCTGCCATACGCGGTCTCCGCCCAGCCGCCGGGCTGGTCCCAGGCGTCCCGCCAGTTGCGGGCGATCCAGCCCTCCGAGCGCATGTCCCGCTCCCATTGCAGCTCCTCCGGGTCCGTGGCCGGGGGCACAAAATAGG
This sequence comes from uncultured Oscillospiraceae bacterium, assembly GCA_910587785.1. Lineage (GTDB taxonomy): Bacteria > Bacillota > Clostridia > Oscillospirales > Oscillospiraceae > Pelethomonas. The sequence goes on along the minus strand of CAJUOA010000059.1, from coordinate 10,541 downwards.
CGACGCCGCCTCTTTCCTCAAACGGCCGGTCTGCGATACAGCCGAGGAGCCCGTTGTCCTCCAGAAGCTCGTTGACGGAGACGCCGTACAGCCTGGACAGCTCCAGCAGGAGCTCGATGTCCGGCAGTGCCGCCCCGGTCTCCCACTTGCTGACCGCCTGGGCGCTGACGCCCAGCTTCTCCGCCAGCCCGGCCTGGGAGAGGGCCAGCCGGCGGCGGAGGCTGGACGCCCGCTTTCCAAAACGCTGTTTATCGATCATTTTGCCGCTCCTTTCCTTTGATGGACCTATCATATCACGGTGGAAATCCAAAGGGAAGCGACCTGTGTTCAAAAACACGCGGCTGGAACGCAACCGCCGGTTGAGGCGCTCTTCTCGTTTACGGCTTCTTTTCGATGGGGACCCAAATTTCAACGATAGAGCCCGCCTCGCCTCCGTCGAACCGCTCGTCGTAGTACTCGACGCAGTAGAACGCGCCATCCTTCAGGGGTCTTTGGACATAGCCCTCCCCGTTCGTCTCCAGCCACTGGTCCATGGCGCTGTTTTCGCTCTCGTAGCCCATTGCGGCGTAGACGTCGAAGGAGGCATATCTTGACGCGGGCAGTTCAAAGATGGAGTACGCGGCGTCGATATCCTTCACGCTTGAAACAGCGCAGCCCGCATAGACCGTACACTTCTCCCCCTCATAGACGCGAATTTCGTACCCGCCGCCGGGCAGCGCGTTGGGAAGCGGCTTTTCCCTGCTCAGCTTCTCAAAGGCGCTCCACACCTCCCCGGTCCTGTTTCCGCCGCCGCAGGTCCCGGCGACGGTGATCCGCCCGCGCTTGATGATGCTGGGCACCACGAAAATCCCTCCTTGCAGCCTGTTGGTAAATTTCACGATCAAGTCGTCTGCGCTGATGATGTCCGGCTGGTCCCCCCGCGCCCTGTACGCGCCGGGAGAGACCCCCTGCACCCGCCGGAACGCCCTCGCAAAGGACTGGTGAGACTGGAAGCCGCAGTCCAGCGCGATATCCAGGATGGTCTTTTCGGTGGTGCAGAGCAGTTTGCAGGCATAGAGGACCCGCCTGTCCCGTATATACGCGGCCAAGGGCTTCCCGACGATCGAGGAGAACACCTTGTGGAAGTAGAACGGGGACAAGTAATATTTTTCTGCCAATGCCTCCAAGGTGACCGGCTCGTCCAAATGGGCGTCGATATATTTCAGGGCTTCGCCGATCCGGGAAAAGTTTTTCAAACGGCACCCTCCTTTCTCCGGCACTTCATCTGCCGCAAGATGAATATAGCAGACCGTCGCGGGTTTGTCTGAACGATCCTTGCTCAGATTCGGCCGCGTGCCCAGCAAAAAAGCCGGGGGCTGACGCCCCCGGGCCGCTAACCAAACTGCCACAATCCCGCCCGCTCCAGCGCCTCCCAGTCCGGGGCGATGGTGCGGACCTTGCGGTTGAAGTCCACCCGCCGCTGCTTCTTCACCAGAAGCCCCGTATCCAGCATCTTCTGGAGAGCCGCGTGGACGACCTCCTCGGGGACGTTGTTCTTCCGGCTGACCGCCTGGACCGTGCCCAGGAAGGTGGGGATGATCTCCGGCCGGCTGGTGACATAGGCCATGTTCTCCACGATCATGCGGCAGCAGCTGTCGAAGAGCTCCTCCGAGTCGGGGAGCTCGTGGTACTCTGTGGCCACGTCCTTGAGCTGCTTGCTGAAGGAGTCCGTCACGCCGTAGATGACCACCTCCTTCCCCAGCCGCTGGGCGAGGTACTTGGTCACCGACTGGAAGTGGGCATCCCCGGTGAAGAGGATATACACCCCGATCTCCGGCCGCAGGGCCGCGGTCTGGTAGATATAGTCCAGCATGATGAAGTCGGTCATGTCCTTCTTGTAGCGGGTCGATGAATTCTGGGTCTCGATGATGGTATTGGTGGCGGTGCGCAGTCTTTGCAGTTCCCCGTTGATGCCCTTGGAGCTGAAGTCTGCAAAGATCATCAGGTCGTCCAGAGCGTACTGCTCCGCCAGGGCCTTCCGCCACGCGGGGACGTCCGGCTTCAGGCCAAAAAGATTTTGGAAGGAATAATACCAGTACTCATAGTCAACAAAGGCAATGGCCCGAGGGACCGCATCCCTCTTTTTGAACAATTTAGACAAAAAATTCACATTTCATTCACTCCTTTCTCGGCTTTTTTCTCACCAAAAAACACCTCACTAACAGAATATACCACATTTTTTCGTAGATTCCAAGCAAAACTTGCCGCAAGTTAAGAAAAAATGTTTTTGATATGCACCGAGGGGCACCGCTCTAAGGAGAGGCCATATGGTATTGTCAGGGTATTGCTGCGGTATTATTCCAGGGTGGGGTTTAGGGCATACATTCCCCGGCCGCAGGCTAAAAAGCCGCGCCTGGCTCTTTGAGCCGGACGCGGCGGAGGGTTCACAGCTTGCTCAGCGCGGCGCGGTCGCCCACCAGGACCACGTTGGGGTGCATCTGGAGAATGGAGGCGGGCACCAGGGGCGTGACGGGGCCGGTGAAGGCGGTCTTGACGATGGCGGCCTTGTCCTCGCCGCTGACCACCACCAGGATCTGACGGGCCTGCATGATGGACTTGATGCCCATGGTGATGGCCCGGGAGGGCACGTCCTCCTTCTTCTCGAAGAAGCGGGCGTTGGCGGCGATGGTGCTCTCCTGGAGGTCCACTACGTGGGTCTCCAGCTCGAAGGCCTCGCCGGGCTCGTTGAAGCCGATGTGTCCGTTGTGGCCCATGCCCAGGACCTGGATGTCGATGCCGCCCAGGCCGCGAATGACCTGATTGTACCGCGCGCACTCGGCGGCGGGGTCGGCCGCGAGGCCCTGGGGCACATTGGTAGCGGCAGGGTCGATGTTGATGTGGTCAAAGAAGTTGGTCTGCATAAAATAGCGGTAGCTCTGGGGGTGGTCAGGCGCGAGGCCCACGTACTCGTCCAGGTTCACGCTCTTGACCTGGTCAAAATCCAGATCCCCCTTGTTATACCAGTCGATGAGCTGCTTATACATGCCCACAGGGGTGGACCCGGTGGCCAGTCCCAGCACGCTGGCGGGGTTCAGGATCACCTGGGCGGAGACAATATTGGCCGCCTTGCGGCTCATACTCTGATAGTCCTCAGCAACATAAATCTTCATATCTGCGGGGACCTCCTTCTGCCGTATACTGACAGGGGAAAACATCTCCCCTGCTGGTGAAAAGTGTACAGGAGTTGGGAGGATTTGTCAAGAGGCAAAGCGGACTCTCCGGCGGAGGCAAAAAATCCGGCTTGACAAGACAGGTGCCCGACGATATGATAGGGAGTGAATGGAAACAAGGGGCCCCGCCCCTGGCAAAGGAGGTCCGCCTATGGCAGAGCACATTACCAGCCGTGCCAACCCCCTCATGGTCCGCGTCCGGAAGCTGGGCGCCTCCCGGTCCTTCCGCCGGGAGACCGGGGAGTTCCTGGGCGACGGCGTGAAGCTCCTGGAGGAGGCGGTCCGCTGGGGCGCGGACCTCACGGCGGTGGTGTACACGGCGGGCGCCGCCCTGCCGGAGCTCCCGGCGGGAGTGCGTCTCGCGGAGGTGCCGGAGGACGTGATGAAGTCCATCAGCCCCATGGAGGCCCCCCAGGGGGCCCTGTTCACCGCCCGCTGTCCCGGCGGGGCGCTCCCGAAGGCCCTCTCGGGCCGGCGGTACCTGGCCCTGGAGGGCGTCCAGGACCCGGGGAACGTGGGCACCATCGTCCGCACCGCCGACGCCTTCGAGGCGGACGGGGTGTTCCTCCTGCCCGGGTGCGCGGACCTCTGGAACCCCAAGACCGTGCGGTCCTCCATGGGGGCGGTGTTCCGGCTCCCGGCGTGGAACTGCTCCCTGGAGGAGCTCCACGCCCTGGCGGAGGAAGCCGGACTGCCCCTGGCGGGCTCCGCCCTCCGGGAGGACACGCCGGATATCCGGGAGGCGGACCTGCGCCGCGCCGTCATCCTGGTGGGCAGCGAGGGCAGGGGGCTCAGCGGGGCCGCTCTGGCCCTCTGTGCGCAGACCGTGCGCATCCCCATGGGGCCGCGCTGTGAGTCCCTCAACGCCGCCGCGGCGGCAGCCGTACTGCTCTGGGAGGGGTACCGGCGGACGGGATAGCGCGTGCATGAATCAAAAGAGAAAATTTTTCCTACAAAAGGAGAGAGAGCCATGACCGCACTGACCTACTGGCTGTGGCTGTCCACCCTGCCCGGGGTGGGTAGCCAGATGAAGCTGGCGCTGCTGGAGCACTTCGGCGGCGACCCGGAGCGGATATATTTCGGCGAAGAGGGCGAATATTTATTGGTGGAGGGCATGACCCGGGCCATCGCCGGCGCCCTCAAACAGAAGAGCCTGGACACCGCCAACCGGGTCCTGGGGGACTGCGACAAGCTGGGCCTGCGCATCATCACCATCCAGGACCTGGACTACCCGGACCGCCTGCGCAACATCTACGACCCGCCCATCCTCCTCTACGTCCAGGGGCGGATGCCCCAGTTCGACGGCGAGGTGGCCGTGGCCATGGTGGGCACCCGGCGCTGTTCGCCCTACGCCATGGAGATGGGGGAGCGCCTGGCCTACCAGCTGGCGGCCCACGGGGCCGTGGTGGTCTCGGGACTGGCCGCGGGCAGCGACAGCGCCGCCCACCGGGGTGCGCTCCGGGCCGGGGGCTTCACCGCCGCGGTCATCGGCGGCGGACACGACATCATCTATCCCCGGGAGAGCCGCTACCTCTACGAGGACCTGGCGGTGCGGGGCGTGATCCTCTCCGAGTACCCGCCGGGAACAGAGCATATGGGGAGCCACTTCCCGGTGCGCAACCGGATCATCAGCGGCCTCTGCCTCGCCACCGTGGTCCTGGAGGCCCCCGCGAGGAGCGGGGCCCTCATCACCGCAAGCCGCGCCCTGGACCAGGGCCGGGACGTCTTCGCCCTCCCCGGGCTCATGGGCGACCCCCGCTGCGAGGGGAGCAACCTGCTCATCCGGGACGGCGCGGGGCTCATCACCGACGTCTGGGACATCCTGGGCCACTACGCCGCCGCTTTTCCCCACAAGATCCGGAACATCAAGGTGGAGGAGGCCCGCCGCTTCGGTTCGGAGGCCCCTCCTCCGCCCGAGAAGAGCGAAAAGAAGCCCCCCGAGGAACCCGCCCTTCCCCTGCTGGACCTGAACGGGGACCACGGCCTCACCGACGACCAGCTGCGCATCCTCCGCACCCTGCAAGGGCGGACCATGCAAGTCGACGACATCATCGAGGCCGCCCAGATCCCCGCCCGCCGGGTCCTCTCCGCCCTGACCATGCTGGAATTGGACCGCATCGTCACCCAGGAGAGCGGGAAACGGTTCTCTTTGGCAGTGAAGTTGAAATAGAGGGCCGGATCACCACAAAACGCAGTTTTATCTGTATCCGGAGAGCTGCGTCTTTTCATAAATCTTATCGAAATACCTGAATCCAGGAGGAAGCCATGGCAAAAACGAGTCTCGTGATCGTGGAGTCTCCCGCCAAAGCGAAGACCATCGGTAAATATCTGGGCCCCGGGTACCAGGTGAAGGCCTGCATGGGCCACCTGCGGGACCTGCCCAAGAGCACCTTGGGCGTGGACATTGAAAACAACTTCGAGCCCAACTACCGCCCCATCAAGGGCAAGGAAGATATCATCAGCGACCTGAAAAAATCCGCGAAGAGCAGCGACGTGGTCTACCTCGCCACCGACCCGGACCGGGAGGGCGAGGCCATCAGCTGGCATCTGCAGGCCCTGCTGGACCTGCCTGACGACAAGGCCCGCCGGGTCACCTTCAACGAGATCACCAAGCGGGTGGTCAGCGAGTCCATCGCCGCGCCCCGGAAGATCGACCAGGACCTGGTGGACGCCCAGCAGGCCCGGCGCATCCTGGACCGCATCGTGGGCTACCAGCTCTCCCCCCTGCTGTGGAAGAAGATCCGCCGGGGACTCTCCGCCGGACGGGTGCAGTCTGTCGCCACCCGGATGGTCTGCGACCGGGAGCGGGAGATCGCCGCCTTCCAGCCCCAGGAGTACTGGTCCCTGGACGCAAGGCTCAGCACCGACGGCGCCGAGAAAATGAGCTTCTGGGCCCGCTACCACGGCGAGAACGGCAAGAAAAAAGACCTCAACTCCGCGGAAGACGTCGAGGCCGTGGTCAAGGCCGTGGAGAACGCGCCCTTTACCGTCAAGACCGTCAAGCGGCAGGACAAGTACCGCTCCCCCTCCCCGCCCTTCACCACCTCCACCCTCCAGCAGGAGGCAAGCCGCAAGCTCTCCATGACCCCCCGGCGGACCATGGCCATCGCCCAGCAGCTCTATGAGGGTGTCGATATTTCCGGCGAGGGCACGGTGGGCCTCATCACTTATATGCGTACCGACTCCCTGCGGCTGAGCGACGAGGCCCTCTCGGCGGCGGAGAAGTTCATCCTGGGGCGTTACGGCAGGGACTACCACACGGGCAAGCCCCGGACCTACAAGGCCAAGGCCAACGCCCAGGACGCCCATGAGGCCATCCGTCCCAGCGACGTGGAGCTGACCCCGGAGCGGGTGAAGGGCGACCTGACGCCGGACCAGTACCGGCTCTACCGCCTCATCTGGAGCCGGTTCGTGGCCTGTCAGATGTCCAACGCCGTCTTTGACAGCGTCTCCGTGGAGGCGGAGGCGGCGGGACACGGGTTCCGGGCCTCCTCCACCAGCCTCAAGTTCGCCGGATTCACCGCCGTATACGAGGAGGGCAAAGACGAGGAGAAGGAGGAAAAAGAGGAAAAACTGCCTCCCCTCACCGAGGGGCAGGGCCTCAAAAAACTCGCCACCCGGCAGGACCAGCACTTCACCCAGCCCCCGCCCCGGTATACCGACGCCTCCCTCATCCGGGCCATGGAGGAGAACGGCATCGGACGGCCCTCCACCTACGCCCCCACGGTCAGCACCATCCTGGACCGGGAGTATGTCATCAAGGACGGCAAATACCTGCGCTCCACCCCCCTGGGGGAGACGGTCAACGGGCTCATGGAGGACAAATTTGCCGACATCGTAGACACCAGCTTCACCGCCAACATGGAGAAGAGCCTCGACGACGTGGAGGAGGGCAGCAAGGAGTGGCGCAGACTGCTCCAGGAGTTCTACGAGCCCTTCAAGGCGGAGCTGGACAAGGCGGAGAAGGACCTGGACGGCGTGCGCCTCAAGGTCCCGGTGGAGGAATCCGAGGAGGTCTGCGACCTCTGCGGACGGCAGATGGTCATCAAAAGCGGGCGGTTTGGGCGGTTTTTGGCCTGCCCGGGGTATCCGGAGTGTACCTTTACGAAGCCGCTGGTGGTGGTCATGCCCGGGCGGTGCCCCAAGTGCGGCGCGCGGCTCATGAAGCGCACGGGCACCAGCAAGAAGACCAACAAGCAGTACACCTACTACTGCTGTGAGCACCTGACCGACCGGGACGAGAGCAAAAAGTGCGACTTTATGACCTGGGACGTGCCCGTGGCGGACGACTGTCCGATGTGCGGTCAGACGATGTTCAAAAAGTCCGGGAAGGGGTTCAAAAAGCCCTTCTGTATCAACGAAAAGTGCGAGAACTTCACCCCCGAGGAGAAACGGGGCGGGTGGAAGAAAAAGTCCGCCGGGGACGGCGGGGAGGCTCCTGCGGAGGAACCCGCCGAGACGAAAAAACCCGCTAAATCTGCTGCCGCCAAGAAGCCCGCGGCGAAAAAGACCGCCGCCGCGCCCAAGTCCGGGGAGAAGAAGGCGGCCACTGCCAAGAAGCCTGCGGCGAAGAAGGCCGCGGCGAAAAAGGCTTAGGACCGCAAGAGGTCCAGGGCTACGGCAATGCCGGCGCGGAAGGCGGCTTCCATCTCAAGGAGGCCCTTGTAGGAGGCGGCGGAGAAGTACTCCTCCAGGCGGCGGCTCTCCTCGGGAGACAGCAGGGAGAGGAAATGCTTCTCCTGCTTCTCCATCTCCCGGGTGTGGTTCTGGTAGCGGCCGTTCTTTAAGTACGCCGGGATGCGCTCCTCTATGGCGTAGTCGAAGAGGGCTTGGAGGGAATCGCGCATAGCTAATCGCTCCTTCCATTGCTGGTCCGATTGGAATAGTTAGATTATAACTATTCCAATCGGGCTTGTCAAGAGTTTTTGAGGAAATATGGAAAAATTATACGAAAGAATCAAATTATTGCGAAAAGAAAAAAATTTGAAGCAGACCGAAGCGGCAGATATGCTAAAAATCAGCCTTACTTCCTATTGCCGGTATGAACGCGGAGAACGGGAACCGGGTGCCGCCCTGCTGTGGCGGATGGCGGATTTGTTTGGGGTTTCCGTTGATTATTTGATTGGCAGGACGGACGAAAGATGAATGTAACAGTAATTGGCGCGGGCCTTGCGGGGAGCGAGGCGGCGTGGCAGCTGGCGGAGCGCGGGATACAGGTGACGCTCTGCGAGATGAAGCCGCAGAAAATGACCCCCGCCCACAGCACGGCGGATTTCGCGGAGCTGGTGTGCTCCAACTCCCTGCGGGGCGCGGGGCTGGAGAACGCGGTGGGGCTCCTCAAGGAGGAGCTGCGGCGCATGGGAAGCATCATCCTCCGGGCGGCGGACGAGACCCGGGTGGAGGCCGGAGGGGCCCTGGCGGTGGACCGCCACGCCTTTGCCCAGCATGTGACCGAGGCGGTCCGCAGCCACCCCAACATCCGGGTGCAGGAGGGGGAGGTCACGGCCCTGCCGGAGGGCGAGGTGCTGGTGGCCACGGGGCCGCTGACCAGCGACGCCCTGGCGGAGCACCTGGCCGGGCTTATTGGCGGGGATCGCAATACCCTCCACTTTTTCGATGCCGCCGCGCCGCTGGTGACGTTCGAGAGCATCGACATGAGCCGGGCGTGGTTCGCCTCCCGGTACGACAAGGGCACGGCGGATTACGTCAATTGCGCCTTGGAGAAGGAGGAGTATCAGGCCTTTTGGCAGGCCCTCTGCGAGGCCGAGGAGGCGGAAGTCCACGGATTCGAGGACAGGAGCGTCTTTGAGGGCTGTATGCCGGTAGAGGTCATGGCGCGGCGTGGAGAGGACACCCTGCGGTACGGGCCGCTGAAGCCGAAGGGGCTCAAGGACCCGGCGACGGGGCGGGAGCCCTATGCTGTCGTGCAGCTGCGCAGGGACAACAAGGAGGGGTCCATCTACAATCTGGTGGGCTTCCAGACGCACCTCAAATTCGGGGAGCAGAAGCGGGTGTTTTCGATGATCCCGGCGCTGAAGAACGCGGAGTATGTGCGCTATGGGGTGATGCACCGGAACACGTATCTGGATTCGCCGAGGCTTCTTAACAGGTATTATCAGCTGAAAAGTGAGCCGAGGATCACCTTTGCCGGGCAGATGACCGGTGTGGAGGGGTATGTGGAGAGCGCGGCGTCGGGATTTCTGGCGGGGGTGGAGCTGGCGAGGCGGTTAAGAGGCGAGCCTCCTCTTGACTTCCCCAGGGAGACGGCTATTGGGGCGCTGGGGCTGTATGTGTCGGACGAGAGTGTGGCGCAGTTCCAGCCGATGAACGTCAATTTCGGGATCATCACGCCTCTGGACCACAGAGTTCGGGGAAAGAGGAACAAGAATCTGGAGATTTCGCAGAGGGCTCTGGAGATTATCGACGGGATGCAGTTAGACTGAAAGCAGGGACTAAAATCAGAAGCGCAGTATGGCAGGGAGTTCTACATGGAGGGCCGGCAGGCGGAGTATAAGATTCCACCAGGCTTACCAGGGGAGCGCGCAGCCATTCGGGGGCGGTATCCCACAGAATGAGCCGCCGCAGGAGACAAAAAAGGGAGTCCGAACCGCAGGTTCGGCGGCGTTTTGGTTCCTTTGCCGCCGGGGGCAAAGGAACTCGCGCCCGGAGGCGCGAAACTCCCCCCAGCAGACTGAAGGTCAGAAAAAGACCACCCCTTGCGGCCGGAGGCCGCAGAGAAAGGAGCAGGAAGATTTGAAAATCATCGTAGACGCTATGGGCGGCGACAAGGCCCCTCTGGAGATCGTCAAGGGGACGCTGCGGGCGGTGAAGGCCCGCCCGGGGCTGGAGGCGGTCCTGGTAGGGAGAGAGGCGGAGGTCCGGAAGGCGGCGGAACAGTGCGGGGCGGCGCAGCTGCCGAAAGGGGTGCGCATCGTCAACGCCACGGAGGTCATCGGCATGCACGACGACCCGGCCACGGCCTTCAAGACGAAAAAGGACTCCTCCATCACCGTGGGGCTGAACCTGCTGAAAAATGGCGAGGGGGACGCCTTTGTCTCCGCCGGGAGCACCGGGGCCCTGCTGAGCGCCGGGACGCTCATCGTCAAAAGAGTGCGGGGCATCCGCCGGGCGGCGATGGCCCCGCTGGTGCCCACCGCCGGGCGGGGCGTGGTGCTGGTGGACTGCGGGGCCAACGCGGAGTGTACCGTGGAGTACCTAGTCCAGTTCGCCTACCTGGGGAGCTTCTACGCCGCCAAGGCCATGGGCATCGAGAGGCCCCGGGTGGCAGATCGGAAGAGCGTCGTGTAGGGAAAGAGTGTAGATCTCGGTGGT
>CAJUOA010000058.1 GCA_910587785.1 uncultured Oscillospiraceae bacterium | reverse complement strand
GAGTGCTGCCAACACCATTGTTGGCATTTGCAAGAAAAAAAGGGAGCGGAAGTAACGTGACAAACGCTGTGAACAACCTCACTCACATCCTGGTTGTTGATGATGAAAAGGAACTGGCCGACGTGCTGGAGCTTTACCTCACCAATGACGGTTACACGGTCCACAAGTGCTATACCGGCGCGGAGGCCCTGGACTGTATTGAACACACAGACCTGGATCTGGCGCTCCTGGACGTGATGCTCCCCGACGCGGACGGCTTTCAGCTGTGCAAGAAGATCCGGGAGAAGTCCTACTGCCCCATCATCATGCTCACAGCCAGGGGGTCGGACGGGGACAAGATCATGGGACTGACCATCGGGGCCGACGACTATATCACAAAGCCCTTCAATCCCCTGGAGGTCGCTGCTCGGGTCAAGACCCAGCTGCGGCGGTACAGGCTCTATAACGGTTCCGCTCCAAAGCAGGACGAACCAGCCCATGAATACGACATTCGAGGGCTGGTCATCAACCGGGACAGCCACAAGTGCTTCCTGTTCGGGAGGGAGGTGCAGCTGACGCCCCTGGAGTTCTCTATCCTCTGGTATCTCTGTGAGCGGCAGGGCGTTGTCGTTCCCTCCGAGACGCTTTTTGAGGCGGTGTGGGGCGAGAAGTACCTGAAGAACAACAACACCGTCATGGCCCACATCGGGCGGCTGAGGGAGAAGCTGAACGAGCCCGCCCGAAATCCCAGGTTCATTAAAACGGTATGGGGAGTTGGCTATACCATTGAAAAATAAGAACGATTTCAGACAGTTCCGCAGGAAGATCCTTCTGCGCACCCTGGCTGTGACAGCGGCAGCCGCTGCTACGGTCTACCTCACCTACACGGTCCTGCTGCGGGGCCGCTTTGCCAATGGGATGGTGGCGCTGTTTCAAAGCATCCCGGGTATGGACTATGACGCCGCCCTCCGGCTCTATGAGCGCACCTTCCGCAGTCACATGGACGCCATCCTTCTGCTGTCCCTCCTTCTGGTGTTCGCTGGTTTGTTTTACGTTTACCTCCACTGGTTGACCCGGTACTTTGAAGACATCAGCAGAGGGATGGACGCCCTGCTCCAGGATGTGCCGGGGGAGATCTCCCTGCCCCCGGAGCTGTTCCCGATCGAGCGCAAACTCAATCTGGCAAAGCGCACCATCGACCGGCAGAAGAGCGGTATGCTCCTGGCCGAGCAGAAAAAGAACGATCTGGTGATGTACCTGGCCCACGACCTGAAAACGCCCCTGGCCTCCTCTATCAGCTACCTGAACCTGCTGCGGGACGAAAAACAGCTCTCCGAGGAGCTGCGGGAGCGGTATCTCTCCATCGCCCTCTCCAAGGCGGAGCGGCTGGAGGATTTAATCAACGAGTTTCTGGAGATCGCACGATACAGTCTCTCCACCATCACCCTGCAATGCAGTGAGATCAACCTGAAGCGCCTGCTGGAGCAGCTAGTGTATGAGCTTCAGCCGGTTTTGGACCAGAAGCGCCTGACCTGCCGCCTGACTGCCGGAGACGATATCCTTCTGAACTGCGACGCCGGCAGGATGCAGAGGGTCTTTGACAATCTTTTGCGGAATGCGGTTAATTACAGCTGCGATGGGACCGAGATCACGATTGAGGCCGAGGGCGGCGAGGACAGCGTAAAGCTGAGATTTTCCAACCGCGGCGGGACTATCCCCCGGGAGAAGCTGGAGCGGATTTTCGAGCAGTTTTACAGGCTGGATACAGGACGCGGCTCCGGCGGGGCCGGGCTGGGCCTCGCCATCGCCAAGCAGATTGTCACGCTCCACAAGGGGACGGTCACGGCGGAGAGCGGAGACGGCCTGACGGTCTTTACAGTGACGCTGCCTATTTCACAATGATCGGAGGAACGTAACGTACGATAAGCCGCGCAAATTGAAACAGGCGAAAAAGGAGACATGGTTTGCAGATCTCTGATAGAATGAAGCTGCGATACACCATTCTGAAAGGAGACAGCAAACCATGTCAGAGAAGATTGTATAACTGAACGAGGAAGTAATCAAGGGGCAAATTAAAGAACTGGTTCGGGGCAGTGTCGAGGAGGCGCTTATTGAGATGTGCATATACCGGAGCGAGAGCCCCGTCTGCACGGAGTAATAGCCCCGCCCTGCCGGAGGAGCGCGCCACCGTTGCAAGAGCAGTATTAGAGGGAAGGCTCTGCCAGCCGAGATAGGCGGCAGAGCCAGAGATCAGTCATCGTAGTCGGGGATGGGGATGCCGTTGGCAGCTAAAATAGTCTCCAGCAGCTGAGTGCGTTTCAGGTAAAAGTGTAATTTCTCCCCCATGGCATAGAAGATTTCCAAGGATTCCCGTTCCGCTTCACGCAGGATTATCAAATCCAATTCAAGATCCCAGGGGGAACTGGAGAGATTGAATGGGCAGTCAGGCATCCTCCACACCGCCTTCGGGGATGGACGTTTTCAGGCCATTGCGTTCCCGCATAGAGACGCGGCCCTCAATCAGGAGCTCGTAGGCGTTATGGATAATACGGTCCATGATTGCCTCTGCGGGCAATACTCAGCTCGTCGAGAAGTTCCGGCATGCGGACATAGCGGACCTTCTTGAAAGGCGGCAGGCGGCGTTGCCCAAAGCACAGGCGATGTAGGTCTTACCGTTGCCGGAAGCGCCTATGAGAATGATGTGGTGGCCCTCGTCCACAAATTTGCAGGTGGAGAAGCGCGGCATCTGAGCCTTGTGCAGCATTCTGTCCTCGTAATAAGCAATCTCTTCCACCGCAGCGAATGAAAAAGAAGTTGTTTTAAGATTGCTGCATGAAATTCGGAGTGATAAACCCGCTTTCACAGGCCGGATATGTCCGACAGATAAATAGTCTGACTACCCCAAATAGCATAGCCAGACTTTTTGAATTCACCACTTGAATGTTGCGGTAAGGAACAAACAGCAGGCGAATAGTATCCGGGATACAAAAACGGGCACACTATTCCTCGACACGAGAGGAGGGTCATTCTTATGATAGAACCGGATACGATAAAATTACTGCGGGAATGTGATGCAGGCATCAAGATGGGCATTTCCTCCATCGGCGATGTTTTGAGCCATATCCATGCAGATGACCTGCGGTGCTGCCTGTCAAACTGTATGGCCAAGCACGAGGAGCTGGAAAAAGAGATTGAAAAATCGCTGAACAGCTATGACGATGAGGGAAAAAAGCCGAATCCGATGGCCAAAGGGATGTCATGGATCAAGACAAACGCAAAGCTTGCCATGGACAACTCGGACGCGGCGGTCGCGGACCTCATGACAGACGGCTGTAACATGGGGGTAAAGTCTCTGTGCAAGTATCTGAACCAATACAAAGCGGCAGATGAAAGCTCAAAGAGTATCGCCAAGCGACTGATCGAGCTGGAAGAGAAGCTGACCATCGACATGCGTACCTTCTTATAGCAGGATTCCGCACTTTCTCAATTTTTCAGTGCCAGGCGGAGCGTTTTCACCTGGCATTTTTCTCTCCACAAGCTCATCCATACGAAAAAGAAATGGACTTTTCAGAACCGCTGTGATAAAATAGAGTCAGCAAGCGGCTGAAGCAGTGATAGGAAGACAACTGCGTTTTCACAAAACAGCTGAACAAGAAATATCAGAGGTTGCTATGGATTTTACAATAAAATTTGCTACATATGATGACCTTGAGGCGGCAGACCGCGTAGAGAGATCAGCAAGCCGCGGCGTTTATCTCACGGACGCGTGGCATTATTTCAGCACCCTGAAGGGTGAGCTTGTATGCGCTTATGACGGAGAGCGCATGATAGGGATCGGCCGTTTCACCGTCCTGCCTGACGGCACCGGCTGGCTGGAGACATTGAGAGTTTCTCCGGATCACCAGCGCCAGGGAGTTGGCAAATCAATATACAAGAAATGGGCAGAGCTGGCAAAGGCGTATGGCTACCCTTCGATGGCTATGTTCACCGGTGTGACCAACGCCGCAAGCTCCGGGCTGGCGGAGCTTTACGGGCTGAAAACATCGGCTCAGCACAGAGGCTGTCATCTGACCGGCTTTGCGGGAGGCGATCCACACGGCTTCAAGCATGTGTATTGGCAGAGAGCTGTCCAACTGATTCTGCCTCAAAAGGACGAATATCACGATTATATGGTCTTTAATCGCACATTCTACCATATAAACGACGCCAATGCCAAAGCCTTTGCTATGGAGGGAAAGGTTTTCGAGGATGAAGGAAGCGGCAGTTATATTGTTTGCGGCGGACGGTTTCAGCAGAACGCGGCACTGCATATTGCGATGATGGGCGGAGATATCGGCAAATGCCTTGATTTTGCGGTCAATTATGCCAGGGCGCAGGGAATCGAAAAAATCTCCTGCACATTCGCTTTGGAGAACGAAAAACTTGAAGGAGCCCTGTATAGGCGAGGTTTTATTGCAGACAAAGTGAATTTAATTACAAAAGAAGTCGTATTTTGAGAGGGCGTCCCCAAATAGGTTGGAAAGCGCAAGCCTTATGACCGGGCAGGTGCTCCCTCCCGGCGCCGGGGCCATCGCAGGATCATAAAAACTGCGAAGCGGAAGCTTCTCCATTGTTGGAGGAGTTTCCGCTTTATTTGCAGCCGCCTGCTTGGAGCGTCCTGCTCCCTGCCGGATTTTCGTATGATTATATCCTTAGCTGGTACAAATATGTAACCATCACCTGATGCCCCACCGCCGTCCGGTCCGCCCGCGTAAAACTCGCAGTTCGTATGGGCATCATCTTCTTGACCATCTGGCCGCCCACGAAACCGGCCTCACGGGAGCTCAGATCGCCGTTGTAGCCCTCCTTGAGGTTGACGCCGACCTCCCTTGGTGTGCCTCCTCCATCTTGAGCTGGCTTCTCCTTGGAACATTTTTCGCTGTTTTCGGTCAATTCTCCGATGAATTTGTAGAAAATCCGCACACTCTGCCGGTAGGGCTGGTTGGCCCGGGCCGGGACCTCGTGAGAGCCGTTTTCGTAGATCTTGGGTCCGATCTCAATGCGCTCCACGAAGGTAACCAGGGTGTCCCGGTCCAACTCATCCAAGTTGGTATAGGACCGGGCCAGCGCAAAGAATTGAGCGTAGCTGCCCGCCGTCTGCTGGGCGGGGCCGGGGGCGTTCAGCTCCTCCAGCGTCACTTTCAGCCCGGCGGATTCCTTTTCCAGGTCGGCCACCATGCGGCTCAGGCGGTCGTCGTCCAGCTTGCCCATTGCGTTGTCGGTGTACAGCTTGGTGACGATTTTGTCGATGGCCGTAATCCTGGCCTCCGCCCGCTCCTTTTTCATCAACCGGGGCGGTGGCCTCGTCGGGGGTCAAACGATGCTTGTCCTCCCGGTCCTTGCGGTAGCCGTAGGGCGGGCAGGCGCAGTATTGGCCGCTCTCCCGCTTGCTTCTCAGCACATCCTTCACCTTGCGGGAACCATCCCGGAGATAGACCTCGTTCATGGCGAACAGGAATGGCGCCATGATGTTGTCGTGCTTGGTGTCGAAGTTGTCCGCAATGGCGATATACTGGATGCCGTGCTCCGGAAAAAACTGCTCCGCGTAGTAGCTGGCCTCCCGCATGTCGCGGCCCAGCCGGCTGAGGTCCTTGGTGATGACCAGGTTGGCCTTGCCCTGCTCCAGCTGCTTGAGCATCTCCTTGAAGCCGGGGCGGTTTATCCCACTATTTCCCATTGGCGCCGTCCTTTGAAATGGAGGCCAGATAGCCCCGGGTAACGTCTGGCCGTTCGTGGCCCAAAAGCCGGGACACTCGCAGACTGGCACTGAATGGATTCATTCCGCCGTCGATCGACTCCTGATACACCCGGGCGGCGAAACTGTGGCGCAGGCCGTGGTGGGTCATGGGACGGGCGGAACCCTCATCCTGAATTTGGGGTCTCATTTGATAGATGTACTGCTGGAGTCGGGCAATTGCGATGTCGGTGGGCACGCCGTCCGGAACAAACAGCTTATGTCCCCGAGGCGTGACAGCCAGCAGCTTTTTCAGTTCAATGGAAATACTTTCATTGATGGGCACGGTGCGAATCTTGCCGCCTTTACCCTTGATGGTGATGGCGTTTTCCCGGAGCGCCTGTTCCGCAGTAGCCGTGTCAATGCGGAAACACTCATGGATGCGCAGTCCAGCGTACCAGGTCAGGCAGGAAATGGCGGCGAAGTCCTCATGGCCGTCCGCCATACAGGTCGCCAGAAACCGGTGGAACTCCCGGACGCTCCAGGTACGGTCTACCCCACCGAACCGCCGGCGCTCCAGTTCCACCGCCAGCTCGTCATTAGAGGGCAGGCGATATTTCGCCCGCTCCATCTTGTCGTGGAAAAAGCGGATCGCCGCCAGATCGGTTTTAATAGTGGAGGCGGATTTTTCCCTCTCCTGCAAATAAAGTACATAGGCGGTCAGGTGCTTGCCATTGATGTTGGCCAGCTTTTGCAGACGATACTCCTCCGAAAGGAATTTGCAGAACCGCTGCATGGCCTCGTAGTACCGCTCCTTGGTGCGGAAACTGCCCTGGCGGTTGTGCCGGGCGGTCTTGTCCAGTTGAGCGATGAGGGTTTGGTAAATACCGGGATTTTTTGTTTTTATTGTCATAGCATTGCTCCTTTTTTTTATGATGTTCAAATGGGCATAGTCCGCCCAGTGACGCAGGCGCCTGTTTCTGCCCGATTTCTGATGAGACAAGCTGTTTCCTCCATCGTCCCTGCCGCTGAAGGTCTTGAAATTGTAGGACCTTGCTGACAATGAACAATGTACGGAGAAAGTCTGTCTCTGTTTTGAATTGTAGGATGGTGAGTACGATACAGCGTAGGGTGACTACACCCTGCCCATGTGGGGCTGCTGTGGACACAAACCGCTCAACTCGGCTGCGGCATAGGCCGCGTGTGTCCTGTGATCCCTCCGGCTGGGATCGTGGGGTGTGCTGCTCTCACGCTGCCGGACCGACGCGGTGTCGGAGATCGTGAGAGGTGAGGCTGCTGCCGGCGGCCTCCGAGGTTATCCACCCTGTACCCCCGCAAACCTCAAAGCGGGGTGGGTATGGCATAGCTGACCTGTGCGGCATCCTGTTTTCCTAATTGGGGCCTGCTCCGCAACCCTGTCCGAAAAGGAATCGATGGCAAAAAGCATGGGAAGCACCCCAAAACAGCCATTATAACCTTGCTGACGCGAAGACATATGGGGAAAATACGGTTCAGTTCTGCCCCATATAGAGGGAGCAATTTGTCAAGTGCAAGGGTTTTGAGATACTTCCTGTAAAAAACCTTGCACTTAGAACTCCTGCTTTTTCCCTGTAACCCTTGCAGGACAATGGCTTTGAGGTTGCGGAGTACTCCCTAATTGACGGCTGGCAGAACCGTCAGTTGTGCTGGTTGGAGCTAAACTGTCTGAAAATACAAAAAGAGAGCACGAAAAGTCATCTAAACCTTTCGCACTCTCATTGGAGTACAAGCAATCTTCCATTTTAGCCCGCAGGCCCAAGTTGTTCTCCGGCCAACGCCGGTAAGTTTGAAATCAGAAATTCAGCCGATGGGCATAATACGCCCTTTAGAGCGCTTCTTAATCAGCTGAAGCGTACAACCTTAACAACGTATGCAATGCAGCTCTTACGTCTGCCGACAGGCCAACGGCCTGACCACGGACTTTCACCATGACGCACAAACAATCAATTACAGATAGGATAATACTACAAGATATTCTATCTGTCAAGCCAAATTTTCTATATATTGTGTTTACCAGAAATTCAAGGTTACAGACTCAAGATATGCTTATACGCATATAGTACGGGGTTAATACGCATGATTGGAGGCCTCGCTATGCCTGTGCGTATTAGCACCGTATTATTTCCGCTTCACCGAATAAAGGCACATTTAATACGGACTTTATACGGTTCTTATACGTATAACATGAAAAAAACCTTAGTTATGCGTATAATGTGGTATAACAATACGGAAATAATACGTATTTACCCAGTAATCTTTTTATTACAAATCCACAAAATATATTGCCTTTTTCGCATCATTCTGCTATTCTACACTACTACCAGAATGGAGGCGATTGTTATGCACCTGAATCAGTTCCCCGTCATCGACCTTCCCGCCACTGGGGCCAACATCCGCCGGCTGCGGCAGACGAAGGGCCTTTCCGTCCGGGACCTGCAGCAGTTCTTCGGCTTGGAGGAGCCCCAGGCCATCTACAAGTGGCAGCGGGGCCAGAGCCTGCCGACGGTGGACAACCTCTACGCCCTAAGCGCCCCGCTGGATGTGCCCATGAACGACATTCTGGTGGCGGCTGATCTCCCCGAACTCCATATTTGTACCATGAGCGGCAGGTCGGAGCCTGCCGCTCATCTTTTCTGCCCTCGGGCACGGGGGCATGGCGAAACTTCAAAGCCGCTTAGGCCCTTATCCGCCGTGTCCGGACCGGACCACGCTTCAATGAGCGCCGTCCCCGCCTGGAGCTGGCGACTTGTTGTATAACGGCCCGAAGGCCAAGTCACAAAAGGGAGAAGCGTAAGGGCGGTTTTTCAGTTCGCGTATGGGGAAGGGGGGTAAAAACGTGCTTGCGGGGAACGTAGAGAAAAGCGTCTGTCGGTTCCATTCAATACAGCATTTTGCAGAGTCCAGGCGCAGCTTGGACTTGGCGGCACAGATGGCGGCGCTGAGCTTCTCCCGCTCCACCAGCATGGCCATCAGGAACACAGCCACCTGGTTGATGTGCTCTGCGTACTCGCTGGGGGCGGTGTCCTCAGTGACCGCATCCTGGGCCTCCGGCATGACCTTGCTGCGCAGATGGGTGGTGGTGACCTTCAGGGTGTTGTCCCGATCCTGGAGGATGCAGCTGGCCTCATCCATGAGAGCCTGCAGCTTGTTCTGGGCACGAAACGCGTCTTTCAAATTCATGGTGTTCCACTCCTTTGCTCTGTCGCTGTGTCCCTATCATACAGGCATCGGAGCGGTTTGTCATTGAGCTGGTGGTTTAATTGGGGAGTGAGAGGCATCTCCTCCTCGCAAAAATGATTTGTGTTTCTTGAATGTATATGGTATCTTATTGAAGATAGTACAAATTTCTTTTTCACAAGCTGCGGAAGGCGCTCCAAGATGAGGCTATTATTTAAGCAGAGATTTTTCTCCTGGTTCGGCAGCTACGACATCTTTGATGAGGACGGCAACACAGTCTACGTTGTCAAGGGCGAGCTGAGCTGGGGACACCGGCTCCAGATTTACGACGCGATGGGAAACCCGGTCGGCCGGGTGCAGGAACGGGTCCTGACCTTTCTGCCCAGGTTTGAACTGTATGTGGGAGAGCGGCTGGCCATCAACGCTGTGAAATGTTCTCAGGGCAACTGATTTCGAGTAGAGGGCCGCCGCTGAGGGTAGTACCACGAATAGCAGCTCTGCCTTCCCGCATTTGCGGAATGGCAGAGCTGTTTTTATGAGCTGCTGCTCGTTATTTCGCTGTCAGGTATTCCAAAATCTCCGCGGCATTAGTATCGGGCTTCACCTTGGGCATTGCCTTTTCGATCATACCATTCTCATTGATCACAAAGGTGGACCGCGCCACGCCCATGCTCACCTTGCCGTAGAGCTTTTTCTCCTGCCACACTCCGTAGGCCTGGATGGCGGTCAGTTCCGGGTCGGATAGCAGGATGAATGGCAGCCCGTGCTTCTCCGCGAACTTCTGGTGGGAGGCCGCTGAGTCCTTGCTGACGCCGATGACCACTACATTGATCTTTTCGAACTCCTCATAGGCTCCGGCGAAAGCGCAGGCCTGACGGGTGCAGCCGGGAGTGTTGTCCTTGGGGTAGAAATACAGCACAACTTTTTTGCCCGCAAAATCGGTCAGGGATACCGGATTGCCGTCTTTGTCCGGCAGGGTAAACTCCGGGGCTTTCGTTCCAACTTCCAACATTTTGTTGCCCTCCTGTTTTATTAGTAAATCTGTATAACAATTCAGGCAGCCTTTACTCCGCCTCTGTCTCTTTTATTTCCAAGCACGCCGCCTCAATTTCCGTAATCTCTTCCGGGGTATACAGTGTTGGGAACCGTCTCAAATAGTCCTCCCAGCCAAACAACAGTAAGTCTGTTGTTCCTGCGCTCCGAATCAGAATTGGGCTTTCTCCGTTCTCGACCCGTTCCATGACAGCATCTACATCCTGTTCCAACTCTTCTCTGGTGACAGAGGGAAGTTTTTCTACGTCTATCTTGCTCCGAACAAATTCCCGGCGCACCCAAGATTTTACAATATCTGCGTTTTCCGGCTCACCGCAAAAACAGATAAATGCCCGCACCAGCTGTTCCGGTAAAATGCCCCTGGCCTCACACCAATCCATAACCTTGCGGCTCAGTATTTCATCTACCTCAGCAGATACTGTCGCCGCATCATCCCCGAGGTGAGAGGGAATTTTCAGCATTGCTTGTATGTTTCTAAGTTCTGTCATTTCCAGCGAAACGGGCAGAATCTGTGCCTCACATTTTCGGATATCCGAATCACGAAAAATAACAAGTGTCATTTGTCTGTGCAGCGGCAGCAGGTCTATGATTTCAAAACGTTCCATTTTTTGCTCCTTTGTTCCAACGCTGTGTTTTAAAATACCACCACTATGTACGTTCTAACCACAAATGTAAAGAAAAATGAGGGAGTTGCTTTTGCTGGAATATCATATAAATCAGAATCTACCTCGCCGGTACGCCCAATGGCCGCTTTCCCGGCATTTCACCAGTTTTCCCTCTGCCGCAAGTTTCGAAAGGATGCGATTGGCTGTCGCCGCTGAAACACCACAGATCTGATGTACATCAGCATTTTGGATAACCTTGTGGCGTTCGAAAAACTGCTTGATCTGTTTCTATCGTTCTGCTGCTTTATCTTTCGGCGCATCACTCATTCCATCACTCATATCGACAGCTTCCATGAGCGATGCTTTGATTGCGGAAAGCCGGTCGGTGAAGGTCAGCCGCCACATCGCGGATCTTTAGATCATATTGCGCCTCTCCTCTTGCTAAAAACTCGGCACAGCCATTCCTTTGTAAAATCAGCCATGATAGTCGTATCTGGCCTGTTTCTCCACATCCCATGGGCTATCGACAAACGCCTGGATCCCCAGCTTGTCAATGCAGTCCTGGCACAGATGGTAGTCGACAACTTCTTTTTTGACTAGTTCCAAAACCTCCCGGTCGTTGTATAAAATGCCCAGTCTGAACATAGGCAGCCCTTTCCGCAGACACCGGCCACAGCGGTCGTACATACAGGCAGTCGCTTCATACTCGTTTCCGTCACACCAATATACGCTTTTCACACACTGCTGTAAAATACGAAAAACAGACTCATAAGGGATCAATCCAGCGTCATATTCCTCAAGGACCTTGCGAACCACCTCGTTCAAACCATGACCTATATTGTGGCAGCTCATGGGGAACACCTCCTGTCCTAAGCTATTATAGCGCCAAAAACGCCATATGACAATGATGCAGTTAAAACCCTGCGTTCCGCAGCTCCTCCATCATGGCCCGGCGGCGGATATATCGAGTGCGCCAGTCCTCCGCCAGCTGTGCCGCTCGCTCTGCCCCGTCTGGGTAGCTCCTGAGTTTTTTCAGATAGTGCACTAACTCCTGATACCGCTTTCGGTTGGATGCCGCGGCAGCTTCTTTCGTCAGGATACAAGCGTATGCCTCCAGCAGTTCGCTTGGATACCGCTTTTTCAGGGCCGCTTCATAGCGGTCCAGGGTAGAAAGATTTTCAGACTTGACAACCGCTTCCATCAACCGCTCCCAAAGCCCCTCGGATTCCATAAGCTCCAGCTTGTGGTAAGTTCGCCCGGAAAGATACCGTTCTCTGTACTCGACCCACTGCGCCGGTGTACACACGTTCTTCAGGCGGTTCAGCATCTCTATACCGCCGGAGGACAGATCAAAGACATGATACTCCAGCTCCGCAATCAGCTTGTCCCGCTGCCCCTGCTGCTCGTACAGATCCATCAGCCATTCGCTGTACTCCGCTACCAGCCCCCGCTTGTCACGGTCGGCGGACTTACCCTCCTCCAGCAGACGAATGGCCTCGTCCAGCTTCCCGTCCTCAAGCGCCTGCCGGACACGAAGCTTACGGATATCAGAATAATTTGTGTACCGTTCTAAAAAGGCGTCCAGTTCCCCCTTTGGCAAGGACAGCTTTTTCATCAAATCAAAACGGCGTGTCAGCAGCTGTTCCATCTCATATTCTCTGGAATAACCTTGCTTGCCGGAAGCCTCAAGGTTTGCGATTTGTCTATCTATCAATTCCAGTTTTTTCCTGTCAAACGTCTCTCCGGAAAACCGAGAGAAAATCGCCTGTTCCGCAAAGTCCTGGACCATCCAGTGTTCGCCGGCCGATCCCGCGTATTTCAGGAGGAAGTCGAACACTTCGTCTTTCTTACAGACGCAAAGTATGTCCGTAAGCATCGTATCCATAGCGTCATCTATATAGCTGCAACCCTCCTCAACTTCATAGCTCGCAAATTCCCGCAGCGCATCTATCCCTGCCCGGAGCGCCAGCAGGGGTTCCCCCCGTCCCAGCAGTGTCTGCGTCTGCCGCCCGATAAAATCAGCCATATCGCCCTCAAACTCATCCGCGTCTCTATAGTTGATGTAGCCATGAAAGTCAGCGTACTGGTTTCCGATGGAGGCCAGTTCTTTTTTCAGCGTTTTCATACATTCATCCAGAGATGTTTCCCCATATCGAAGGAGCAGCGCCCTGTAGAGTTTTTCATCAGCGGATACCAATTCTGTCAGCAGCGGGCGGAGTTGGCTGTCAGGAACTTTTTCCACAAGACCGGCGGGAGTCAGACGCTCCTTTTTTACCGGGGCTTTCTTCTTGGACGGTTCGGCGGCGGATACCGCAAACAGGACCGCTGCCATGTGCTTACAGGCATTTCCATCCTCCGCATAAGGGCAGTCACAGAGCATATCCTCAATGGCATCCCCTTCCAGCAGGATCTCCACCTTGTATTCCTCTGTGCCTTCCACAGTGGCGGTGCAGCCATCTTCCGTGCGCTCCAGATCTGAGACCCGGCCCTCATCAAAGTAGGTTCGGCCCCGTTCCAAAATGTGGGGCTGGAACCAGTTCTTCCAGGATTCCATTTGCATCCTCTCCTGTTCCCTTCTCCTATGAGGTCATTCCGTTTCCCGACTTCAAATACCTCTTCAATAAAAATGCGCAGAAGTATGGAAACGTATAGATATTATCACTGTATCCGATGTTTCCCCCGGTGAGCTTGATCCCGTGGGAAATATCGCTGTATTTTTCGCTGGAGATCAGCGTGCGCAGGGACTTGGCCCTGCCGTTGGTGGCCTTGACCTCCACCGGGATCAGTTCCGAGGCAGTGCGGACAAAAAAGTCCTCCTCCAGCGTAGAGTCCTCCCGCTTATAGTAGTACAGCCCGCAGCCGCTTTTCACCAGCGCCTCTCCCACGATGTTCTCATAGAGCGCGCCCTTGTACACGCCCAGATTCCTGTTGGCCCGCAGATCCTCCTGGGCCTCCTCGTCCAGCATAGCCACCAGCAGGCCGCTGTCGGCAAAATACAGCTTGTACTTGGTCTCCTCGTAGTTGCCCTTCAGCGGCAGTTCCGGGAAATTCAGGCAGTAGCAGATATTCACCATCCCGGCGTCGCTGAGCCATTCGATGCACCCCCGGTAGTCCTTAAACCTTGCCCCGGAGGCCACCTTGGATATCTGGAATTTCTTGTTATCCTTGGCTAGCTGAGGCGGTATCTGGTCGAACACATTGAGAATGCGCCCCTGATCCAGCCCCTCGGCGTATTTCCGAATGTCTTCTCTGTAGTCGGCGATGAGCTGACGCTGGATATCCAGCGAGCCCTCAAAGGTGCCCTGCTCCACATATTCCCGCACCACCGCCGGCATCCCGCCCAGGATGCAGAAATCCAGGAACAGCGAATTGCAGACGGACAGTTCCAATTCGCTGAAAGGCGTCAGCGTCCGCATATGATCCAGCAGATCAGCAATGAACCCATCGTCATAGCCCTTTGCCCAGAGAAATTCTTCAAAATCCATAGAATACATCTCATAGTCCGTCTTATAGCCCACGCTGTTGCTCTCGATCTTCCGATCATTGATCCCCAGTATGGAACCGCTGCAGATTACATCAAAGCGGCCATCAATGGAAAAGAATTTCAGTGCGGTGGCGATATCAGGGAATTCCTGGAGCTCGTCAAAGAAGAGCAGAGTCTTTCCTGGCAGAAATCGCTTGCCCGGGTCCAGACGGGAAATATTCTTGATGATCTCGTCCGTCTTATAGCCGTCGGCTGTGATGAGCTTGTACTTGGGCTCCTCTACGAAATTGATATAGATCACATTTTCGTAGCTGCTTTGGGCAAAACGTTGGACAGACTCTGTCTTGCCCACCTGCCGGGGTCCCTTGACAATCAGCGGTTTGTGGTTAGGGGCGGCTTTCCACTCTGCCAGAAATAAGTCGATTTTCCGTTTCAAGTAGCGCATAGGCACTTCCCTCCATCCGCATTATTGGCTATAGTATACTCCGATAGGGGAAGAATTACAACTGTTCCGCAAAAAATAAGTGAATTTTTTCCTATTTCACCTAAAACATGAGCCAATTTCTGATTTGATTCACAAAAATAAGAGGGAATAAAAGCCGACTTGTCACATTTCTTTGCGACAGACCAGCTTTTATGGGCCGATTCACCAATTTAAGTAATATTTCGTCATAGTTCGCTGTGATTCGCCTTTGCTTTTTTAAGATGGTGCAGCTACGGCAAGGTCGCTGGCGGCCTCCATCTTGAACTTGTCCATAGCCTTGCGGGCCTCGGGGACGTTGATGCGGTTGTTCTTCTTAGACATTTTCCTTTTCTCCTTCTCCATATTTGCGACCGCACGCCGCACCGTCAGCATCCTGCAATGGGTCTCAAGCTGAATAAAGGTCATGACCGTATTTTTTATTCTGCCATAGGTCCCGGATGAAATAAAATGCTGATCTTATATCGTATAATACCTGATGTGTATAGGCGTTCCGGCTGACGGGCACGCAGTCTTTCCGTGATCAGGACAAACTGCCTCTTGACATCCCAGGCTCCCCGCCATATAATATGGGCGAGTTTCGGAAGCGAATATGGAGTGGTATACAGGTGCGCCTCCTCCCCGGAGGCGTTACAGGGAAGCGGGTGTGATTCCCGCGCAATGCCGTTGCTGTGTGAGCGAAGTGTTCTCCAAAGATGTCACTGGGAGGTCCCTCCCGGGAAGGCTGGAGGACACGTTTGACGCTTGAGCCAGAATACCTGCCTGTATATGACGCACGAGAAGCCTCCCCGCGCATTGGGAGGGTGCCCTGCGGCCGTCAAGGCCGCTGTTTGCCTGCACCCATCCCCGGGTGCAGCTTTTCTTTGTGTTTCCGAGCCGGTCATTTATGAAAACAAAGGAGACAGGAACATGAAAAAGAACGGAAAACTGATCATCGCCGCTGTGGCGGTCCTGGTGCTGGCTGCCGTGTTCGCGGGGGTCTGGGCCGCTACCCGTCCCGCCGCCAGTCAGGGCGCCAAGACCATCACCGTGGAGGTGGTCCACAAGGACGAGAGCTCCAAGACCTTCACCTACCATACGGACGCCGAATATCTGGGTGAGGTGCTCCAGGCCGAGGGGCTGGTGAAGGGCGACCCGGGGGATTACGGCCTGTACATCACCGAGGTGGACGGCGAGGCCGCTGTCTACGAGACGGACGGTGCCTACTGGGCCTTCTACCAGGGCGGTGAGTACGCCAACCAGAGCGTAGACCAGACGCCCATCAATGACGGGGACGCGTTCTCCCTGGTGTATACGGTTGGCTGAGAGGCGGCTGACGCTGCGGGAGACAGCGCTCTTCGGCATCCTGGGCGGCATGACCTTCCTGGCCAAGATGGTGATGGCGGGCCTGCCTAACATCGAGCCGGTCTCCCTGATGGTGATGCTCTTTGCGGTCACCTTCGGGAGAAAGGCGCTGTATCCCATTTACGCCTATGTCCTGCTGGAATTCGTGCTGTACGGCCTCAACCTCTGGTCGGTCAATTATCTCTATATCTGGCTGATTCTGGCCGCTGCGGCGTGGCTCCTGCGGGGGATGACCCACCCGCTGGGCTGGGCACTGCTCTCCGGCGTGTTCGGACTGCTGTTCGGGATGCTCTGCGCCCCGGTCTACGCCGTTACCGGAGGGTGGGCTTTTGCGGTCTCCTGGTGGATCAGCGGCATCCCCTACGATCTGGCCCACTGTGCGGGGAATTTTGTCCTGACGCTGGTGCTGTTCGTGCCTCTGCGGGGTCTGGCGGACAGACTGTACCGCGGGATCGGGCGGGGATGACCTGTTCCTGGAGGTTTGAGCCTGGCTGCCGGAGCGCGGTTATAACGGGAAAGCTCTGCCCGCCGGGACGGCGGGCAGAGCCTGGGATGAGCACATTCTCTTTTCACCTTCGGCGAAACCTCCTGCGGAGGATTTTTTACCGCGGGGCTGTCCCTTATTCCGGCTCCAGCGCACTGTGGAGGCGGTCGGTGATCGCGCCCTGGAAGAGGGCGGTGGAGTGGCCGTGAAGGGTCTCCAGGCTTGCGGCGGCGAGGCGGGGGTCCATCTGACCGCCCACAAAGAGGTCCATGTCCAGAATAAACTTGACCTCCGGGTCAGCCTGGGCGTCGGGGGTATTGCGCTTGACCATGCCGGGTCCGGCGTGGATCTTGGCACAGCAGGAGCTGTCCAGGCCCATCTCCACGTCCACAGAGCACTTGCGGGTACGCTTCTCGTCCACGTCCTCGGCGGCGAGGGCCCCCAGGTAGGGTGAGGTGATGAGCTCCCTCCAGGGCTCCCCCTCCAGCCCCAGGGCCTGACGGGAGAAGATGTTTACATAGCGCAGGCCGATGCGCTCGAAAAAGGCGGGCTGGTAGATGCGGATGAACTGGGCCAGGGGCAGGTCGAAGTGCTGTCCGAACGCCTCCCAGCCGGGGTAGGACACGGTGGACAGGGAGATGAAATTGCTGGTCAGGTTCAGCTTCCACCGGCCGTCGGCGGAGATGAAGTGGTAGTTGATGATGCTCTTGGGCTGTTCCAGCCGGACCTTGGATGTGCCCAGGTCCGCGAGCCGGGGGGCGGGGGACTCCTCCTTGGCGGCATATTTGGGGAACATGCCCCGCACGGCCTCCTGGAATTCTGCGGGTTCGTTGGCGGAGATGGACAATATGGCGGGGAAACGGAGCTGACAGATCACCTCCGCAAGCTGGGCCCTCTGGTAGCGGACCCTTGGATGGTCAGAGTACAGCATGGACCGGACCTCCTTTTCGTTTCCCCTATTGTAGCGCCGATGGGACGAAAAGTCAAGGCGGGGGTTCCTGGAGGAGCGTCTGAAAGAAGAAATAAAAGAAAGCAAAAGGAAAAAGGATACTGAGCACCCCGGATGGCAGGAACGATAGAGGTCCCTGACACGATACTCGATCCCCTGACCGGAGGCTCCCCGCAGCCCATTGCTGCACAAGGGATCGCGGCCAAACGGTATCAAACGGGACTTCCCGTTCGCGGCGATATGGCCCCCTGTTTGCGAAGTGGTATTGGGATACGCAGAAAAGGTCCTGCCTGACGGCAGGACCTTTATTGCAGCAGCGTTTCAATGGCGCTCTCCCCGATGATCTGCACGCCGCTCCCCTCCAGTAGCTCTGCTGTCACGCCGCTTTCCGGGACCACGGTGCTGGTGAAGGTGCCGTCATAGATAGCGCCGTACCCGCAGGAGGGACTGCGCTCCTTGAGAAGGGCCCGGGTGACGCCGTTTTTCCGGGCAATCTCCAGCGCCCGGGCCGCGCCCAGGCGGAACTGCTCCGTCACATCGCCGCCGTCCCGGGTCACGACCCTGTCCCCCATGCGCTCGGAGGGCGCGCGGGGCGTAGGCAGGCCGCCCAGCTGTTCAGGACAGATGGGGACCAGCTCGAACCGCTCCTTCAGCCGCTCCGCCAGGGGGTGGCTGTTGTTCCCGCCGCTGTACTTGCAGTTTACCCCCAGGAGGCAGGCGGAGATGAGGAGCTTCTCCTTCACAGGGCCAGCTCCTTTCCGTCCAGCGCCGCCCGGACGAGCACGTTCTGGGCATTGTAGCTCAGCTTCAGGGAGAAGAAGGGCCGCTCCTCCTCCAGCAGGCGGAAGAAGATCTTGTCCCCCTCCCAGATGGGCAGGCTGTATACTTTCTCCTTGGGTACCCACTCCAGGTCCCCCTCATTGCACTCCGCCAGCTCCCCCGTCCATGCGGAGGCGGTGAACAGGTGCATATACTGGGTCTCCTCCGCGCCCGCCCAGTCGAAGGTGACGATGCCCCGGTAGCGGTAGTCCGTCAGGGTCAGGCCCGTCTCCTCCAGGGTCTCCCGGAGGGCGCACTCCTCGGGGCTCTCCCCGTACTCGAAGCCGCCGCCCACGCCGATCCACTTGTCATGGTTGATGTCGTTTTTCTTCTTCACCCGGTGGAGCATCAGGTACTCCCCGGCCTGGTTTTCCAGATAGATCAAAGTGCTGTTGATATGGATATGCAGCTCGTTCACCTCCAGATCAGATAGCAGATGCCGTACAGCACCGGCTGGTGCAGGACATAGATCAGCAGACTGTGCCGCCCCGGCCAGGTGAGGGCGGCGGGGAGCTCCAGGGTGAGCAGGCGGCTGTCCCGGTGCTCCAGGCACCAGCCCCCGAGGACGGTCCCCAGAAGGAACAGGAAGAACCAGGGCAGGAGCGGGAAGTAATCCGCGCTGAAAAACCCCGGGGCCATGAAGCCCAGCGGGTAGAGCCAGGGGACGGACACCGTCACGGCCTCCGTCCAAACTCTTGCGGCGAAAAACAGCACGAGACTCCCCAATCCCAAGGCGGCAGGCGGGAGCTTTTGCAGGTGCTTCCCCAGAATATGGTACAGCACCATGGACGCCCCCAGGAGCATCAGCACGCCCCAGCGGATGGTCTGCCCCGCCGCGGCCGCGCCCAGCTCCACCGCCAGCCCCGCTCCCAGGACGGTGAGCCCCCGGCGCAGGTTGTTCCGGGAGAACCGGGCGGAGGCCCCGGCCAAGAGGATAAAACTGCAGCAGATGAACCGCTCCAGCACGTTCAGCGGCGTGCAGAACATGGTCTCAGCGCCGGTAACGCCGAAGATGTAGAGGTCAAAGAGGAAGTGGTACGCGGCCATCAACACGATGGCCAGGGTGCGCCAGGCGTCCAGGACCTGGAAGCGCCTCATCGCCACCACCCGTTGGCGCGCTCCTCCAGAAGCTCCAGAAGCCGGGCCAGACACAGCAGGATCGACGCGCAGGCAAAGGTGAGGATGACGGCAAGGAAATAGGACATATTCTGAGATAGGATCTCCGGGTCCATGGACAGCTCGTAGCCGTTCAGAGACATGATCCCTCCCACCAGCTCAAAGGCCAGCAGAAGATACAGGACCACAGAGGCGATATAGATGATCTTTGTAATATGACGCTTCATAAATCTCTCCTGTCCGCAGGTTTCGTTTTTATCGCGGCTGTCCTATTGTATCTCAATTTAAGGGCGGCGTCAAGGGCTGTGGGGCGGCATTTGCAATTCCGCACCGGGCCCCGATTCCTGCCGGAACGGGCATTTTTGGGCTTGCATCCTCCCGGCGGGGTGTGTATAATGGAGAAAAAGACAGATCAGGAGGGCTTTGAGATGCTTGTGGTGGTGCAAAACGGGACGCTGTCCCCGGAGGAGCAGGCCTATTACGTCCGCCGCGTGACGGAGAAATTCCCTCGGGGCGTGGTGGAGAAGGTGGTGCTGGACGTGGGGGAGGAGTATGTGGACATCCGCTACACCCTCCACTGCTTCCGGGACCTGCGCAAAATGGGCGGGTACTGCATCGGCGACCCGGCGGACTGGAACCCCGCCAAGCAGGCCGAGCTGCGGGACACGGTCCCCAACTGGGTGGACCCGTGAGGGGCAGCCTTTTTCAAAACATGTAATAGGAGGTGCTGCAAAATGATGTACTTATTGCCTTTTTCCGCAGATGTTTCTGCTCCGTGCAAGGTCTAATATAGGACGATATCTGCACGGAGCGGTTTCTCCATCTGAATGGGAGGGTATCGTCCGCATTAGGCTTTGCGTTCCATGTAACGATAAAATGATTGTTTAAGGAGCAAAGCCATGAAAAATATAATATTGATTAAAGAATTACGCAGCTTTTTGCTTTTATGGAGTTCGCAGACTGTCTCCGAATTGGGCACAGCTATGACCAGCTATGCGCTGATCATCTGGACTTATGAGCAGGAGGGAACCGCATCCAGTATCACACTTTTAACGATCTGTTCTTTTTTACCGACAATTTTCTTTCGCTTTATTGCAGGGACTTTGGCAGACCGTTGGAATAAAAAGCATATCATGCTGTGTGCTGACTTGATAGCGGCTTTCGGTACGATAGCTGTCCTTGTACTGTTTTCCTGTTCAGCCCTTATGGCGTGGCATTTATATGTTATCAACATTCTGCTTAGTTTTATGAACGCCTTCCAAAATCCGGCTTCTTTTGTCGCGACCAGTTTGTTAGTGCCGAAAAAATATTATACCAGAGTCAGCGGACTGCAGAGCTTTTCCGGTTCGGCTGTTTCCATTTTGGCACCTGCGTTGGGCAGCTGCCTGTTAGCCTTTGGAGGGATGGCGGTGGTCCTGGTGTGCGACCTGGTAAGTTTTTCCGCTGCGTTTTTGATACTGCTGTTCTTCATTCAGATCCCAGAGATAGGACATCCAGAGGAGAACGCCAAGGAGCCGATTCTAAAAAGCTGTTTGGAAGGAATACAGTACCTGCGGGAGCACTCAGCCCTTTTACGGATCACTCTTTTCATTGCCATCATCAATTTTCTTGCCAAACTGGGCAATGACGGAATGATTGCCCCCTTTGTTTTGGGCAGGACCAATCATGATCAGCAGGTGCTCGGTATGGTGCAAAGTGCTGTGGCATTCGGTTTGCTTGCGGGAAGTGTTATTGTTACGATGATGAAGCCCGCGAAGAACAAGTCAAAGGTGGTTTTTGTAACCACCGCTTTCATTTTTGCAGGCAACGTAGTGGTGTATCCGGGCAGCAACAGGACTATACAGAGACGTTCAAATTTGCTATA
>CAJUOA010000057.1:14663-21164 GCA_910587785.1 uncultured Oscillospiraceae bacterium | reverse complement strand
GGAATGCTGGTAGCGGATTTTGGCGGGTTGGTAGCAGAGCCGGAATCTATGTTAAGGAAATGCGTTATCAGACGAGAATTTGCAGGATGTTCTGGAAGCGGACATCTGGTAGCTCCATGGTAGCACGTCCACCCATAGTGGAAATAATTATCTGAAAATCTGCTAAAACCCCAGAAGCAGTCCATTTACCCACCCAATCTATGCCCATAACAGTCTCTTATAAAAAACAGGCTCCATAACATTGAAATCCCTCGAAAAGTATTGCACCCTTGGAAGGAACCTGCTATAATGCAGATGACCAAAAACGAAAGGAGTCCCTCCATGAAATTTAGTGAAATGCCCTATACCCGGCCCAACCTCGAGGAGATCAGGAAAAACAGTGAAGCGATCCTCCAGCGGCTGGCCTCCGCCGCCTGCGCCCAGGAGCAGGTGGACGCCTACATGGACTTCGAGGCCCTGCAAAAGGAGCTCCGCACCGACCTGAGCCTGGCCTACATCCGCCACACCGTCGACACCCGGGACGAGTTCTACGACAAGGAGAACGACTACGCCGACGAGATCGGTCCCGCCCTCCAGGAGCTGAACCAGAAGATCGAGCTTCAGCTCTTCCACTCCCCCTACCGCGCGGAGCTGGAGGAGAAGCTGGGTAAACTGTTCTTCCTGAACCTGGAAATCTCCCTGCGCTGCATGAAGCCGGAGATCATGCCCCTCATGCAGGAGGAGAACAAGCTGCAAAGCGAATACCAGAAGCTCTACGCCTCCGCCATGGTGGAGTGGGAGGGGGAGATGCTGACCCTGCCCAAGCTGGGGCCCTTCAAACAGAGCCCTGACCGCGCCGTCCGCAAGGCCGCCTTCGAGGCCGAGGGCCGCTGGTTCGACAGCCACCAGGAGGAGTTGGACACCCTCTACGACAAGCTGGTGAAAAACCGCACCGCCCAGGCCAAGGCCATGGGCTATGAGACCTACACCCAGCTGGGCTATGACCGCATGGGCCGCAACTGCTGGGGCCCCAAGGACGCCGCCGCCTTCCGGGAGCAGGTGGCAAAGGACCTGGTGCCCGTGGTGTCCCGGGTGAAGAAGGACCAGGAGAAGCGCCTGGGCGTGGAGAAACTGAAGTTCTGGGATGATGTGCTCCTCTTCCCCGACGGCAACGCCGTCCCCCAGGGCACGGCGGATGACATCCTGTCCGCCGGCAGGCGGATGTACCGCGAGATGAGCCCCGAGACCGCGGAGTTCGTGGACTTCCTCTACGACGGCGAGCTCCTGGACGTGCTCAGCAAGGAGGGCAAAGCCCCCGGCGGCTACTGCACCAGCCTGCCCGCCTACAAGGCCCCCTTCATCTTTTCCAACTTCAACGGCACCAGCGGCGACGTGGACGTGCTCACCCACGAGGCGGGCCACGCCTTCGCCGACTTCCGGGCCCAGCGCCGGGACCTCCTCTCCGCCCTGGAGAGCCCCACCATGGAGGGGTGTGAGACCCACTCCATGTCCATGGAGTTCTTCGCCGAGCCCTGGTACAAGGAGTTCTTCGGCCCCCTCACCCGGAAGTACGAGGTCGGCCACTGCGAGAGCTCCCTCATCTTCATCCCCTACGGCTGTATGGTGGACGAGTTCCAGCACATCGTCTATGAGAACCCGGACATGACCCCCGCCCAGCGCAACGAGGCCTGGATGGGCCTGGAGCGCAAGTACCGCCCCTGGGAGGACTTTGAGGACCTGCCCTTCTACGGCCGGGGCGCGGGGTGGCAGCGGCAGCTCCACATCTACGGCTCCCCCTTCTACTACCTGGACTACTGCATGGCCCAGACCGTGGCCTTCCAGTTCTGGCTGGCCTCCCTGAAGGACCGGGAGGACGCCTGGGCCCGGTACCTGCGCTTCGTGGACGCCGGCGGTACCATGTCCTTTGCGGAGCTGGTGACAGCGGCAGGGCTGAAGGTGCCCTACGCCCCCGGCTGTGTCAAGGAGATTGGCGACGCCATCTCCGCCTGGATCGACGCCAATCCGCTGTAAGCGGTCTGACAGCTTGAACATAAAAAGTCCCCCGGAAACGCCGTTCAGACGTCTCCGGAGGACTTTTTTTCAAGCTTTACTGTTCCTTTGCCTGCTCCAGAAGCTCCTCCAGCCCCGCCTTGAGGCTGTTGAAGCGCTCCGGGAGCTGGGCGGCGGCGGCATCCATCCCGCGCAGTTCGCCGGTGATGCGGCCCAGGGCGGCCTCGAAGGACTGGTGGAGCTGGCCGTACTGCTCCACTGTCTGACGGATCTGCTCCTCCGCCTGCCGCAGGACGGCCTGGGCATCGGCCTGGGCCTGGGCCAAGGTCCGGCGGGCCTGGGCCTCGGCGCTCTGGACGGTCTCGGCGGCCTGACTCTCCGCCTGGGAGGTGATGAGCTCCGCCTGTCCCGCGGCGTCCAGGACGATCTCGTCGGAGCGGCGGTGGGCGTCCAGCTCCAGCTGGGCGATGCGCTCCTTCTCCCTGCGCAGCTCCTGCACCTCCTCCTCCAGCGTCTGCACCTGGCGGAACAGGCGCTGGTTCTCCTCGGTCATGTCCCGGATGGTGCCGTCCCGCTGGGCCACGTCCCGGCGGAGGGCCTCCTTCGCCTGGGCCTGGGACTCCCAGTTGCTCTTGGCGTTGTTGCAGCTGTCGGTCATCTCCTCCAGACGTTTTTCCAGCTCCGCCTTCTCCCGGGTGCGCTCCTCCAGAGCGGCGCGGGCCTCGCCCTCGGCCTGACGGAGGTCCTCCAGCTGCTTGTTCAGGGCGGCGGCGGCCTCCTCTGCCTGCTTCTGGGTCCTCTCGATATATTCTGTCACGTCCTGTCGGTTGAAGCCGCCGATGGCACTGCGAAAAATATGGTTGTCCATAGGTCCTCTCCTCATCCTCAAAATTCTACCTCCACCTTACCACAAAATGGCGGATATGACAACAGGTTTTTCGCAGGGCCCGCAGGGCTCCTACAGCCCCTGGGCGATCATGGCCTCGGAGATGATCTTGAAGGCTGCGATGTCGTTCCCGGCGATGAGGTCATAGCCCAGGCCGTACTCCTCCGCGGCGGCGGCAGAGGCGTCGTAGATGCCGGTCATGATGGCGCGCAGCTTCTCGTCCACCTCCCGCCGGGACCAGCTGTAGCGGACGGCGTTCTGGGCCATCTCCAGGGCGGACACCGCCACGCCGCCGCTGCCGGAGGCCTTGGCCCCGGCGGTGAGGATCTTGGGGCTGAGGCGGAGGAGCTTCAGGGCGTCCGCCGTGGCGGGCATGTTGGCCCCCTCCACGTAGTAGCGCACGCCGTTTGCCAGGAGCATCACCGCGTCCTCCACCCCCAGCTCGTTTTCCGCCGCGCAGGGGAGGGCCGCGTCCCCGGGGACGGCCCAGGGCCGCTTCCCGGGGTAGAACTCCACGCCGAACTGGTCCGCGTAGGCCTCCACCCGGTCCTCGCCGCTGTAGCGCATGTGCACCATGAAGTCGAACTTCTCCTGGGTACAGACGCCGTCGGGGTCGTAGATACAGCCGTCCGGGCCGGAGAGGGTGACCACCTTCCCGCCCAGCTCCGCCGCCTTGCGGCAGACGCCCCAGCTCATGTTGCCGAAGCCGGAGACGATGAGCCGCTTGCCCTCCAGGGTCTCCCCCTGGTGGTCCAGCATCCGGGCCAGGAAGTAGACCGTGCCGAAGCCCGCCGCCTCCTGCCGGACCTTGCTGCCGCCGTAGGTGAGGCCCTTGCCGGTGAGGGCGGAGCTCTGGGCCCGGCCTGTGACCTTCTTGTACGCGCCGTAGAGCCACCCGATCTCCCGGCTCCCCACGCCGATGTCCCCGGCGGGCACGTCGGTGTCCGCGCCGATATACCGGTACAGGGCGTACATGAAGGCCTGGCAGAAGCGCATAATCTCCCGGTTGGACTTCCCCCGGGGGTCGAAGTCCGCTCCCCCTGCGGCCCCGCCGATGGGCAGGCCCGTCAGGGCGTTCTTGTAGGTCTGCTCAAACCCCAGGAACTTCACCACCGAGGGGTTCACCGTGGGGTGGAAGCGCAGCCCCCCCTTGTAGGGGCCGATGGCGGAGTTGAACTGCACCCGGTAGCCGTGGTTGGTGTGGGTCATCCCCTGGTCGTCCACCCAGGGGATGAGGAAGGAGAACATCCGCTCCGGCTCCACCATGCGGGTGATGAGGTCCAGCTTCTCGTACCGGGGGTCTTCCGCCGCCGGGGCGATCATGTCCAGCCAGGCGGTGACGGACTGGAGGTACTCCGGCTCCAGCGAGAAGCGCTGCCGGAGGTTTTCCGTTACCCGGGCAATATAGTCGTTCATAGGCCGCCTCCTTAAATGATGCCGTAGGCCAGCATGGATTCGCCCACCTTCAGGAATCCGGCGATGTTGGCCCCCGCCGCCAGGTCCCCGGGGGTGCCGTACTGTTCGGCGGCGTTCTTGGCGTTGCGGTAGAGGTCCACCATGATCTTCTTCAGATGGTCGTCCACCTCCTGGAAGGTCCAGGAGAAGCGCATGGAGTTCTGGCTCATCTCCAGGGCGGAGGTGGCCACGCCGCCGGCGTTGGCGGCCTTGGCGGGGGCGAAGAGGACCCCGGCGGCCTGGAGGGCGTCCACCGCCTCCGGCGTGCAGGGCATGTTGGCCCCCTCGGACACGCAGAAGCAGCCGTTCCGGATGAGCGTCTTGGCAGCGTCCAGGTCCAGCTCGTTCTGGGTGGCGCAGGGCAGGGCGATGCCGCAGGGGATGGACCAGATGTCCCGGCATCCGGCGTGGTAGGCCGCGCCCGGATGGCTCTCCGCGTACTCGCAGATGCGGCCCCGCCGGACCTCCTTGAGGTCCTTCATATAGGGCAGGTCGATGCCGTCCCTGTCATAGACGTACCCGGCGGAGTCGCTCATGGCCACCACCTTGGCCCCCAGCTGCATGGCCTTCTCGCAGGCGTAGAGGGCCACGTTGCCGCTGCCGGAGATGACCACCGTCTCGCCGTCGAAGCTCCTGCCCGCGTCCTGGAGCATACAGCCGGTGAAGTAGCACAGGCCGTAGCCCGTGGCCTCGGTGCGGGCCAGGGAGCCGCCGTAGGTCAGGCCCTTGCCGGTGAGCACTCCGGTGAACTCGTTGCGCAGGCGCTTGTACTGCCCGAAGAGGTAGCCGATCTCCCGGCCCCCCACGCCAATGTCCCCGGCGGGCACGTCCGTATCCGGGCCGATATACTTGAAGAGCTCGGTCATGAAGCTCTGGCAGAAGCGCATGACCTCCAGGTCCGTGCGGCCCTTGGGATTGAAGTCGCTGCCCCCCTTGCCGCCGCCGATGGGCAGGCCGGTGAGGCTGTTTTTGAAGATCTGCTCGAACCCCAGGAACTTGATGATCCCCTCGTACACCGTGGGGTGGAAGCGCAGCCCCCCCTTGTAGGGGCCGATGGCGGAGTTGAACTGCACCCGGAAGCCCCGGTTGACGTGGACATTGCCCTGCTCGTCCTCCCAGGGGACCCGGAACTTGATGATCCGCTCCGGCTCCACCAGGCAGTCCATGACGCCCTCCTTGATGAACTCCGGCCGGGCCTCCACCACGGGGACCAGGCTGGTGAGGACCTCCCGCACCGCCTGGTGGAACTCCGGCTCCGCCGGGTTCCGGGCGATCACGCGGTCCATCAGGCCGCTCAGATATGCGTGGTTGATGCTCATGTGTCATTACCTCCCGAGGCAGGCTCTGGTGGACAGACAAGTGTCCTGCCTGCGCTTTAATTGGCTAAATCGTATCACGCGCTCCGCCCTTTTGCAACGGTTTTTTGACGGCTGGAAAAATATTTGTTTCTTTAGATAAAACATTTGTCTTTTTTAAGAAATCTTTTGTAGCATCTACCCCTTGATTCCCCTCCGGACAGAAAAGAGTGGGCCGGACCCTCTTGACAACGCCGTACGACTGTGGTAGTATTGAAAACGCTAGAATGACTCAAAAACCAAAGAAGGAGGCTGTTTCTATTATGGGGAACAATAAGATTTGGATCAGCTTGCTGGCACTGGTATTCCTGCTGGCCGGATGCGGCGGCGAGGCGGCGGGCGGAACTCCACAGAAGTCTGCGCCGGAGGCGGGCTCCATGTCCTTTGTGGCCGGGATGGGGTGTACCGATCCCAACTGCACGGACCCCGGCCACCACCACGACTGCCCCGTGGACTGCGCGGATTATGAGCACCACCATAATTGCACCCTCGACTGCGCCGAGCCCAGTCACAACCACAAGGACCACCACGAAGAGCCCCACCACACGGCGGCAGTCGGGCCCGCGCCGTCTGTGGAGCCCCAGCCTGAGCCCGCGCCTGAACCTGAGCCGGTCCCCGCGCCCGCGCCTCAGCCGGAACCGCCCGCGGTCCAGACGCAGACCTTGACTGCGGTGTCCTACATCAGCGGCATGGGGTGCAGTGACCCCAACTGTACGGACCCCAGCCACTACCACGACTGTCCGGCGGACTGCGCCAACTACGAGCACTACCACCACTGCGCCCTCAACTGCGCCGAGACCGGGCACCACCACGCGA
>CAJUOA010000057.1:0-14563 GCA_910587785.1 uncultured Oscillospiraceae bacterium | reverse complement strand
ACCACCATTCGGAGACCTCCACGGCAGTGCCGGTGTCCTTCGTCGCCGGGATGGGGTGCAGTGACCCCAACTGCACGGACCCCAGCCACTACCATGACTGCCCCGCCGGCTGTGCGGACTATGAGCATTACCACTCCTGCGCCCTCAACTGCGCCGAGGCCGGGCACCACCACGCAAACCACCATTCGGAGACCTCCACGGCAGTGCCGGTGTCCTTCGTCGCCGGGATGGGCTGCAGCGACCCCAACTGCACGGACCCCAGCCACTACCACAGCTGTCCGGCGGACTGCGCCAACTATGAGCACCACCACTCCTGCGCTCTGGACTGCGCCGAGCCCAGCCACTGCCATGCCGGTACTGCCGTCTCCACAGGAGGCGGGCGGCACCACGGCGGCGGACACCACGGCAGGCACCACTAAGTTATCCATCAACCGTCCGGCAGGGCCCAAAATGGGCCCTGCTTTTTCGGTTTTTGAAAAATTTTGCCGCTCCCGAGAACCACGCGGCCCCGTTTTTCGACTATAACG
Organism: uncultured Oscillospiraceae bacterium; assembly: GCA_910587785.1. Taxonomy (GTDB): domain Bacteria; phylum Bacillota; class Clostridia; order Oscillospirales; family Oscillospiraceae; genus Pelethomonas. The sequence continues at coordinate 14,036 of CAJUOA010000057.1, read as the reverse complement.
TTGAAAACACAAAAAGGAGGGATCACTTTGGAGGACCAACAGATCGTGGACCTGTACTGGAGGCGGGACGCGGACGCCATCGGGGAGACGGCGTCCAAGTACGGCGGCTACTGCCGCACCATCGCCCAGAACATCCTCTCGGACCGGCAGGACGCGGAGGAGTGCCTCAACGACACCTGGATGGGGGCCTGGAACGCCATGCCGCCCCACCGGCCCCGGAAGCTCCCGGCGTTTTTGGGCAAGATCACCCGGAGCATCGCCTGTGACGCGGTGCGCTCCAGGAGTGCTCAGAAGCGGGGCGGCGGGGAGTACCCGGCGGCTCTGGAGGAGCTGGGGGAGTGCGTGCCGTCGGTACCCGGGGCGGACCGGGAGGTGGAGGACCGGGAGCTGGAGCGGATGGTGGACCGATTCCTCCACACCCTGCCGGAGCGGGATTGCAGTGTGTTCCTGCGGCGCTACTGGTACGTGGAGCCGGTGGAGCGCATCGCGGCCCGGTACGGCATGAAGGAGAACACCGTGAAGACCAGCCTCTTCCGCACCCGGCGGAAACTGCGGACCTATTTGGAAAAGGAGGGCATCCTGTTATGAAGGAAAAGGAACGGCTCTTTCGGGTCATTGGCGGTGTGGACGGCACACTGCTGGAGCGGAGCGAGCGGAAACCGCGCTCCGGAGCCTGGGCAGGATGGACTGCGGGCCTGGCGGCGGCTCTAGGACTGGCGATGCTGGTGTGGTCGCTGGTGCCCAAGAGCCCGGCGGTGCCGCCGGACACTCCGCCAGAGCCTCCGGCGGCGGAGGACCCGCCCCCCGATTGCACCCCGGCATTGCCGTGGGACGATCCGTCGTTCTATCAGCCCCTTCCGTCCGGCGAGGCGGGGGCGCTCCATCTCCTGCAATTCATCACAGTGGAGGATTGGGGGCTGTCCCCCCAGGTGAGCCCCCAGTTTTCTTTGTACTTCAATGAGGAGCGCTTTGTCCTTGACCAGAGCGGGGCCACCTACGTGGTCCAGTCCCGGGAACCGGCGGACCTGCCGGTGTGGTGCCGCCTGGAGATCACCCATATGAGGGAGACTGCGGCGGCGGAGGCCATGGAGACCGTGCAGGCCCAGCTGGAGGGCCTCTACAGCTCCGTGGAGCGTCAGGAGGAGGGGGCGGCGGCGTTGGCGGCCTCTGTCCCCGGGTGCAGTGCGGTACTGCTCCGCGCCGGTAACGGCGTGGAGTGGGACGACGAACAGCAGGAGGTCTGGTTCGTGGAGGACGGAGAGGGCGGCGTGTTCGTCTTCCACTCCATCTACTTCCAGGAGGCCGAGGAGGGCTTCGGCACGGCTTTCAAGGACATGGCGGGCACCTTCCGGGTGGTGCGGCGGCTGGAGCCCTGGGCGGCGGAGCTGGAGGACACCGTCCAGCGGCTCTTTGAGGCGGTCTTCGCAAACGACCTCTCCGGTGTCTCCGGAGACCTGGCCCCGGGGGCGGAGGTCTACGGGTATGATGAGGACGTGTACAGCTTCACCATCGTGGCCGGAGTGGACTACACGGTGGACCAGGGGGCGGAGCCGGGGGAGGACCTCACCGCCACCGCCTCCGTCAAGCACCGCCCCATGGGCGGGGAGGAGGGCTTCACCTATCTGACGATGGAGCTGGTTTACACCGGCGGCCGGTGGCAGGCGGAGTGGATCGGACTGGAAAAATAGGTCCCTGGACCCCTGAAAACAGCCCGCGGCAGGAAAAAATTTCTTGTCGCGGGCTGTAACTTTTGTAACCAACTCTGTAACTCTTTTGCGCAAAACTTGGCGGATTTTGTCACGATATCACGGAGAAAGTTGAGTTATGAAAACGTCATAATCAGGAAAGGTGAGAAAAAGCTTGACAAACGGGCGGGTTTCGGATATACTACACCCAGGTTTCAAAAAGGTTACAAAAGTTACAAATCAGTGGCAGGCCCTGTTTGAGGAACGGAAATTTTGGCTATCCTTCTCTCAAGCGGCGGGTCCGGCGGAGGCGGGATGCCCCGGCGGGACCCACGAAACGCAAGCGCTGATCTGGCCCTTTGCGAAATCCATGGAGGTTCAAGTATCATGTTTGAAGGAAGCAAGAAAGCCGCACTCCAGTTCAAGCGGCTGATCGCTGTCGCAGCAGTACCGGCTCTCTCCGTCCTGGCACTCTCCCTGACCCCCCACCCCAGCGATACCGACGCCAGCGCCCTGTACCTGGAGGATGCCTATGTACAGCAGGACGCAGCGCCAGCCGAAGTCTATGTCACGGATGCCTCCGGGCAGCTCCTCTCCGTCAGCAGCGCAGGAGACCTCCTGCTGAGCGCCGGGAAGGCCGTGACCGTATACCCCCAGGGCGCGCCGGTCTCCGCCATTTCCCGGCAGGAGACGGTGGAGGCGCTCCTGCGCCGCCTGGACGTGCGCCCCAGCCCGCTGGAGATGGTGTCCGCCGTCATCACGGAGGATGCGGTGGAGATCTCCGTGGGCTCCGAGATGGTCTTCTATGAGCGCATGTCCACCGTGACCGAGCACGAGACCGTCTATCAATATAACGACAGCAAGCCCGTCTGGCAGGAGACCGTCCTCCAGGAGGGCCGGGACGGCGAGTACGGCGAGACCTACGAGATCGTCTACCACAGCGGGCAGGCCATCGGCCGCCAGCTCATCGACGTGGTGGATACCCAGCCGGTGCCCACCATCATCGAGAAGGGCACCATGGAGAACTTCGCCAACAACGGCGACGCCGTCTCCGCCATCAGCACCTCCGCCGACGGCAGCGGGACCATCACCCTGGTCAACGGCGAGGTCCTCACCTTCAGCGAGGCCCGCACCATGCGGGGCACCGCCTACACCACCGGCGGCGGCGTGGGGAGCATCACCGCCTCCGGCACCACCGTCCATGTGGGCGTGGTGGCGGTCGACAGGGACGTGGTGCCCCTGGGCACAAAGGTCTACGTGGTCTCCAACGACGGAGCCTATGTCTACGGCTTCGCCGTGGCGGAGGACACCGGCGTGCGGGGCAACTCCATCGACCTGTATATGGATACCAGCAGCGAGTGCATCCAGTTCGGTGTACGAAACTGTACCGTTTATATCTTGGACTGATCCCTGTGACCGTCCGAACGCTGCGACATGAGAAGAGGAGGACCGCCCGGGAAAGGCGGTCCTCCTCTTCTCATGCCTCACGCCGCCAGGTCCGCCAGGAGCTTGATGAACAGCATCCCCAGCACCAGGAAGATCATGCCCCGGATACGCTTTCCGCCGCCCCGGATGGCGTAGAGGGCTCCGCAGTAGTTGCCCAGCATACTGCACGCCGCCGCCGGGACCACCAGCACCCACATGATCTTGCCCCCCAGGAGGAAGGACGTGGCCGCCGCCGCGTTGGAGGCCAGGTTCCCCACCTTGGCGCACCCGGAGGCGGTGACCATGTCCAGGTGGAGCAGGGCGGTGAAGGCCATGATGAGGAAGGTGCCCGTGCCGGGGCCCACGATGCCGTCGTAGCACCCGATGAGAAGGCCGATGAGGAGGCTCACCCCCACCTCGTAGGCCCGGGAGCAGGTCCAAGCTGTCTCGCTCTCCCGGCCGAAGTCCCGCTTCACCGCGAGGAACACCGCCACCAGGGGCAGGGCCACCAGCATCAGGCCCTGGAGGAGGCTCTCGCTGAGGTGCTTGGCGACCTCCGCCCCCGCGTAGCCCCCCGCCAGGGCCCCCAGGGCCGCGTAGAGGGCGATGCGCAGCCGCACCTTCCCGCTGCGCAGGTAGCGGACCATGGCCGTGGCGCTGCCCAGGCCGTTGACCACCTTGTTGGTCCCGGCGGCGAAGTGGACCGGCACCCCGGCCATCAGGTAGGCGGGCAGGGTGATGAGCCCCCCGCCCCCGGCCACGCTGTCCACGAACCCGCCCAGGAAAATGAGCGGGCAGATGATGAGGTACATTTTCATGAGTTCATTCATAGCGGGACCTCCGGCGCTGTATTTGCAAGGTGATGATACCACAGCGGGAAAAATAAAGCTACTCTTTTTTGAAAAATCTGATATACTGTAGAAAAAACACGAGGAGGACGCGTATGGATCTCTGCAGCATCCAGGAGGTGAAGGCCCTGCTGGGCCGCCACGGCTTCCGCTTTTCCAAGTCCATGGGACAGAACTTTCTCATTGAGGACTGGGTCCCCCGCCGCATCGCCCGAGAGTGCGGCGCGGACCGCTCCTGCGGCGTGCTGGAGATCGGTCCGGGCATCGGGTGTCTGACGAAGGAACTCTGCGCTGTGGCGGGGAGGGTGGTGTCCGTGGAGCTGGACCGGGCCCTCCTGCCGGTGCTGGGGGAGACCCTGGCCGGAGAGGAGAACTTCACCCTGGTCCCGGGGGACATCCTCAAGCTGGACATCCCCGCCCTGGTGCAGGAGCACTTCCGGGGCCTGCGGCCCATGGTCTGCGCCAACCTGCCCTACAACATCACCACCCCGGTGCTCACCGCCCTGGTGGAGGCGGGGTGCTTCGAGGCCGTCACGGTCATGGTCCAGAAGGAGGTGGCCCAGCGCATCGCCGCCGCTCCCGGGGAGGCCGCCTGCGGGGCCTTCTCCCTCCTCATGGACTACCACACCCGGCCCCGGCTGCTCTTCGAGGTGCCCCCCTCCTGCTTCCTCCCCGCGCCCAAGGTGACCTCCGCTGTGGTCCGGTGCGAGGTGCGGCGGGAGCCGGCCGTGTCCCCGGCCTGCGGGGAGGCGTTCCTCTTCCGGGTGGTCCGCGCCGCCTTCGCCCAGCGGAGGAAGACCCTCTGCAACGCCCTGGCCTCCGCCTTCGGCCCCCAGATGGATAAGGGGCGGCTCAGCGCGGTCCTCACGGACTGCGGCCTCCCGGCGGACGTGCGGGGGGAGCGGCTGGACCTGGAGAAATTCGCCCTCCTGGCGGACCGGCTCAACGCAGAGATCGAGAAAGACAGGGAGAACTGACCCACTCTCCGCCCCCTCCGGACGCCCCGCCGGAGGGGGCGGAGCTCCGTTTAGCTCCGGCGGGGAGGCGGGCGGCGTGCAAAAAGGGGCGAAAACCGCGAAAAACCTCAAAGGATGGCGTCCTTTGAGGGCTTTTTTATGCCGCCAAGCTAAAAAAATTCTTTGGTTCCATGATTTTTCGAGAAAAATCAAGAGCAAAAAATCAGCTCAATTAACAATAAGATTAGGTGAAATAAGACTAAATTTAGCAGAGTTTCGACAAATATGGGGAAAGATACCATATTTTGTCGATATTTTTGGGACGATTTTTTTGGATAATCTCCAAATTTCGACTTGAGTTTTCTGTCTCTTTATGGTAATTTTGTAGCAAGGCGCCGCGAAGCAGCATGATTCAGTCAGATTCCAAGGGCGGCGCTCAATAATCTGTCGATATCAATCGCTTGATCTACCGACATTAAATCAGCAAGGGGTATATGCTATGGATAAGAAAATTCGAATCGTGCTGACAGATACCAACGAAGAGGCCCGTTCCATGCTGCAGGAGGCCCTGGAGCGCTCCAGGCGGTTTGAGGTCACCGGCTCCACCGGGGACGGCGCGGAGGCCCTGCGTCTGGTGCAGGAGACCAAGCCGGACCTGCTGGTGCTGGACATGATCCTGCCCAGCCTGGACGGGATGGGCATCCTGCGCCGCCTGGACCGGAAGGACCGCCCCCAGGTTTTGGCCATCTCCCACCTGGTCAACCAGCAGATGGTGGCGGACGCCGGGGAACTGGGCGCGTCCATGTTCATCTGCAAGCCCTACCACGAGGAGGCCATGGTGGAGAACCTGACAAAGCTGATGGAGCACCGGCAGGCCCCCCTGCACACCCCGGGCCTGGAGGAGCTGGTGACCTCCATCATCCACGAGGTGGGCGTCCCCGCCCATATCAAGGGCTACCAGTATGTCCGGGAGGCTATCATGATCACCGTGGAGAATATGGATGTCATCAACTCCGTCACCAAGGTGCTCTATCCCGAGGTGGCCAAGCGGTACCACACCACCCCCAGCCGGGTGGAGCGGGCCATCCGCCACGCCATCGAGGTGGCCTGGGACCGGGGCGACCTGGAGACCCTTCAGCGCTTTTTCGGCTACACCGTCAGCAACACCAAGGGCAAGCCCACCAACTCTGAGTTCATCGCCATGATCAGCGACCGCATCCGCCTCCAGCGCAAAAACGAGACCAACGGCTGATCCCGGAGGCGGCACGCCCTGCCGCTCCTCCCGGCACATCCTCCCAGCTCCCCCCGGCGGGGAGGGTGTGCCGTTTCCCCCGCTTCTCTCCGCCGTACCGGCGATTCGGGTCTTGCATATAGCCGGGATATCTGTTATACTAGGACCGTATTTCGAGCCGCGAAAGCGGAAATATGCGGAAGGAGAACACCGACTATGACCTATACATACAAGACCTCCGGGACCTGCTCCACCCAGATCGACCTGGAGCTGGAGGACGGCATCATCCAGGCCGTCGCCTTCACCGGCGGGTGCAACGGCAACCTCAAGGGCATCTGCCAGCTGGTCAGGGGACAGAGCGCCCAGGAGGTCATCGACAAGCTGGAGGGCACCGTGTGCGGCAATAAGGCCACCAGCTGCCCCGACCAGCTGTCCAAGGCTCTGCGCCTGGCTCTGGAAGAGAGCGCCAAGTAAGCGGGGGCGTCCATGGATTACGCAAAGGAATCCCTCCGGCTCCATGAGCAGTGGAGGGGCAAGATCGAGGTGCAGGCCACCGTGCCCGTGGCCAGCCGGGAGGACCTCTCCCTGGCCTACACGCCGGGCGTGGCCCAGCCCTGCCTGGAGATCCAGAAGGACCTGGAAAAGAGCTATGACCTCACAAGGCGGCACAACCTCTGCGCCGTCATCACCGACGGCAGCGCGGTCCTGGGCCTGGGGGACATCGGCCCGGAGGCCGGGATGCCCGTGATGGAGGGCAAGTGCGTCCTCTTCAAGGCCTTCGGCGGGGTGGACGCGTTCCCGCTGTGCGTCAAGACCCAGAACGTGGACCAGTTCGTGGAGACGGTCTACAACATCTCCGGCAGCTTCGGCGGCATCAACCTGGAGGACATCGCCGCCCCCCGGTGCTTTGAGATCGAGCGCAAGCTGAAGGAGCGCTGTGACATCCCCATCTTCCACGACGACCAGCACGGTACCGCCGTCATCACCCTGGCCGGGCTCACCAACGCCCTGAAGGTGGTGGGCAAGGCCAAGGAGGACGTCCGGGTGGTCACCTCCGGCGCGGGAGCCGCCGCCGTGTCCATCGTGAAGCTCCTGCTCTCCGCCGGCTTCCGGCACGTCACTATGTGCGACCGGAAGGGCGCCATCTACGCCGGCCGGGAGGGGCTCAACTGGATCAAGGAGGAGATGGCCCAGGTCACCAACCTGGAGAAGCGCGCCGGCTCTCTGGCCGATATGCTGGCGGGGGCGGATGTGTTCATCGGCGTCTCCGCCCCGGGCACTGTCACCACGGAGATGGTCAGGACCATGAACCGGGACGCCGTCATCTTCGCCTGCGCTAACCCCACCCCGGAGATCTTCCCCGAGGACGCCAAGGCCGGCGGCGCGGCGGTGGTGGCCACGGGCCGCAGTGATTTCCCCAACCAGATCAACAATGTCCTGGCATTTCCGGGCATTTTCCGCGGCACCTTCGATGCCCGGGCCCGGGACATCAACGAGGAGATGAAGATGGCCGCCGCCAAGGCTCTGGCGGACCTCATCGGTCCCGAGGAGCTGGGCGCGGACTACATCATCCCCCAGGCTTTTGACCAGCGGGTGGGCCCCGCTGTGGCGAAGGCTGTCGCCGGGGCCGCGCGGGCCTCAGGCGTTGCCAGAATCTGACATTCTGAAAAAGACGGCAGGCGTTTGGCCTGCTGTCTTTTTGCGTGCGGAACTCCAGACAGAGGATTTGGATTGACACGCCATATCCTTTGTGATAACATGAACCATGCGTTACAATTAGATGCTGCCGTATTTTCCTTGTTGACACCAGAAAAATACGCAATACGGCTATCAGGAGAAAAGACATGCTATACTTACGCCCAGCCGCCCGAAACGACGGTGAAGAGTTCTACGATATGCTCCAGCACATCGGGCGGGAGGAGAACGGCTTCCTCAACAACGCCTACGGCATCCCCTATGACGAGTTCCCCGCCTACCTCGCCAGAAAGGTGGACATGGCCCAGGGCATCGGCCTGGAGGATTGGATGGTCCCCGCAAGCACCTATTGGCTCATGGACGGCAATGTCCCCGTGGGGCAGGGCAACCTGCGCCACCGCCTCACCGAGAAGCTCCGGGACGCCGGGGGCCACATCGGCTACGCCGTGGCGTCGGACCAGCGGGGGAAGGGGTACGGCAGGGAGCTCCTGCGTCTGCTCCTGGAGGAGGCCCGCCGCATGGGCATCACGGAGGACATCCTGGTCACCATCTACCCAGGCAACGCCCCCTCCCGCCGGGTGGCAGAGGCCAACGGCGGCGAACTCCGCCGGGAAACGGAGGAGCGGGTCTACTACTGGTTCCCCGACCGCCCGGAGACGCTGGAGGTGTCGCCGTCCATCCGCCTGCGCCGCTTCCACGGCCTCACGGAGGCCGCCGCCCGCGCCCTGGCGTGGTATCAGGACGCGGACACCGTACTGCTGGTGGATGGCGTGGACGCGCCCTATACTCCAGGGAAATTAGAGGGGATGTATACCTATCTGGACAACCACGGCGAGCTCTATTGGATCGAGGTCCTGGAAGACGGCGCATGGCTCCCCATCGGCGATGTGTCCTTTTGGCCCGAGGATATTCCCATCGTCATCGGCGACAAGCGCTGGAGGGGCCGGGGCGTGGGAAAGGCCGTGGTGGAGCGCCTCATCGCCCGCGCCCGGGAGCTGGGTTGGGAGCAGGTCAAGGTAGGGGAGATTTTTGATTTCAATCAGGGCTCCCAGGCCCTCTTTCAGTCGCTGGGCTTCCAGGTCTCCGGCGTCACGGACAAGGGGCACAGCTACGCCCTGAAGCTGTAGAGGAGCGCCTATGGATACGATCGCCGCGATTTCTACCGGAAACACACTCTCCGCCATCGGCATCCTGCGGGTGTCGGGGGAGGGGAGCTTCGCCATATGCGGCAAGGTCTTCCGCGCCGCCAACGGACGGCCTCTGGAGGAGCAGACCCCTCGGGAGATGGTCCTGGGCCGCCTCCTGGACCGGGAGGGCCGGGCCGTCGACGCCTGTCTCGCCGTCCGCTTCCCCGGCCCCAGGAGCTACACCGGCGAGGACAGCGTGGAGTTCCACTGCCACGGCTCCCCGGTGGTGCTGGAGGAGGGCCTGCGCGCCCTCTTTGCCGCCGGGGCCCGGCAGGCGGAGCGGGGGGAGTTCACCAAGCGGGCCTTCCTCAGCGGGAACATCGACCTGACCCAGGCGGAGGCGGTCATCGACCTCATCGAGGCCGAGACCGCCGGGGCCGCCCGCAACGCCGTGGAACAGCTGGACGGCTCCCTCCGCCGGAGGATTGAGGGGGTCTACGGGGAGCTTCTGAACATCGCAAGCCAATTTTACGCCGTGGTGGACTACCCGGACGAGGACATCGAGGACCTCCGGCTGGGGGACATCACCGGATGCCTGGAAAAATCGGTCAGGGCCCTCGAGGCGCTCCTTGCCACCTTCGACCGGGGGCAGGTCCTGCGCCAAGGGGTCCCCACCGCCATCCTGGGCCGGCCTAACGTGGGCAAGAGCTCCCTGCTCAACGCCCTGGTGGGCTACGAGCGGGCCATCGTCACCGACGTGGCCGGGACCACCCGGGACACCGTGGAGGAGAAGGCGGTGGTGGGGGGCGTCCTGCTCCGGCTCATCGACACCGCCGGGATTCGGGACGCCGCAGACGCCGTGGAACGCCTGGGGGTGGACCGGGCACGGCAGGCCATGGAGCGCGCGGCGCTGATCCTCCTGGTGGAGGACGGCGGCGGGATGGATCAGGACCTGCTGGAGGCCGTGGCCGGGTCCGGGAAGCCCTGGGTCTGCATCGCCTCCAAGCGGGACCTCCCGGGCCGCGCCCAGGCGGGCCCGCCGGAGGGCCCGTTTTGCCCGGACGCCTTCGTGTCCCTCTCCACCCTCACCGGCGAGGGCCTGGAGGAGCTGGAGAAAACGGTCGCCCGCCTCTTCCCCAGCGGGGACGCGCCCTCCGGGCAGATCCTCACCAACCCCCGGCAGGCCGGGGCCGTCACCCGGGCCTCTCAGGCCCTCCGCCGGGCCCGGGAGGCCCTGGACGCCGGACTCACCCCCGACGCCGTCCTCACCGACGTGGAATCGGCCCTCTCCGCCCTGGGGGAGCTCACCGGCAGGACCCTCCGGGAGGACCTGGTGCAGAATATCTTCGACCGCTTCTGCGTGGGGAAGTAGGTCCTTCCTTTTTCTTTTTTGAAAAAAAGAAAAAGGAAGCGAAAAAGAAAAAACTTTTGTCCGCGAAACTTCGTTTCGCTCATGGGCACAGAATGCGGGAGCGCTGGTGGAATATCGCACCGGCGCTCCCGTCTATTGAGCCCAGGAGCAAGGCGTGAGCCTTGCGGACAAAAAGTTTTTCTTCTTTTGCTGCTTTTCTTCTTTGTACACAAAGAAGAAAAGCAGATTCACGGGGGGCCGGGCTGGAACCGCCGGTCCTCCTCCAGAACCTCCACGGCGCCGGAGGAGAGGTCGGTAACCTGGGTCTGGAAGTCCGCCGCGTCCTCCGCCGGGAGGAGGACGGTGAGGACCACGTCCGCGCCGAAGTCGGCGCTCTCCACCGCGCCGCCGCACTTCTCCACCAGGAGGCGCATCCGCTCGTAGAGCGGGTAGGGGCAGGGCACCATGAGCACGGACCAGAGCCGCATCCGGCTGATGCCGGCGGCGTCCAGGGCCAGCTTGGCGGTGCCGCCGTAGGCCCTCGTGAGCCCGCCCGCGCCCAGGAGGATGCCCCCGAAGTACCGCGTGACTACGCAGACGGCGTTTACGACCTCCTCCTTCAAAAAGACGTTCAGCATGGGCTGTCCGGCGGTACCCTGGGGCTCGCCGTCATCGCCGTAGCGGAGGACGTTCCCCTCCCGTAGGACGTAGCACCAGCAGTGGTGGCGGGCGTCGTGGAAGCGCCTGCGGACCTCCTCCAGGCGCTCCCGGGCCTCCTCCTCGCGCTCCACCCGCCAGACCTGGCCGATGAAGCGGGAGCGCTTTTCCACCAGCTCCGCCTCGCCGTAGGCGCCGGGGAACAGATAGCTATCCATGGACGCCCTCCCTCTGCTCCCACTGGGAGCGGGTCATGAAGTAAAAACAGGTGGGCCGGTCGGGGAAAAACTCGTCGGTGACGTGCTCCGTAAAGGCGTAGGTGAATCCGGACTTCTCGATCACCCGCCGGGACCGGGCGTTCTCCCGGTAGTGGGTACACCAGATTTCCTCCAGCCCCAGGTCCTGGAAGCCGAAGCGCAGCAGTTCCGCCGCCACCTCCGGCATGATGCCCCGGCCCCAGTACGCGGGGGAGAGGGCGTAGCCGATGGCCTGGCTCTTCTCGCCGTCCCAGGCCTTGCCGTGGCGGACGAATCCGGCGGAGCCGATGACCCGGCCCGTCTCCCGGTCCGCCACGGCGAAGGCATTGGGCGAGGAGAAGACGGTGCGGATGATCTCCCGGCTCTCCTCCACGCTCTCGTGGGGCTTCCAGCCGGCGATGGGGCCCACCCGGGGGTCCTTGGCGTAGGCGAAGAGGTCCTCCGCGTCCGCCTCCGTAAACGGACGGAGGATGGTGCGTTTTGTCTCTAATTGCATGGCTGTCTCCTGATAAATCGTTCTACCGTTCATCCGTGCGGCCTGTCAGATAGTCCAGCGAGACCTGGAAATGGTCCGCAAGGGCCATGAGGTAATCCAAACCGGGTTTTTGTTCGCCCGCCTCGTAGCGCTGGTATTGCCGCATCGTTGTACCAATCGCGTTTGCTACCTGTGTTTGCGTTTCTTTTCGTTCGTTGCGAAGTTCTTTCATTCGTTCAAAATATTTCACACCGCACCTCTTGACACGACTAATAAAGCGTAGTATAATGGCATACGACTAAAAAGTCGCAATCAGAAAGGAGAATCCAACATGACCGATTTCCCGCGCTGGCTATATGTCAACTACGTCAAACCACGCTTAGGCGGCCTCTATCCGCCCGACAGCGAGCTGCCCATCCCCCCGATGGAGAGCCTCCAGGACGCGGACCTCGAACTGCTGTGCGAACGGGCGGTGGAGTTCTACGCGGGCCGCGCCTTCCTCCTGGGCCTCCGCACCGGGGCGGGGCTCTACGCCTCCCAGGGCTCCCTGGGCTCCACCCAGCCCTCGATATAGGGCTTCACGGCTCCGATGGCCTTGGGGTTGCAGACGGCGGCAATGTCGATGGTCGACCCGTACTCCACGCTCTCCACCTTGGCCTCCCGGTAGAGGAGGTCCAGCAGCCCGCCCTTGTCGTAGGGCAGATGGACCGTGACCCGGCGGGTACCCTTGTCCAGAGTCCGGTCAATGGCGGCCAGGAGCTCCGGAATGCCCTCGCCGGTCCTGGCGGAGATGTTGACCTCCCCCTCGCCGTGGGGGCGCACCTCCCCCCAGAAGAGGTCGGACTTGTTGTAGACCCGCAGGCAGGGGGTGCCCTCCGCCCCCAGCTCCCGGATGAGGCCGTCCACCACGGCGGCCTGCTCCTGCCAGAGGGGGTTGGAGATGTCGATGACGTGGAGCAGGAGGTCCGCATACTCCAGCTCCTCCAGGGTGGCCTTGAAGGCGTCCACCAGCTGGTGGGGGAGCTTGCGGATGAAGCCCACGGTGTCGGAGACCACCACGTCCAGGGTGTCGCTGACAGTGAGGAGGCGGGTGGTGGTGTCCAGGGTGTCGAAAAGGCGGTTGTTGGCGGGGATGTCCGCGCCGGTGAGGGCGTTGAGGAGGGTGGACTTCCCCGCGTTGGTGTAGCCTACGATAGCGGCCACGGGGATCTCGTTTTTCATCCGGCGCTGGCGCTGGGTGCCCCGGATGCGGCGGACCTCCTCCAGGTCCGCCTTCAGCTTGTCGATCTTCCGGTGGATGTGGCGGCGGTCGGTCTCCAGCTGGGTCTCGCCGGGTCCCTTGGAGCCGATGGGTCCCTTGCCGCTGGTGCCGGCCTGGCGCTCTAAGTGGGTCCACATGCCGGTCAGCCGGGGCAGGAGGTACTGGTATTGGGCCAGCTCCACCTGGAGCCGCCCCTCCCGGGTCCGGGCCCGCTGGGCGAAGATGTCCAGAATGAGGGCGCTCCGGTCCAGCACCTGGACCCCCAGTTCCTCGGTGAGCACCCGCATCTGGGAGGGGGAGAGGTCGTTGTCAAAGATGACCATGGTGGCCTCCTCGTGGCGGACCAGGTCCTTGATTTCCGCGACCTTGCCCTCGCCGATGAAGGTCCGGGGGTCCGGAGAGGACCGGTTTTGCAGGGCGGAGGCGGCCACTTCGCCTCCTGCGGTCTCCACTAGGGCGGCCAGCTCCGCCATGGTCTCCTCGTCCGCGTTGTCCCGGCTGTCCAGCCGGGGGCTGGAGAGACCGGCTAAGATTGCCCGGTCCCTGGGTTTTTGGATCTCTTGGGTCGTCTGTTCTCTCATTGGCACCTCGATTTTTTGAAATAGGATGGTTTCAGTATGCCCCGTATGCAAAAAGCACCGTCCCGCAGACCGCGGCACGGTGCTCTTGTAATGCAATTACTTCAGCCCGAACTTCTTGTTGAACTTGGCAACGCGGCCGCCGGTATCGACCAGCTTCTGCTTGCCCGTGAAGAAGGGGTGACACTTAGAGCAGACTTCCACGCGAATGTCCTTCTTCGTGGAACCTGTCTCAATTACATTACCGCAGGCGCATTTAATAGTAGTCTGCTGATAATTGGGATGGATACCTTCCTTCATTGCTCTTGTTCACCTCTTTCCCCATAAATTAGGCCCCTGCGGCTTTCACCGCGAAACCAAGAGTCAGTATAACACCTTTGTCCCGCCTTTGCAAGCTTTTTTTGAAATTCGTGGGAAAGATTTTTCATACGAAAGAATAGACCTCTTGCGAAATTAAGCTAAGCGGTCAAAGTTGCAGATGCCAGCAACC
>CAJUOA010000056.1 GCA_910587785.1 uncultured Oscillospiraceae bacterium | reverse complement strand
CACCTTCCTTGGTGGTTATTTTATCACATTTTCCTATTTACGGATAGGCTCTTAAATTATAATGCGAGTTTAAAAAACGCGGCACAAATTGCGGTTGTATCTACAAAAAAGATTGTACGCCGGATACCACCTATAGTTTACCCCAGATGTATTGCGGAGAGTTGCCAAATATGGTTTAATGATTTTGTCGATTTACAGTGGACATATGGCCGCTTCGCACCATATGCGGAGCGGGGGCCGGTGCCTCGGCGCGGCCCGTTGGAGAGAAAAGGAGTGAATGCAGTGTCATGAAGAAATTTGTCTTTCGCAGGATCCTCAGCGGGCTTCTGACCGTGCTGGTGGTGTTCACGTTGAACTTCGCCTTGGTCAAAAGCGCTCCGGGCGATCCCATCACCTCCCTTATGGGCAAGGAGACCGACGATCCGGTACTCCGCCAGGCCCTGATGGAGAAGTGGGGCCTGGACAAATCGTACCCGGAGCAGTACCTGAGCTATCTGAAGAACGCCGCCTCCGGTGATCTGGGTACCTCCATCATCTACAACCGCTCGGTCAACGAGATGATCGGAGAGCGGGTGCTGGCCACCGTGCTGCTGGGCCTGACAGCCGCGCTGCTGGCGCTGCTGCTGGGCACGGCCTTAGGCATCTTCTGCGCCCGGCACGACGGGTCGTGGATAGACACCCTCCTTTCCAGCATCTCCTATGCCACGGACGCCATGCCCTCCTTCTGGCTGGGGCTGATGCTGATGATTGTCTTTGCCACCAATCTCAAGCTGCTGCCCAGTCAGGGCATGTTCAACGTCCGGGCGGGATACACCGGGATGCGCCACATGCTGGACGTGCTCCAGCACCTGATCCTGCCCTGCGTGACCCTGGTAATCATCACCATGCCGGGGTATTTCCGCATCACCAAGTCCTCGATCCTCCAGGTGACGAATGAGGACTTCATCACCACCATGCGGGCCACTGGAATGAGCGAGAAGAAGATCTTTAACAAATACATCTTCCGCAACGCGATACTGCCCACAGTGACCATGTTCGGCATCTCTATGGCCTTTCTCATCACCGGCGTATCCCTCATCGAGATCGTGTTCTCCTGGCCGGGCATGGGCCGGCTGACCTTGACGGCCATTACCCAGCGGGATTATCCCACGCTGATGGGTGTGTATCTGGTGATGAGCGTCTCCGTAGTCATCGTCATGATTATCACGGACATCGCCTATGCCCTTCTGGACCCGCGTATCCGCTACGAATAAGGGGGCCGTTATGAAGAAACTATGGAACAAAATCTGGAACACCCTGCGTTCTGACGGACAGCTCTGCTTCGGGGTGGTTGGCATTCTGGTTCTGCTGTTCGTCGTGGTGGCGGCGCCGGTGCTGACCAGTCACGACCCCTACTTTTACGGTCCGGACAGCCTGGCCGCCCCTGGCGTCAACGGCCACCTGCTGGGCACCAACCACATGGGGCAGGATGTGTTGAGTATGCTCCTCTACGGCGTGCGCACGTCCCTGATGGTGGCGGTGGTCTCCTCGCTGATTTCCGGCGTGCTGGGTGTGCTCATCGGCGGACTGGGAGGATACTTCGGTGGAAAGGTGGACTTGGTGGTCTCGGAAATCATCAACATCTTTCTGATGATCCCTACCTTTTTCCTGATTATGCTGATCATCTCCCTCTTCGGGAGCAATATCAAAAACGTGATGATCGTCATCGGCATCACCACCTGGTCCAGCAACGCAAAGCTCATGCGGGCCCAGGCACTGTCCCTGCGGGAGCGGACCTTCGTCAAAAGCGCCATCGCCCTGGGGGAGACCCGGGTACAGGTCCTCTTCAAGTACATCCTCCCCAACGGCATCTTCCCCGTGATCGCCAACACTACCCGGGGCATGGCCGGGGCCATCCTCACGGAGGCGTCGCTGTCCTTCCTGGGCCTGGGGGACCCCAACATCATCTCCTGGGGCCAGATGATTTATCAGGGCAAGGAGTACATCACCAGCTCCTGGTGGGTCTCCACCTTCTCGGGCGTGGCCATTATCATCACAGTCATCATCTTCTATATGCTGGGCGACGGTCTCAACCATGTGATCAACCCCAAGTACAGCCAAGGGGGGAAGAAGTAATGGGGGCTATTTTGACCGTAAAAGATCTCAATGTAACGTATATCAATAAGACCCGCCGGGTTATGGCGGTGCGCCGCGCCAGCTTCTCCATCGACAAGGGAGATTCCTTGGGCATCGTGGGCGAGTCGGGCAGCGGCAAGAGCACGCTGGCTATGGCGCTGCTGCGCCTGCACCCGAAGTCCACGGAGATCACCGGCGAAGCCCTCTTTGACGGGAAGGACCTGCTCTCTATTTCCGAGGCAGAGATGAACGAGCTTCGGTGGATGAAATTGGCTGTGGTCTTCCAAAAGGCCATGAACGCCCTGAGCCCCGTCCACCGCATCTCCACCCAGATTGAGGACATCTACCGGGTCCACTGCCCCAGCGCCTCCGGCGAGGAGATCCAGGAGCGGGCCATGGAGCTGCTCAAGCTGGTGAACCTGCCGCCCCGGGTCTACCGCCTCTACCCCCATGAGATGAGCGGCGGGATGCTCCAGCGGGTGGCCATCGCCATCAGCCTGCTCCACCACCCCCAGCTGCTGATCTTCGATGAGGCTACCACCGCCTTGGACGTAGTCACCCAGGGGCAGATCCTGCGGGAAATCCTGGAGATGGAGAAGACTCTGGAGACCACCCGCATCATGATCACCCATGATATGTCGGTGGTGGCCACCACCTGCAACAAGGTGGCGGTCATGTACGCAGGGGAGCTCATGGAGTTCGGCATGGTCAAGGACGTGCTCACCCGCCCCAGGCATCCCTATACTCAGGGGCTCCAGGACTCCTTCCCCTCTCTGAAGGGGGAGAACCCCAAGCTTCTCTCCATCCCCGGCTTCCTGCCGGACCTCTCCAAGGACATCCCCGGCTGCGTCTTCGCTCCCCGCTGCGCCCACGCCACAGAGCGCTGCCGCCGGGAGAAACCGCCCATGACGAAAACGAGCGAGGCGGGCCAAGCCGCCTGCTGGCTGTGTGTAGGTGACGAGAATGGAAAATAAGACGGAATTCATCAAAATTCAGGACATCCAGAAGTTCTACCCCTATAAGGACGGGAAAATCTTTCACAAGCGGGGGGAAGAGCGCAAGTTCGTCAAGGCCGTAGACGGGGTCAGCCTCACCATTGAGCGGGGGGAGATCCTGGGCGTGATCGGGGAATCCGGGTGCGGCAAGTCCACCCTGGGGCGCATCCTGGTCCGCCTGGAGGCCCCCACCAGCGGCGACGTGTTCCTGGACGGCGTCTCCACTGAGCGCATCCTCCGCCAGGACCCCAAGCAGTTCCGGCGCAATGTGCAAATCATCTTCCAGAACCCCTTTGACACCTTCACCCCCCGGGACACCATCCAGAAGATCCTGCTGCGTCCCCTCAAGCACCACAACATCGGCCGGGACACCGCCGAGCGCGTCGAGATGTGCAAGACCGCCCTGGAGGCCGGGGGCCTGCGGCCGGCGGAGGATATCCTCAGCCGCTATCCCCATGAGCTCTCTGGCGGGCAGCTCCAGCGAATCTCTATCATCCGCTCCATGTTCCTCAAGCCGGGCTTCATTATCGCCGACGAGCCGGTGTCCATGCTGGACGTTTCTGTGCGGGCGGAGATCATCAATATGCTCATCGACCTGGCCCGCAACCAGAACGCGGCGGTGGTCTTCATCAGCCACGACATCGCCCTCACCCGCTATATCTCCGACCGCATCGCGGTCATGTACCTGGGCCGCATCGTGGAGTACGGCACCGCCGACGAGGTCATCCAGAACCCCCAGCACCCCTACACCCGGGCTCTCATCTCCAACTGCGCGTCCATCGACCCCTTCGAGGAGCGGGAGGAGCTCTCCATCGGCGGTGAGCCCCCCACGCCAGTCAACCCGGGCCCGGGCTGCTACTTTGCCCCCCGGTGCTATATGGCCACCGAGGCCTGCTTCAAGAGCTATCCCCAGCGCAGGGATCTTAGCGGCTGCCACTACGCGGTCTGTTCCCGGATCGAGAAATGAATTTCCACAAGCTCCACGGAGCTTCGGAAATAAATCAAATCAGGAGGAAACATTATGAAAAGAAGGCTTACGGCACTGTTCCTGGCCCTGGCGATGTGCAGCGCCCTGCTGCTGACCGCCTGCGGCGGGAACAACGACACGCCGCCTGCGAACAATGGCGGCGATCAGCAGACCACCCAGCCTAGCGGCGGCGATGCCGGGACCCCCACCAACAACCCCGCGAAGAACACCCTGGTCATCCGCATCGACGGCGACCCCAAGAGCTTCAACCCCACGCTGATCTCGGATGACAACCTCTACAAGCCCGCCCAGAACATCTACAACCGCCTCACCCAGCTGGACTCCTCCAAGCAGGTCATCCCTGACGCGGCGGAGTCCTGGGACGTGTCCGACGACGCCCTGACCATCACCTGGCATCTGCGTGAGGGTATGAAGTGGCACGACGGCGAGGCACTGGACGCAGAGGATGTCAAGTACACCTTCGACTATGTCAAGGAGCACCCAGAGACTTACTTCAGCTCCAGCATGAGCATCGTTGACAGCATCGAGATCATCGACCCCCTCACAGTGGCCTTCCACATGAACACCCCCGACGTGTCCTTCGTGGCCCGCATCGGGTGGTACGGCACCTTCATTCTCCCCGAGCACATCTTCAACAACGGTCAGAACTGGGAGGACAACCCCGCCTCCACTACCCCCACCGTGGGCTCTGGTCCTTACAAGTTCGAGAGCTACTCCCAGGGCTCCAGCATCACCCTGACCGCCAACCCCGACTACGTGGGCGGCGCCCCCAAGATCGAGAAGCTCATCTTCTCTATCATCCCCGATGACGCCACCGCCATGCAGGCCCTCCTCAACGGCGAGGTGGACTACGTGGAGATGGTCCCCGACGCCTATGTGGACCAGTTCCTCCAGGAGCCCAGTCTCCGTCTGGATCTGGACAAGTACCCCTCCCCCTACCGCATCATCTTCAACGTGAACGCCGACAAGGTCAGTGACCTGGCCGTGCGCAAGGCCATCGCCCTGTGCATCAACCGGGAGGACATCTCCAACAAGGCATACGGCGGCATCATGCCCCCCGAGTACAGCGCCTATCCCTCCATCGTCGAGTGGTGCGCCAACACTACTGACACCTACCCTAAGCAGGACATCGAGGCCGCCAAGAAGGTCCTGGAGGACGCCGGCTACACCAAGGACGCCAACGGCTTCTATGTCACCGGCATCGAGTGGGACGTCTTTGAGGGGATGCAGGATATGGCCAACCTCATCATCGCCAGCTGCAAGGAGGCCGGCATCGGCATCGAGATGATCCTCTCCGAGTACAACGCATGGTCCGAGAAGGTGGGCCAGCAGCGCAACTACATGATGGAGTCCCAGGGCGGCTTCATGGGTCCTGACCCTGCCGCGATGGCCACCCGCTACGGCACCGGCTCCAACAGCAACTACGCCGGCTGGAGCAATGCCGAGTTTGACCGTCTGTGCGCTGAGGCCGCCGCCGAGGGCGACGAGGCCAAGCGCGCCGAGCTCTACCGCGCGGCCCAGAAGATCCTCGTCGAGGAGCTGCCCGTCATCAACGTTGTGGGCTTCGCCTCCTACTCCGGCACCGCCGCCGACCTGGCAGATATGCCCCAGGACGGCGCGGGCAAGTGGGGCTGGGCCGACTTCAGCCACGCCTACTTCAAATAAGCACCTGTCTGCGGCAAAGCGCCGTTCTATCATAAGAGAGAGCACGCATCCGCGTGCTCTCTCTTATGGGCGGCCTATTTTAGATGGAAAGATGAGGTAAAACTATGGCAACGAATCCCCTTTTCACCCGGCTTCTGGAGAACATCCCGGACTACCAGAGCTTCCTCACCGTCGATGAGCTGGACGAGAGCTCCCGGGCCCTGGCGGAGCACTATCCGGACGCGGTCAGCCTCTTCGAGATGGGCAGGACCAAGGACGGACACCCCCTGCTGTGCCTGAAGATCGGCGACGGCCCCCAGAACGCCCTGATGTTCGGCTGTCCCCACCCCAACGAGCCCATCGGCACCATGATGCTGGAGTACTTCACCGAGGAGCTGGCCAAGAGCCGGGAGCTCCGGGACGCTCTTGGCTACACCTGGTACATCGTCAAGGCATGGGATGCCGACGGCCTGCGTCTCAATGAGAAGTGGCTCAAGGGCCCCTACACCATCTACAACTACTCCCGCAACTTCTTCCGTCCTGCCGGGCACCGACAGGTGGACTGGACCTTCCCCATCGACTACAAGGACCTCCACTTCCACGACCCCATCCCCGAAACTACGGCCATGATGGCGCTTATCGACCAGGTGAAGCCCTCCTTCATCTACTCCCTGCACAACGCGGGTTTCGGAGGAGTATACTGGTACCTGTCCCGGCCCCTGCCCGCCCTCTATGAGGAGATGTACGCCGCTGCGGACCGGGTGAAGGTGCCCTTGAACCTGGGCGAGCCCGAGGCCCCCTACTGCGTGCCCTTCGCCCCCGCCATCTACCAGAGCCTGGGCATCGAGCAGGACTACGACTACACGGAGAAGTACGCCCCCCCGGGCACCGACATCGGCGCGCGCTTCAAAGTGGGCAACTGCAGCGAGAGCTACGCCCGCACCCGCCACGGCAGCTTCACACTGCTCACCGAGCTCCCCTACTTCTTCGACAAGCGCATCATGGACCTCTCCACCGGCACCATGACCAGGCGGGACGCGGTGCTCAGGAGCCTGGAGACCAGCGAGGAGAGTGATCGTTTCCTGCTGGAGACCATGGAGCTCTCCAGGGAGTACTTCCAGCCACTCAACCCCTTCAAGCTGGCCCTGGAGGCGTTCACCAAGCCCCGGGAGAACGACGCCACCAGGAACATGGTCAACACCAATCCAGATTTCGCCAAGACGGCCACTGTGGCCGAGGAGTTCGACAACCTTCTGCTCTCTCGGTTCTACAAGGCCCTCAGCTACGGGATGCTCATCCGGGTCAACGAGTATGAGCTGGAGGAGATGGCCCGCACCGGCGAGGAAAACCCCAGGAAGGACGCTGCCCTGAAGACCGCCAGGGATATCGCCATCTCCCGGCACCGGGAGATCACCGACCAGCTGGAGCAGGAGTTCCAGTACGAGGTGGTGCCCATCCGTAAGCTGGTCTCGATCCAGCTGGAGTGCGGCCTGCTGGTCAGCCAGGCCCTGCGTGAGGAAAAAGGAGGAGACAACAATGGATAAGCTGGAATGCCTGTTGCGCACGGATACCTCCCGGAGCGCGGTGTGGATTGGAGAGGACACTATCGCCTACCTGCGCCAGGGGGACGGCGGCCCTCGGGTCTGGGAGATGAATCTTTGCACCGGGGAGCGCCGCCAGCGCACCTTCGGCAGTGAGCGCATCTGGTCCATCGCGGGTCATCCCCAGAGCGGTAGCATCGTCTTCTGCATGGACGAGGGCGGCAATGAGCACGAGCAGATCTACCTTCTGGACCGGGATGGCGAGGCCCGGGACCTGACGGCCCTGCCCCAGGCCCGCCACTTCCTGGGGGGCCTTTCCCCCGACGGGCGCACCCTGGTCTACGCCTGCAACAGCCGCACAGCGGAAACCTTTGACATCTGGACCTGCGACACGACCACTGGGGAGAAGGCCATGGTCCTGCAAAATAGCGACCACTACAACTGGCCTGCCGCCGGGGGACTGTCCCCGGACGGGCGGTACCTCCTCTATAATAAGCTCCTGGGCCAGTCGGACAACGCCCTGTGGATGCTGGACCTCCAGACCCGGAAGGCGGTGCGCATCCCGTCGGACGAGCGGGTGTCGGCGGAGGTCCACCCCGCCTGGAAGCACGACTGCTCCGGTTTCTTCCTGATTACCGACCGGGACAGCGAGTACCCGTACATCGCCTACTACGACTTGGCCTCCGGGGCCATGGAAAAGCGCTTCGCCTACGACTGGGAGGTGGAGACCATCGGCCTCTCGGCGGACGATCGGTATCTTGCCGTCTCCGTCAACGAGGACGGGTACCTCACCCTCCACATCTACGACCTTCTCAGCGGCGCGGAGGTCAACGCCCCCTGCCCCCCCAAGGGCGTGGTCGGCGCCTACGGCTTTTTGAGCTGGTCCCCCACGGGCCACCGCCTGCTCTTCACCCTGTCCAGCGGGCAGCGGCCGGAGAATGTCTGGCTAATGGACCTGGACGCCGACTCTCTGCGCCCCCTGACGGTCTCCGACCTCCACGGCCTGGACGCCGGGGAGCTCTGCGAGCCGCGCCTGATGCGCTGCCGGTCCTTCGACGGGCTGGAGATCCCCTTCTGGCTCTACGTACCCCGGGGCCAGGAGGCAAGGAACCTCCCGGTGGTGGTGGAGATCCACGGCGGCCCGGAGGGCCAGGAGCTGGCGGACTTCAACCCCTTCATCCAATACCTGGTGAGCGAGGGCATCGCCGTGGCCGCGCCTAATGTCCGCGGCAGCACCGGCTACGGCAAGACCTACACCCACCTGGACGACGTGGAGAAGCGCCTGGACAGCGTCAAGGACATCGGCAGCCTCGTCTCCTACCTGGTGGGCGAGGGCATCGCCGACAAGGACCGCATGGCCGTCACCGGCATGAGCTACGGCGGCTTCATGACCCTCTCCTGCGCCACCCGCCTGCCGGAGCTGTGGTGCTGCGCCATCGACACGGTGGGCATGTACAACCTGGAGAGCTTCCTGGAGAACACGGCAGAGTACCGCCGGGCCCACCGGGAGAGCGAGTACGGCTCCCTTGCCCGCCACCGCCACATCCTGCGGGAGGTGTCCCCCATCGCCAAAATCGACGACATCCAGGCCCCTCTGATGGTCATCCAGGGCCGCAACGACCCCCGGGTCCCCGCCGAGGAGGCCGAGCAGGTGGTGGGCACCCTCCGGGAGCGGGGGCATGTGGTGGAGTACCTCTGCTACGAGGACGAGGGCCACGGCATCGGCAAGCTGAAGAACCAGCTGGACTGCTACCCGCGGATGGCGGCGTTCCTGAAGAAGTACATGAAGCTCTCTTGACCGGCGCGGGGCGGGCGGGACAGCCGTCCGCCCTCGCCGGAGAACGGACAGAAAGGAGCGTATCTTTATCATGCTTTTGATCCGAAACGGACGGGTCTACCTGGGCCGGGGCCGCTATGAGGCGGGCTGGGACGTACTGTGCGACGGCCCGGTGATCCGTGAGGTGGGCCCGGGCCTCCAGGCCCCCGGTGCGGAGGTGGTGGACGCCGCCGGGCGGGACGTCTACCCTGGACTGGTGCTGGGCCTGTGCGCCGTGGGTGCTATGGCCTTCAGCGAGATGGGACAGTGGGATATGGATGAGACCTCCCGCGCCCTAGTGCCCCAGATGGACATCCAGTGGGCCTTTGACCTTCGAGAGCTGAAAAACCAGCGCTTTGCCAGGGCGGGCATCACCTCCTACGGACTCAGCCCCGGCACCCAGGCCCTGCTGGCTGGACAGGCCGCCCTCGTCCACACCAGCGCGGAGCGTACCGAGGACGCCTTCCTGGCCCGGCGCATCGCCCTCAAGGGCAACTACACCGCCGCAGTCAAGCGGACCTTCAAGGCCAAGGAGGGCCCCCAGACCCGCATGGCCATGTACCAGCTCCTGGACGAGGCTTTCCGGTCTGCCCAGGAGTACAGCGAAAAGGAGAAAAAGGACTACGACGAGGGCAAGGAGGTCCTCTGCCGGGTCCTGCGGCGGGAGATCCCTCTGATCATGACCGCCAACACGGCCCTGGAGGCCGAGAGCGTGGTGAAGCTGGGCCGGCGCTACGGCCTGCGGCTGGTCATCGCCGGAGCCTTCGGCGTGGAGGACTTTGCTCAGGAGATCATGGACCAGGGGTGGCACGTGATGCTGGGTGACGGCACCAACATGATGGCTGCCCAGGAGAACCACACCGACCTGCGCCGCCTGCTGGAGCTGTCCCGGAAGGGGCTGGACCTCTCGATCTACTCCTCCGGCGACGAGGGGTACGCCTACGGCTACGAGCAGATTTGGTGGAACGCCGCCCAGATGAGCGCCGCCGGCGCCGCCGGGTGGGAGATCATGGACATGATGACCATCCGGCCCGCCCGGGCCCTTGGCGTGGACGCCCTGGCGGGCTCCCTGGAGCCGGGCAAGCAGGCGGACATCATCCTCTGCCGGGGCTGTCCCGCGGAACGGTTCGACAACTATATCGATCAGACCATCGTGGCCGGCAGGACCGTATTCAGAAGGGAGGCGGACTGATATGCTCCTCATCCGAAACGCTATGCTCTACACCATGGAGGACGGCGCGGTCCCCCAGCAGGGGGACATCCTCATGGACGGCGGGAAAATCCGCACTGTGGGCCGGGACCTCCCCGCGCAGGGGGCTGAGGTCCTGGACGCCTCGGGCCTCACCGCCACCCCGGGCCTCATCGACGCCCACAGCCACGTGGGCGGCTTCGCCATGGAGGGGGCGGACCTCAACGAGATCACGGACCCCGTCACCGCCCACCTCTGCGCCATCGACGCCATTGACATCCACTGCGACGCCTTCAAAGCCCTCCACACCTTCGGCATCACCGCCGCCTGCTTTGTGCCGGGCAGTGCCAATGTGGTCTGCGGCACCGGCTTCGTGGCCAAGACGGCGGGGGACAACACCGTGGGGGACCTGGCGGTGCTCAATCCTGCTGTTATGAAATGTGCCCTGGGCGGCAACCCCAAGGGCTACGGCAAAAAGGGCAAAACCCCCATGACCCGCATGGGGGTGGCGGACATCTTCCGGGACGCCCTGCGCAAGGCGCGGTCTTACCTGGAGAAAAAGGAGGCCGCCAGGGATGGCCGGGGGGAGATGCCCTCCTATGACGCCAAGTGCGAGGCCCTCATCCCAGTCCTGCGGCGGGAGATTCCCCTGAAGGTCCACTGCGAGCAGTTCGACATGCTGACCACCATCGCCATTGCCAAGGAGTTTGGGTGCGACTACACCATCGAGCACGGCTGGGCCTGCAACCTGTATGTGGACGAGCTGGTAGAGGGCGGCGGGACGGTCTGCTTCGGTCCCGTGGGCATCGCGGAGGGCTACGGCGAACTCACCGGCGGCGACGTGGCCTATGTCCGGGAGCTGGACCAGCGGGGTCTCAACGTCTGCCTCATCACAGACGGCCCCATCTGCGGACCTGCCGCACTGCTGATCTCCGCCGGGGAGGCGGTGCGCTATGGTGTCCCCCACCTGCGGGCACTACGCATGGTAACATGCAACGCTGCCAAAGCTCTTCGGGTGGACGACCGCCTGGGTACGTTGGTGCCGGGCAAGGATGCGGACGTGGTGCTCTGGAGCGCGGTTCCCGCTCTGGAGACCTCAGCACGGGTGCGCTATACCATCATTGATGGAAAGATAATCTACCGAGACACCTAATCAACTTTGGATTGAATTTAGTAAAATGTGTTTTGTGTGAAGTCCACCCCCGCCGCCGGTGATCGGTGGTGGGGGTGTTTTTCGGAACACGCAGGGTACGGAATTCAACTTTTTACAGTTCATTCGATGCTTGAAGAAAGCATCTTGTAAACTGGAATGGACTTTTTAGAAGCACTGTGATAAAATAGAGGCAGTAAGAGGACTGGAGGCTGTCGACTTGGAACGAAAGATCACACCTTTGATGGAACTGCCCTTAAAAAATGACTTCATGTTTGGTCAGGTCATGCGGACGCCGGAGATCTGCCTTGCCAGATGTCCGAAACGGGAATGGCCACAAATAGATACGACCTGCAAAATCAGAAAATCCCCTTGTAATAAAGTGTCAAGTCATGTAGAATATTCTCGATAACAACAAGCAACAGGGGGGGATGCCTGTGCTGCAAGCTGATCTGCTGGAAAAGCTGACAGAGACCAAATATCTCTCGGAGACCAATTATGTGTCCTACCGCGCCATCATGCGCCTGTTTTACCTGGAGCACCAGAAAATGCACTACCAGCTGGACAAAGACACCGTTCTGCAGCTGCTCCGCGACCACCCCGTGTTTGCGGAGTACACCGCCGCCCAGCTGACACTGGATCTGGACCAGCTGACCGCCTGGAAAAATCTGACCACCGTGCAGGACCCCCACCGGCACTACACCATCGCGGACTTCAAAAACCGCCGGTTTCAGTACATGATGTCCCCGGCGGCGGTGGAGATCGAGCGGATGACCGTTACGCTGGAGCATTTGTCAGTCAGCAGCGCCAGCCTGTCACCCAGCTCCTTCCGGCGGCTGCAGGACGGCCTTCGCAGGCTGGACAAGCTAAAGGATATGGAGCTGATAGAGGTGCAGAGCTGGTGGCGGGACATACAGGGGGACTTTCAGCGCCTGAGCCAGAATTATCAGGACTATCTGCGGGAATTTTATGGTCCCGGCATGGAAAAACGCATGAATGCCGAGGAATTTGTTATCTATAAGCACCACCTCATCCACTATCTGGAGGGCTACATCCAGGACCTGCAGCACAGCGCCGCACAGATCGGCGCACAGCTGGATGCCTGCTCGCCTGAGCAGATCGCGGAAATGCTGGATCTGGTGGCGCGCAGCGAGCTGGAGGCCGTTCCCCACCCAAGATCCGCGCAGCCCTCCTGGCAGGAAGTGCGCTCCCGGTGCGAGGGCGTCTGGCAGGCGCTGACCACATGGTTCACCGGACAGGAGCCTACGTCAAGACAAGTGTTGGACGTGACCAACAAAGTCATCAGCGATGTGGTACAGAACGCGGCCCTGCTGGTGCAGCTGGAAAATATAGGCGTGAGCAACAAAGCCGGGCTGCATCATCTCCTGACGCTCTTCGCATCCTGCCCCTCTCTGCCGGAAGCGCACAGGCTCTCCGCTATGGCCTTCGGCGCACAGCAGGCCCGGCACTATTCCGTCAACGCCGACCAGGAGCCGGACCGCATCGATCGAAGCACCTACGACGAACCGCCGCTGACATATACCGTCCAGCCGCGGCTGCGCACCTATAAACCGCGCATGGAGCGCAAGGGTTTTGCGGATAAAAGCGAGGAAAAGGCCCGTCAGCGGGAGAAGCTCCTGGCGGAAGAACAGGCGTTGAAACAGCAGGTCCTGCACTATATCCGCGACGGACAGCTGGATTTTGCCCTTGTGCGCAACCCGATCCCGCCCTCCGTGCGTACGGTGCTGCTCAGCTGGGTGGCTTCCGCGAACCTCGATCCGGAGCAGCGGGGCCATACGGAGTACGGACAGTCCTACCGGCTGCACAGCCGCGGCAGGGAGTGCCGCGTCCCCTGTACGGACGGGACGCTGACCATGCCGGACTGTGTGCTGATCTTCGAGGAGGGCGGCCATGTATGATTTTCGGGAGCTCCTGAACCGTTTTTGGGTCACCAGAGAGGCGGATAAGGAGCTGTATTTTGCCCTGAAACGCGCTGTGCCGGAGTACCGGAAATTTGCCCGCGAGCAGCTTGGCTGGAACCTGATCGTTGATGAGAAGGCCATCAAGCTGGAAAAGGTGCCGCCAAGGGCCATGCCGTGGATGGGGATCGAGAGCTTTACGGAGACGTTGGACTACTGTCTGCTGTGCGCCCTGCTGCTGTTTTTAGCGGACCTGGACGACGGGGAGCAGTTCCTGCTCTCCACCCTGACCGAAGCCCTGGAGACCTTCCTGCGGGAGGTCAGGCCCGTGGATTGGACGCGCTTCCCCCACCGGAAAGCCCTGGTGCGGGTCCTGCAGTACGCCCAGGAGGTCGGGCTGCTGCTGGTGTTCGACGGGGACAGCGGCGGCTTTGGCAGCGACCGGGAGCAGGAGGTCCTATACGAAAACACCGGCTTGTCCCGGCACTTCCCGGTACATTTCGGGAGGGATATCCTGTCCTGCCGGACGGTCGAGGATTTTGAGGCTTCAGAAGGCGCGGACGCGGAGCGCGGCTGGCAGCGGGTCCGCCGGGTCTACCGGCAGCTGGTGCTGTCCCCCGGCCTCTACTGGTCCGAGGAGAACAGCAGCGACTATGAGTACATCAAAAACCAGCGCAGGCGGGTGGGCAAGACCTTGGAGGAGATCCTGGGCGGAGAGCTCCAGGTCAACAAAAATGGCGCGTATCTCATTTTTGAGCAGAATGACCGGAGCATCCTGACCTATCCGGAGAGCAAGGCGATCACAGACGCCGCGCTGCTCCTGTGCACCCGCCTGCGGGAACAGATCGCGGCGGGCGTCTACCAGCGGGGCTGTGATGATCTGGTGCGGCTCAGCCGCCGGGAGTTCCTGCACGAGGTGGAGCGGTGCCGCACCCTGTGCGGAGACGGCTGGGGGAAGGTGCTGCGGGAGCTGGACCTGGATCGGCTCTGCGAGGAGCTGACCGCCTATATGTCCGCGTGGTCGCTGCTGGAGGAGCAGGGGGACGACCTGCTGCTCTATCCCGCCGTCGGGAAATGGACAGGGGCCTATCCCGCGGACTATCAAGAGAAAAACAGGGAGGGGGATACGGATGGACCGGTGGAGGATGCATAAATTGGGGTTCCTGAACTTCTGGCTGTACGATCAGGAGGAGTTCCTGCTGGAAAACGGCCATATCCTCCTGCGCGGAAACAACGGCGCCGGGAAATCCATCACCACACAGAGCTTCATCCCCTTTATCCTGGACGGCAACCGGCGCCCGGAGCGGCTGGATCCCTTCGGCTCCACGGCGAAAAAGATGGATTTTTATCTGCTGGGGGACAACGAGGACACCAAGGAGGAGACCGGATATCTCTATCTAGAGTTCAAAAAGGAGGGCCTGGAGGAATATCTCACCATCGGGATCGGTATGCGGGCGAAGCGCGGCAGCGGCATCGACCAGTGGGGCTTCTGCCTCAACGACGGGCGGCGGATCGGTCCCGACGGCGTCCGGCTCTATGAAAAAAGGGGCCGGCAGTTGATACCGCTGAGCCGGCAGCAGCTGAAGAGCCTGCTGGATGACGACGAGAACTGGGCGGATAACGCTGAGATGTATAAAGCCCTTGTCAACCGCCGGGTCTTCCGGTTCCGTGATATCCGGCAGTATGAGCAGCTGCTCCAGATGCTGCTGAAGGTGCGCAAGCCCAAGCTGTCCAAGGACGACTTCCGGCCCACGGCGCTCAAGGAGATCCTCAACGACTCCCTGCGGGTGCTGACAGACGAGGACCTGTCCGCAATGGTCAGCACGATGGAGCGGATGGATTCGCTGGAGGGTACGATCCGCGGCTGCCGGGAGGCCATGCAGGACGCCCGCACCATCCGGAACGAGTACACCCGCTATAACCAGTACGTCCTCGGGCGCAAAGGCAGGGCGTACCTGGAGACCCGCAGCGCCGTCCAGCGGCTGACCAACCAGCTGGAGGACCAGCGGGCGCGGTGCGGCGAATTGGAGAAGGAGCTCGCAGCGCAGGAACAGCGCAAGCACACGTCCGCGGAAGCTTACCAGCAAGCAAAGGCCCAGCGGGCCGCAATGGGCGACGACGAGCTGTCCGCCAAACAGAGCCAGCTGTCACAGCTGCTGGCGTCCTGCGAACGTCTGCAGAGCCAGGCGGAGCAGGGGGAGGCGGACCTCCAGCGGCAGAAGGACAGGATCTACCGGAAGGAGATCGATCTCCGGGAGCTGACACAGCGGCAGAAGGACGCGCAGGACGGCGTCCGGCTGGCGCTGCGGGAGTTGCAGGACGGAAACGGGGTCCTGGAACTGGGGCAGGAGCACGAGGCGTATACCCGGCAGCTCCAGATGGGGCACAGCGAGGCGGACCAGAGGGAGATCCGCACCGCGCTGCGGCTGCGGCGGAAGCAGATCGACCAGGTCCTGCGGGGCCTGGACCGCGCCGGCCAGGCCAGGAAGCTCTATGATGACGCCTGCCGGACGCTGGACGAGAGCGATATGGCTGTCAGGACAGCGGCCAGCACGGTCAAGGACGCGGAATTGCAGGAAAACGGCGAGCGCGACCGCCTGCGGCAGGCATTTGCGACGTGGAAGGAGCGCAACGTCCGGCTGACGCTGTCCGAGGACGACGCCCATACGGTCTATCAGGCGGTCACTCGCTACAGCTCACGGGCGGACTGGAGCGCTGTCTGCAATTTGATGGACGAGTGCGTCCGCCGTCTGGAGAGCGAGTGGAATGCGCAGAAGCTCCGGCTTCAGAATACGCGGGACAATTTGCAGCAGGAGCGGCAGGCCTGTGACCGGGAGCTGGAACGTCTCAGGAACCAGCCGGAGCCGACGCCGCCCAGGAGCCCGCAGGCCGACGCCACCCGGGTACAGCTGGCCATGCGGGGCGTCCCCTGCGCCCCTTTCTATGAGACCATCGATTTTGCGCCGGAGTTGTCCCAGGATGCCCGGGACCTGTTGGAAGCACAGCTGCGGGATGCCGGACTGCTGGACGCGCTGGTGGTCCCGCCGGAGCATCTGGACGAGCTCCGGGAGCTGCTGGCGGAATATCCGGACCGGTTCCTGCTGCCGGGAGCGCCGGTAAGGGACCCGGTGGCGAATCTGATCCCCGCCGGTGCGGGGACATTCCGGAGCGTGGCGGCGGCATGTCTACAAAGCATCTCCCAAAGCGATCCGGAGGCGGAGACCGCCCTCTTGCCGGACGGCCGTTTCCGCAGCGGCCTGATCCGGGGGCACAGCCGCGGGGAGGGCCCCGCCGGTTATGTGGGCGCCGCCGCCCGCAGGGCTAATCGGGAGCGGCAGCTCCAGGAGCTGGAAGAGAAGCGCGGGGCGCTGACCAAAGAGACCAGCGCCTTGCAGCTGAAGATCGACCACTGTGACGCCTGTCTGCTGGAACTGCGGGAGGAACGGGAGCGGATGCCCACGGCGGTGGACCTGGATCAGGCGCTGGAGATGACGGCCCAGGCCCGCCGGACGCTGGACGAGGCGGAAGCGGAGCGGGAACGCCGTCTGTTGCAAATGCGCACTGCCAGGCAAAGCCTGAACGACCTGGAGAAGGAGGTCCGCGCAGCCAGCGCGGGACTGCCCTACATGCTGACGGTCCCCGCCTATGAGGAGGCCAGGGAGGCGGCGGAGGAGTACCAGGGGCTACTGGAGCAGCTGGAGAGCCAGTGTAAGGAGCTGCGCTATGCCGCCGGGGCGGTCCAGAACATGGAGGACACGATTGAAGGCGAACGGGAGCAGGCTGACACCGCGCAGCGGCTTAGCCGTGCGCTCCAAATGGAGCTGGAGACGAACCGTGCCGCCGCCGGGGAGCTGCGGGCATTTCTTGGCAGGCCGGAAAATCAGGCCAGAGCGAGGCGGCTGGAAGAATTGGACCGGGAGATCGAACATCAGGACAGAGAAAACCGGGATGCGGAGCGGGAATGCGTCCGGCTGGCAGAGCAGCTGAATACGGCAAAAGAGGCGGTGCAGGGGAAGCGACAGCGGCTTTTGGAGGCTACATTGAACGAGCATGACCTTGAGGCCTACTTTTCCGAGGACCTGGCGCTGGGATTTTCCGGGCTGGACGGCGATCAGGGCCTGGAAGCGTGTGCGCGGGAAGCCGTGAACAGGATGCAGGCGTCTGACCAGGACCGCTCCCATGAGCAGGTGCAGGACGCGCTGCGGAAAAATTATGAGCAGCACAACAGCAGCGTTTTGAGGTACCGCCCG
Organism: uncultured Oscillospiraceae bacterium; assembly: GCA_910587785.1. GTDB lineage: Bacteria > Bacillota > Clostridia > Oscillospirales > Oscillospiraceae > Pelethomonas. The sequence continues at coordinate 3,600 of CAJUOA010000056.1, read as the reverse complement.
GAGCTCAAGCTGGTTTTCGATGCGCCGGAGCAGCCCAATGTGCTCCGCCAGCGGTACTGCATCACGCTGAATTGGAAGGGCAAGGATATCTCACTGTATGAGTTCATCCAGGCGCTGCAGGCGGAGATCGAACTGACGGAGACGCTCCTGGAGGAGCAGGACCGGGAGCTGTTTGAGAATATTTTAACGGAGACCATCAGCTTGAGCCTGCGGGGCCGGATCGAAGAGAGCCGGAAGTGGACGGAGAGCATGACAGCCCTGATGTCCACCTTGGACACCTCTATGGGTCTGACCTTCAGCCTGGACTGGAAGGCGAAAAAGGCGGAGGGCGGCGGGGAATTGGACACCGCCCAGCTGGTGACGCTGCTGAACAAGGACCGGGCGCTGCTCAGTCGGGAGGACAGCCAGCGGGTCTCCTCCCATTTCCGGATAAAAGTAAAAAAGGCCAGGGAAGAGGCGTATACTCAGGGCTTGTCCCCCAATTACGCGGATCTGATCCGTACAGTGCTGGACTATCGGAACTGGTATGAGTTCCGCCTGTTCTACCAGCGGGAGGGGGAGGAGAAAAAAGAGCTGACGGACCGGGTATTCAACCGGTTCAGCGGCGGGGAAAAGGCGATGGCGATGTATGTGCCGCTGTTTGCCTCCGTGTCCGCCCAGTACCAGAAGAGCGAGGCACCGGTGACCTGTCCCAGGCTACTGGCCCTGGACGAGGCCTTCGCGGGGGTGGACGAAAAAAATATCGCCGCCATGTTTGAGCTGGTACACCGGCTGGATTTTGACTATATCATGAACTCACAGGCGCTGTGGGGCTGCTATGCGTGTGTGGACGGTCTGGCGATCGCCGATCTGCACCGTCCCGCAAACGCCTCCGTGGTCACGATCCTGCGGTACCGGTGGAATGGACAGGCCAGGGAGGAGACGCCATGACGGAGTCCGAGGTCTTTTGGACGGCATACTTCCGGGAGCGGCCCGCGTACAGCCGGATCTTGCAGGAGCTGCGGCAGAAATACCGGAGGTATGGGCATCCGGCGGGGACGGTCCGCCTGGAGGACGCCAGTGAAGAGGAGTGCCGCGCACTGCGCAATATTTTTGGAGAGCCATTTTCTCCGCCGGTCCGGTTCCGAGCGGAGCGGTTTGAAGCCGCGATGCGGCAGCTGAAGTTCCCGGAGGTCTGCCTCAAGGAGGTGCTGGAGCTCTATTTTGATGAAAAGCTTGTAACGAACCGGGAGCGCCGCCAGGCACGGGACAGCCGGTTTTGCCAGATGCTCCGCGCAGCGGCGGAGGAAGCGGAGAGCGAGGCCTGCCACCAGTGGCTCCAAGGCTTGGAGGAAAAACAGGGGGGCGGGGCTCTCCTGCTCTACCGGGAGGCGGAACGGGATCTGGACGGGGCGCGGGAGGCACTGGACCGGGCCTGCCGGAGTCTGGCGTGGCTGGAGCAGAACGCCGGACGGCAGGTACGGCTTGCCGTGCTCAGCGCCCAGGCGGCCGGGGACCCCCATGCTCTGGACAGCTCCGCGTTGGGCGGGAAGCTGTTCCTGCATCTGCTGGCGGCGCGGGGCGGGCAGGCCGTCCCGGAAAACGCGGAGCAACGGGACGCGCTGTATTTCCGCTGCGGCATCCTCTGCGACAGCATTTCCAGTACGGTCACCCAGGTGGGACTGGTCCTTATGCTTGGAAACACAGAGCATCCCGCCTATGGAGCGCTGCGCGGAAGTCATGAGATCTGTACGCTGACCCTGGCCACCTTATCCCGCCTGACCGGGGCGCACAGCCCGTCCGGAAGAGCCTATCTGGTGGAGAATGAGATGGTGTTCTCTCAGCTCTGCGACCAGGCGGGGCGGTTCCACTCCCCGCTGGTTTGTACATCCGGGCAGCCGTCGGTGGCGGCGCTGCGCCTGCTGGATCTGCTGGCGGAGAGCGGTACGGAGCTGTATTACGCGGGAGATTTTGACGGAAAGGGCCTGTCCATTGCCGTGCAACTGCTCTCGCGCTATCCGGAACAGCTGAAGCCGTGGCGTATGACGCCGGAGGACTATGCGGTATGTGTTTGCGATACACCACTGAGCGATGCCAGCGCGGCGCTGCTGCGGGGATGCGCTGGGACCGCCCTGGAGGAGACCGCACGGGCCATAGCGAGAGCGCAGCGCGCCGGTTATCAGGAGTTTTTGCTGGGGCAGCTGGAGGCGGATTTGACAGAAACGCCGTAGAATGCAAATAGTTCACACGTGGCATTTTTGACAGGCGCAGATGAGAGCAGTATGTCGACCTCGCCGCACATAGCGGCATACAGGGCGGCGGTAAGGCCGCCCTGGGGGAAGGCGGCAGCTTTGGCGGCACGGACGGATGCGCCTGCCACTGTATCAGGCGCAGTGATTTCGCGGGAGAGCCTCTGCATCTCTGCCGGTGTGGTGCCATATATCCAGATCCGCATTTCGATACAACCTTTCCGGGAGAATAAAGGACATATCTATATTCTACTGTGCTTGCGGAAAAATATGCATGGCCCGGCGGTGAGGGCATACCAGCGCTGTGGGGAAAAGTCCAGCAAACCTCTTTTCATTAGTAGTTCTCAATGCCGGCCTGGGAGATATGCCTCTTGGCCTCCAGATGGAGGGCTTTCAGGTAATTGCCGCCTACGAGAGGATATAAAAGCGCGGGAGATTCATGAAGCCAATATAGACGCGCCAGTCTCTCCGTTCCAACCGTATGAGATTAGTTCATGTATGCTTCCCGAGGCCGATCTGCTGGCAGCGCAACTGCAGCCGTCACAGTTTTTGCCCCCATCTACGGGAATCGTTCCTACAGAAATCCACACAATGATATCTGCGATTTTTTGAGGGCGCTGGACGTATGTCGCCCGAAGGCCATCTTTCTGGCAACAGGCGTATCCTCAGCGAAAAGCCAACAGTTCGATTCCATTCTGCAAAAGATTGCCGATAGAGGTTTTCAGCTCGCATACAAGGTCGTTGATGTGGCTGAGACCACCGGAATACCAACTGCGGAGCGTAACACCTTCATCATAGGGTACAGAGTGGGTGTAAACGCTAGTCTCAATTTCCCGGAGCTGGAGCGCCTGCCCTCAATTCCGCTGGAGAGGTTCTTGCATTCAGATGAGCAGGTCGATTCCTGGTATTTCACCGGCGTTGATCCAGTCAATATCCCGATTGATAGAAATAGCAGCCGCGTTTACTGCTGGAAAAACGACCATTACGCCGGAACAATCCGTATGACGTGGAACTACTGGAAAATCCCGCTGATAGACACTGGCAAAAACCTCCGTAAAATGACCCATCGTGAAATTGCGAACTTAAAAGGCGTCCCGAGCAGTTATGTGCTGCCTGAGCACAAGAGCAGATCAGGGCTGTATAAAAAGCTCATGTTTGCAGTGAATGTGCCGGTTATTGAAAAGTTGGCCATAGGAATTGCCCGCAACCTGCCAACAAATCGATCCTGTTGGAACAGAGAGGTCTGGCTTGAGGACATGCTCCTCCGTTATCTGCTGAAGCTTGCAAGCACGAGGGATACACTAACCTTCAGGCGTGTGGTGGGCCGATTTGATTTTGCACTCGAAGTGTTGGACCAGCGCTTCTTTTTTGA
>CAJUOA010000055.1 GCA_910587785.1 uncultured Oscillospiraceae bacterium | reverse complement strand
ATTAAGCTGGCCAGTCTGTATCCAATTATAGTCTGAAAACTGACCGGATAGAGCAGTAGTACAAAGCCTATCCTCTTTACCGTTGGTTTGGTGTATTGCCGCCTTTGCGTCTTATATACCAGCAGTTATAATGAATGCGAATTTAACAGCAATCATGCGCGAACACATACCGCTTGAGATGCAGGGACGTGTCTTTTCCGCAAAGGATACTTTGCAAAACTGTACGATCCCATTCGGGTTATTTTTAGGCGGCATATTGGCAGATCGTGTCACAGAACCGTTTATGACAACAGATTCGCCTATGCAAAAGATGCTTTCTCACTTTTTTGGTTCGGGAGACGGATCAGGAATAGCTGTTATGTTTTTTTGCGTAGGAATCCTTGGGATCGTCATAAGTCTTTCCCGTTTGAGAAAGCCAATCTATAAGGACTTAAATCAATAACGGTGAGGCCCCGGCGCGGCGCTGTGCCTGACCGCTTCACGCCTTCGCGGCCCGAATCTCCTCCCAGCGGGCGGAGAGGGCGCTGCGGTCCTCCCGATAGAGGCGCTCGGTCTCCTCGGTATAGCCAATGGCGGCGCCTGGAAGCGCCTGGGACATGGCCTCCAGGAGCTGACCGGCCCGCTCACCGTCCATAGGGAGGGCGTACTGCCCCCCGTCCGCCGTGCGGAGGAGGACCGCGTGGACCTGACGGTGGAAGCGGGGAAGGTCGTCCTGATAAGCCCAGACCACGTCCCAGGGGCGCAGGAGGACGCTCTTAGGCCCCTGCTGGAAAAAGACGTGCTCCGGCCCCATGCGCACGCCGCAGACGGGCTGGGTGCGGTCGTAGAACTGCCCCGCCCGCTCGGCGGCGATGGACCGGCTCCAGGACTGGGAGAGGACGGCCACTACCTGCCGCTGGTACGCGCCGGAGAGGGCCCGGACTGCCGGGAAGAGCGCCAGCAGCAGAAACGCCAGCGCGGTCAGGGCCAGAAGGGCCTGGGCCGTCACGGTCCGGGGGCCGATCCGTCCGGCGTCGATGTAATAGGGGAGCATGGCGGCGGCAAGGGCCTCATTCTCCCCGGCCAGGGTCATGAAACAGTCCAGCTCCCCGCCCTCCATGGCCTTGACGGTGCCGCTGACGGGGAGGACGGGGATCTTCTCCCGGGGCAGTTCGCCGTAGCGGTAGACCTGACAGGCGGACATCACCCGCTCTGCCCGGCTCATGTCGCCTCCGCGGACGCAGAGGCCCATATAGCGGCCCTCGCCGAAGTCGATGGCATAGTAAAGGCCCAGGACCTCCCCGGCGGGCTCATCGCGCCGGAAGGCCTCCTCCCGGGCGTAGAGGACGTGGAGATAGGGGATGCTGTCGGCCACATAGGCCCCCTCCAGGCTCTCCTCCGTGAGCTCGGAGAGGGTCTTTGGCGTCAGGCAGAGGACCAGGCTCCCGCATCCGCCGCCCCAGAAGATCCCAATGGCCAGGGCCAGACAGACTCCGATCCAGGGGGCGCGGGCGCGCAGACTGACCAGCTTGAGCTGTTTGAGCCACTTCATATCGTCTCACCCCTTCTCAAGTGATGGAGGAAGATTGTTCCCCCCATGATACCACCGCGCCCCGGTTTTGTAAATGGATCAGAAGGATCTTTCACGCCCGTCTCATGAAAATTTCTCCGGGCTTCGCAGAGCGTGCCGTTCTGCCGTCTCCCGCCTCTTGCGATCGGCCCGCCAGTGTGGTAAAATGGGGATGAACAGAACCCGGCAAGGAGGAACGCCTATGGAATACGGATACACGCAGCAGCTCTGGAGCCCCCCCCGGGGGCGGACCCTGGAGGAGGTCCGCGCCTTTCTCCAGCGCATGGGGCTCAGCTACGCCCGGGGAATCGAGCACACGGCGGTGGTCCGGGACGGGACCGGGGCCGTGGCGGCCACCGCCTCCCTGGAGGGGCACGTCATCAAGTGCGTGGCAGTGGACCCGGACGCCCAGGGGGCGGGGCTCACGGCCACGGTGGTCACCGCCCTGCGGCAGAAGGCCCTGGAGCAGGGCCTGCGCCGCCTGTTCCTCTACACCAAGCCGGAAAACCTGGAGAAATTCCGCGGCCTGGGCTTCTACGAGGTGGCCCGGGCGGAAAAGGCCCTGCTGATGGAGGACCGCCGGGGCGGCTTCGACGTCTGGGCGGAGGAGCTCCGCGCCCCGGACGCCTCCGGGACCATCGGCGCGGCGGTGATGAACTGCAACCCCATGACCCTGGGGCACCTGTACCTCATCGAGGAGGCCGCGAAGCGGTGCGGCCACCTGTATCTCCTCATCGTCTCCGAGGACAGGAGCGCGGTGCCCGCCGGGGACCGCCGGAGGATCGTGGAGGCCACCGCGGCCCACCTCCCCAACGTCTCCGTGTCGGGCACGGGACAATATCTCATCTCCTCCGCCACCTTCCCGGACTACTTCCTCAAGGACAAGTCCCGGGCCGGGGACGTGTGGACAGACCTGGACATCGCGGTCTTCTGCCGTTTGGCGGAGAAGCTGGGCATCACCCGCCGCTTCGTGGGCAGCGAGCCCTTCTGCCCCGTGACCAGCGCCTACAACCGGGCCATGGCCCGGAAGCTCCCGGAAAAGGGGATCGAGCTGGTGGAGCTCCCCCGGCTGGAGCAGGGCGGTACCGCCATCAGCGCCACCGCCGTGCGAAAGCTCATCCGGGAGGGCCGCTGGGTGGACATCAGGCCCCTGGTCCCGGAGGCCACATTCGCCTATTTCTCCGCCCCGGAGAACCGGCAGCGGTTCCTGAAGCGGGATGTGTAGGCCCGTCATGCGGGACCCCTTCGGGAGGCCCATCACCTATCTGCGCCTTGCCGTCACCGACCGGTGTAATCTCCGGTGCCGCTACTGTGTGCCGGAGGAGTGCGGTCCGGCGGGAGGCGCGGTCCTCTCCGGGGAGGCGCTGGTGGAGATCGCCCGGCAGGCGGTGCTCTGCGGAGTGAAAAAGATCCGCCTGACCGGCGGCGAGCCCCTGGTCCGGCGGGATATCGCGGCGCTCTGCCGGTCCATCGCGGACCTGGAGGGCCTGGAGGAGCTGTGCATAACCACTAACGGCACGGCTCTGGAGACCTTAGCCGGACCTCTGCGGGAGGCGGGCGTGGACCGGCTGAACGTGAGCCTGGACAGCCTGCGGCCCCAGCGCTACGCCGCTCTGACCCGGGGCGGACGGCTGGAGGACGTGCTGGAGGGCCTGCGGGCCGCAGAGCGGGCCGGGTTCACCGGCACCAAGCTGAATGTGGTCCTCCTGCGGGGCGTCAACCAGGACGAGATACCGGACTTCGTGGACCTCACCCGCCGCTTTCCCCTGGAGGTCCGTTTTATCGAGCTGATGCCTATCGGCGAGGGGGCCCGTGGGGACTTCCTCCCCGCCGGGGAGGTGCTCCAGCAGTGCCCGGACCTGGTACCGGCGGGGAGCGGCGGTGTGGCCCGCCGGTACCGCCTGCCGGGAGCGCCGGGGCTTACGGGCCTCATCACCCCCATGAGCTGCCGCTTCTGCGCGGACTGCGACCGCATCCGCGTCACGGCGGACGGGATGCTGAAACCCTGCCTCCACTCGGAGCGGGAGATCGACCTGCGGGGCCTCACCGGAGAGGCTCTGAGACAAGCCATCGCGTCCGGTGCCGCCGCCAAGCCGGAGCGCCACTACCTGGCGGAGACCGGGCACAGCGGGGCCGGACGCACCATGAACCGGATCGGAGGCTGAACCATGGAACTGACACATTTCAACGACCAGGGCCGCGCCCGCATGGTGGACGTGACGGAGAAACCGCCCACGGTCCGCACCGCCCAGGCGGAGGGGCGGGTCCGCATGTCGGCGGAGACCGCCGGGCGCATCCGTTCCGGCGGCATCGCCAAGGGGGACGTGCTGGCGGTGGCCCAGGTGGCGGGGATCATGGCCGCCAAGCGGACGGACGAGCTCATCCCCATGTGCCACAGCGTGGCGCTGACGGGGGTGGACCTCCGGTTTGCGGTGGAAGAGGACGCGGTCCTCATCCAGGCGGAGGTCCGGTGCCGGGGGGAGACCGGCGTGGAGATGGAGGCCCTCACGGCGGTGTCCGCCGCGGCGCTGACCATCTACGACATGTGCAAGGCCGTCCAGCGGGACATGGAGATCGGCCCCATCCGCCTCTGCCGCAAGACCGGCGGCAGGAGCGGGACTTACGAAAAGGAGTGGTGAGAATGGCCCGAGTCGTTTCTGTCAACATCAGCGAGGAAAAAGGCACCCCCAAGCATCCGGTGGAGTCCGTCACGCTGAAGCTCCGCCACGGCATCGTGGGCGACGCCCACGCCGGGGACTGGCACCGGCAGGTCAGCCTGCTGGCGGAGGAGAGCATCGACACCCTCCGCGCCGCCCTGCCGGACCTGTCCCCGGGAGCCTTCGCGGAGAACATCACCACGGAGGGCATCGTCCTGAAAGACCTTTCCCCCGGCACCCGCCTGCGCCTGGGGGAGACGGAGGTGGAGGTCACCCAGATCGGCAAGGAGTGCCACGGGGAATGCGCCATCCGCAAAGCCGCCGGGACCTGCGTCATGCCCACGGAGGGCATTTTCGCCGTCGTCCGGAGAGAGGGCGTTGTCCACCCCGGCGACACTGTTGAGATCATCAAGGAGGTCACGCCATGAAGCTCATCCCCGTCCAGGAGGCCGTGGGCCATGTGCTCTGCCACGACATGACCCAGATCATCCCCGGCCAATACAAGGACGCCCGCTTCCGCAAGGGCCATGTGGTCCGGGAGGAGGACATCCCCGTTCTCCTCGCCATGGGCAAGGAGAACCTCTATGTCTGGGAGATGGTCCCGGGCATGGTCCACGAGAACGACGCCGCCGGACGGCTGGTCCGGCTCTGCGAGAACGAGCACATGGTCCGAAGCGCCGTCAAGGAGGGCAAGATCGAGCTCACCGCCGCCATAGACGGCCTCTTCCGGGTGGATACCCGGCGGCTGAACGCGGTGAACCTGCTGGAGGACATCATGATCGCCACCCGCCGCGGCAATACACCGGTCCGGGCCGGGGACAAGCTCTGCGGCACCCGGGTGATCCCCCTGGTGATCGAGGAGGAGAAGCTCTCCCGGGCCGAGGACGCCGCCGGGGACGCTCCCCTGCTGGAGCTCCTGCCCTGGAAGCTGAAGACCGCCGGGGTCATCACAACCGGCAGTGAGGTGGCCAAGGGGCTGGTCCAGGACGCCTTCACCCCCGTGGTGCGGCGGAAGCTGGAGGAATTCGGCATCGCCGTCACCGAGCACCGCCTTGCGGGCGATGAGCTGGAGGCCATCGCCGCCGCCATCGCCGGTGTGCGGAAGAGCGGCGTGGACTTGGTCCTCTGCACCGGGGGCATGAGCGTGGACCCCGACGACAGGACCCCCGGGGCCATCCGGCGCTCCGGGGCGCGGATCGTCACCTACGGCGCACCCGTCCTGCCGGGAGCCATGTTCCTGCTGGGGTACTACGAGGACGGCACCCCTGTGATGGGCCTTCCCGGGTGCGTCATGTACGCCAAGGCCACGATTTTCGACCTGATCCTCCCCCGCGTGGCCGCCGGAGTGCCGGTCAGCCGGGAGGACATCGCCTCCATGGGCGAGGGCGGGCTCTGCCTGGGGTGCGGGGACTGTACATATCCCAACTGTGGATTTGGGAAATAAGTATCCAGTTAGTAGAGGAACCGCGATGAAAAAGAAGCAATTGGGAGTGGTCCTTTTGGCGGCGCTGGTCCTCCTTCTCACCGCCTGCGGCGGCGGGAGGGAGACTTCCGAGATCGCCGTCTTTGCCGCCGCCTCCCTCCAGGAGACGCTGACGGAGATCGGGGAGCAGTACATGGAAAAGCGCGGAAATGTGGAGCTGATCTTCAACTTCGATTCCTCCGGGACGCTCAAAACGCAGATCCGGGAGGGGGCGGAGTGCGACCTCTTTCTCTCCGCCGGGCAGAGGCAGATGGACCAGCTGGACGCCTCTGCCGGTCCGGATGTGAATACCGAGGGGCTGGACTTCGTCCTGCCGGACACCCGGGTGGACCTGCTGGAAAACAAGGTAGTCCTTGCGGTGCCGGAGGGGAATCCCGCCGGGATCACTGGCTATGACGGCTTGGCGGAGCGTCTGGAGGAGGGGAGCGGCGTCCTGCTCTGCATGGGCAACAGCGATGTGCCTGTGGGGCAGTACGCCCAGAAGCTCCTGGCTTTCTACGGCCTGGACGAGGCGGCACTGGCCGCCTCCGGGCTCATCACCTACGGCTCCAACGTCAAGGAGGTCACCACCCAAGTCTCCGAGGGGGCGGTGGACTGCGGCATCATCTATGCCACAGACGCCCTCTCCGCCGGGCTCACCGCTGTGGATTCCGCTGCGGAGGAGATGTGCGGGCAGGTGGTTTACCCCGCCGCCGTCCTCACCGCCGGGAAGAACCAGGGCGGCGCCCGGGATTTCCTTGCCTTCCTCCGCACAGACAGGGCGGCGGATGTGTTCCGGAGCATGGGCTTTATCCACCTGGGCTGATATGGATTGGTTTCCTCTTTTAAACTCCCTGCGCATCGCCGCCATCGCCACGGGAGCGACCTTCTTTTTGGGCATCTGGGCGGCGTATTACGCCGCCCGGGCCCCGCGGCTGGCGAAGGGCCTGCTGGACGCGGTGCTGACTCTGCCTCTGGTCCTGCCGCCCACAGTGGTGGGGTACCTGTTACTGCTGGTGCTGGGGCCCCGGCGGGTCATCGGTGCTTGGGTCTTGGAGCACTTCCAGGTGCGGCTGACCATGACCTGGTGGTCCGCCATCTTTGGTACGACGGTGGTAATCTTCCCCCTGATGTACCGCACGGCCCGCGGGGCCTTCGAGGCTTTCGACGAGACCTTGGCCTACGCCGGCCGGACCCTGGGGCTCAGTGACCGGTATGTCTTCTGGCATATTCGGATGCCGGTTTGCCGTCAGGGTATTCTGGCGGGGACGGTGCTCTCCTTTGCCCGGGCCCTGGGGGAGTACGGAGCCACGTCCATGATCGCCGGGTACACGCCGGGGCGGACGGCTACCATCTCCACCACCGTCTACCAGCTCTGGCGCACCGGGCAGGACGCACTGGCCCTCCGCTGGGTGCTGGTGAACCTGGCGCTCTCTGCGGCGGTGCTGGCGGCGGTGAACCTGCTGGAGCGAAAGGAGGCGGGGCGGTGGCGCTGAAGGTGCGGATTCAAAAGCGGGCCGGAGGCTTTTTCCTGGACACAGAGTTCGAGGCCCCTTCCGGGGCCTCACTGGCGCTTCTGGGCGCCTCCGGGTGCGGGAAGAGCATGACCCTGCAATGTATTGCCGGCATCCAGCGGCCCGACCGGGGACGGATCGAGCTGGACGGCCAGGTGCTCTTCGACAGCGCCCGCCGGGTGGATCTGCCGCCCCAGAGACGGCGGGTGGGATACCTCTTCCAGCACTACGCCCTCTTCCCCCACATGACGGGCGCAGGGAACATTGCCGCCGGGTGCCTCCATTTGGAGCGGAGGCAGCGGGCGGAACGGGTGCGGGAGCTCACCGCCCTGCTGCGGCTGGAGGGGACGGAGGACCTTCTCCCCCGGCAGATGTCCGGCGGACAGCAGCAGAGGACGGCTCTGGCCCGTATCCTGGCCTCGGAGCCCCGAGCGATTTTACTGGATGAGCCTCTCTCCGCCCTGGACAGCGCCTTGAAATGGAAGCTGGAACAGGAGCTGAGGGACTTTCTTGACCGTTTTCCCGGTCCGGCGCTTTGGGTCAGCCACGACTTGGGGGAGGTCCATCGCAGCTGTGAGCGGATCTGCCTGCTGGAGTGCGGGAAATCCTCCCCGGTTTCCACAGTCAGGGAGCTTATGGAAAATCCAGGGACTGTCAGCGCCGCACGGCTCTCCGGCTGCAGGAATCTGCTTCCGGTCCGGCGGGGAACGGAGGCGGGGACCGTCCGCCTGCCCGGCTGGGGGCTCACACTGCACTGTGCCGCGCCCTGGCGGGAGGGTGTCACTACTTTGGGTATCCGGCAGAGCACCCTTCGGCTTGCCGGAGAGGGGGATGTGAACACCTTCTCCAGTCAGGTCCTGCGGGTGGTGGAGGATGTCTCCTGCCTGCTGGCGGCTCTGGGCCCCGGGGAGGATACGGCGGAGGACGCTGTGCTCTGGATGGAGCTGGACCGGAGTGAGCGGGCAGTGCTGGAAGGGGCAAAAGTTCTTCAAATCTCCGTAAAGCCGGAGGAATTACTGCTTTTAGCATGACAAAAAGGGGTCCGGGCAGATTGCCCGGACCCCTTGCGGGTTGGTTGGGAAAATGCGGTTGGGAATTAGCCCAGCAGCTGGAGCACACCCTGAGGCACCTGGTTCGCCTGGGCCAGCATGGCCTGGGCGGACTGGACGAGGATGTTGTTCTTCACATAGGACATCATCTCCTCGGCCACGTCGGTGTCGCGGATGGTGCTCTCGGCATCCTGGATGTTCTCCGCCATGACGCTCAGGTTGTTGGCGGTGTGGTCCAGACGGTTCTGGATCGCGCCCAGGTCGCCGCGGACGCTGGAGACGTAGTTGATGGCGTCCTTGATGGTCTGGACGGCGGCAGCAGCGCCTTCCTGGTTGCCGATGTCGATGTCGGCGATCTTTGCGCCGCCCTCGGTGCCCATGGCATCGACGTGCATATCGCCAACGGAGACATTCATCTGGTTGAAATCATCGCTGGTATCGCCGATCTGGAGGGTCAGGCCGCTGGCGGTCTTGACATCGCGCAGGGACTTGGCATCCACGGTGGAGATCTTAATATAGCTGGCGATCTTCTCGCGGGTGGTCATGTCGGTGCTGTCCTTGACTTCGGAGAGCTGCTGGAGGGTGGTGTTGCCGTTGCCGTCGTGGCCGATGGAGAAGATGCCGTTGTTGTTCTTGGCAACGGCGGTCAAACGGGTGGCGGCGACCTTGGCGTCCACAGCATTGGGCTCGAAGTCGGTCAGGTCAATGACGTTCTTGGCGTCCTTGAACTTGCTGTCCTTGCCCACGGCGATGGTGTAGGTGGTATCGCCCAGAGTAATGGTGGTGCCGTCCTTCTGGAAGTAGTCGCTCAGGTCGATAGTGGTGTTGGCCACGCGGTCGTCGCCGCCGTCGGAACCCTTCTGGATGTTCTGGGTAGCGCCGTTGATGGTGCCGGTGACGGTGGCCTCCTTGCCCAGCTTGGCGACGGTTTTGCCGTTGGCGAAGGCATCCTGGAAGTCAGACTCGGTGGGCTTGACGGTAGGATTGGCACCAGCAGCGGACATATCGACAGTGAAGATGGTGGCACCCTGACCCGCCAGTTCCAGCTTACCGGCGGTGACAGTAGCGGTAAGGCCGACAGTCTGACCGTCAGCGGTCATTTCCCATCTGCCCTTAGTGCCGTCTGCATTCTCGAATGCCTTATTATAAGAAACAGACACATTGCCAGAGGCAAGGCCATCCAGGCCAGCAGCTTCCAGCTCTGTCTTTAGCTCGTCAGCTTCGACAGCGATTTCCTGCTCAATGTTCTCGGTACTATTGATAGTCAGACCTGTGCCGACAGTCACCTTGCCTGCAACATCGGCCCCCGCGTCAACAGCGGCAGTAGCGACCTTGAAATTCACCTTACCAAAGTCGCCGAAATCGACCACATGGTCACCAACAGCCAGTGCATTATCGGTAAAGTCAATGCCAGCAGCATCATCGGCAATCTTTTGAGAGCCAATATACAGGCTAGCCTTGCCATCATCGCCAATCTTGACGCTGACATCGCCAGTCAAACCGTCCGCCTTTGCCTTGGCAACGATAGCGTCTACATCAAGCTTATTGGCACCGGCAGCATCACCATCGGTCGGAGTTAGGTTAGTAACAGCAGGAGTGCTAGTGAGGGCAGCACTTGTCTTACCACCAGCTTCAGCATAGGCATCAACATACACCTTGTTGGCGGTTTCAGCACCAGCGGCATCCTTGGGACCAGGCAGGTGGACTTCAATATCATCCGTAGCCTTCTGGGTGGAGGAGCTGGTGAAGGTCACATCCTTGGGGGGATCAAAGGCGGCGGCAGTAGTGGCCTTGAAGTTCAGGATATTATCCTGAGCAGTGATCTTAAAGGTGACAGTATTGCCCTGATCGTCAGTGAGGTCGACCTCAGTGCCGTTGAACAGCTCAGCGATCTGATCGGAGTTCATGCCCTCCTTGACGCTGACGGCGGTCAGGTCCTTGCCACCGATGTTCAGAACAAAATTATTGTCGTCTTTCACGACGTTCAGGTTATCCAGCTTCACGGAGAAGGAAGCGGGGGTAGCCTTCTCGCCGTCGGCCTCCACGATGGTCTGCTCCGCGTCAACGGCGGGCTGGCCCTTGTTCAGCTCGGGGGGAATCAGGCCAAGGATGTCCTCGGAAGCGACGCTCTCGTACTTCGCGCCGGTGATCTTGCCCTTCTCCAAGGAACCGTCCAGCAGCTTAATGCCGTTGAAGTTGGCGGAGTCGGCGATACGATTGATTTCGGTCTTGAGCTGGTTGACCTCCTTCTGGAGGGCAGCGCGGTCGACCTCGTTGTCGTAGGTGCCGTTGGCAGACTGGGTAGCCAGGTAGTCCATGCGGTTGAGCATATCCTGGATCTCCTGCATGGCGCCCTCAGCGGTCTTCACCAGGGAGATGCCGTCCTTGACGTTCTTCTGGGCGGCATTCAGGCCGGTGATCTGGGCGCGCATCTTCTCGGAAATCGCGAGACCAGCGGCGTCGTCACCGGCGCGGTTGATCTTGTAACCGGAAGACAGCTTCTCCAGGTTGCCCGACAGGGCCTTGTTGTTCAGGTTGTAGTTGCGGTAGGCGTTCATCGCCATGATATTGTGCTGAATACGCATAATGAATCTCCTTTTCAATACTTCCGGGCAAATCCATTCGCCCGGAGCGGGTAGGCTGCAAGTCCATTCACGCTCGTACCCGGCCGGAGCAGGCGTGGAACCGACCTGCTGGGGTGTATTTCAAGCGGTCTGCGCGAACCGCAAGAAATCATTCAGTTGTCCGGCGCGTCCGTCCCTGGACGCCGCCGCGTGGCGGGGAGAATCCGTTCCCCGACCGCTCACAACCCATTTATCGTCTTGTTTTCTGGAAAATTAAGTGTCAAAAGAAAAATTTTTCAAAGCGGCAAAAAAAGCCCTGCGGGAGGAGGGCTCCTTCCGCAGGGCAAGCCATATGTTTTATCCGCAGTCTGTGGACGCTCCCCGCAGGACCTCCAGGCCGTGGCGGAGGGCGGGCAGGACGGCCTCCAAATTCTCGCGGACGGCCTTGGGACTGCCGGGGAGATTGACGATCAGGGTCCTGTCCCGAATCCCGGCGACCGCCCGGGAGAGCATGGCCCGGGGCGTGACGGCCAGGGAGGCCAGGCGCATGGCTTCAGGGATGCCGGGGACCATGCGCTGACAGACGGCGGCGGTGGCCTCGGGGGTGACGTCCCGGGGGGAGAAGCCGGTGCCGCCGGTGGTGACGACAAGGGCGGTTCCGGCTTCCGCCAGGGCGGCGAGGGCGGCTTCGATCTCGCCGCGCTCGTCCGGGACTACGGACTGGGACGCCACTTGGTAGCCCGCCGCCGCCAGCATCGCCGCTGCGGCGGGGCCGCTCTCGTCGGGACGCTCTCCGCGGGCACTGCGGTCGCTGACGGTCAGCACCGCCGCTGAGAAGACCGTTTTATCCATGTTCCTCCTCCGTCTCCGGGGCGGAGCGGACGGTGACGGGCAGGCCGTTGACCGCCACGCCCTCCCCGGCGGGGATGAGGAGATATTTGACGCCGTCAATGATCCGGGTCTCCACCATGTAGCTGCACGAGGGGTCCACGGAGATGGTGGCCTGCTCGGTCTTGACCTCAAATTTTCCGCTGTCGATGAGGTTGGCGGGGCTCAGGGCCGCGCCCTCGCCGAAGCGCTGGCCGCACTGCTCCTGGAAGGCGTCCACCCGGGCCTCCGCTACGCCGCACTCCCGCAGGATGCTCCCCACCTCTCCGACCGTGAGGGACAGGGGCTCGGGGTTTTTGCTGTCCTTGTGCTCCTCGATGCGCTCCCGGAGGCGCTCGTGGACGGTCTGGATGACCTCTATGCTGCACGATTCCTCCAGGGAATCGGTGAGGGCGCTCTCGAAGGCCTCCTTCTGCTCGGCGGCGGACATGGGGGGCTCGGTGTGGAAGACGCCGTCGATGAACTCCTGGTGAATCTCGTCGGGCTTACGGGTGTAGAAGAGGGCGTTGTAGAGGTTTGCGGCGCGGTTGTCGAAGGCGGGGAAGAGGAAGCCCAGCTCCGGCGCGGAAACCACCTGTCCGGCGGCGCAGCTGTGGAACTCGTTCTCCCCGGGGAAGTAGCCCAGCTCCACCTTGCACTCCTTCACCGGGCAGACGGCGCAGATAATGTAGGAGAAGACGGTGTCCGACGCGTCCTCCTGGGCCTCTCCGTCCGGGTTCCGGTTGGGGACGTCGTAGGCGTCGTGGGCGAGGAGGATAAGGTAGTTGATATCCCCCATGTCCAGGCAGTCGATGACCTTCTTGTAGAAGGCCTCCCGGGTCTCCAGGTCCTTCAGGGCGCTGCTGCGCAGGGAGGTGAGCAGTTTGTGCTCCTCGCCCTCCATAACCTGTTCGGTGGAGAAGACGACGTCAATCAGGTTCTTGCCCAAGCCGCCGGAGAGGGACTTTTTCAGGAGATTTAAGTACTTTTCCGCCTCCTCCTGGGGCATCATGCCCAGGGATTCGTCCAGGTAGGAGACCACCTCGCCGATGCTGTTGACGTAGCAGCCGTAGATGCGGCTGATGGCGCTCTTCTCGGGTTTGAACCGCTTGCGCAGTTCAGCAACTTCTTTTTGGTTCATAAGACACCTCACATTATTTTTAGGGTGCGAAACATTGTTTCGCCTAGCCGATGATCTCGTATTCGAGCCCTTTGGGCTGGAGGCCCCACTCGTCATCGCTCTCTGTGTCGGCGGGGCGAATGTTGGATATTTTCAGGCCGTAGAGTGGAAGGGCGAGGTCAGGGCCGAATTGGTAGTCCGTATTTAAGGGGATCTCTACTTCTTTGGGTTCGATCTCGAAGACGTAGACCTCGCCGGGCGTCAGATCACCGGCTTGGGCCCCCAGAATCAAGGAGAATGGCGCGGACTGGAATTCAGTAAGCACTGCCACATGGGGGGTGAAATCGTCCAAAACATAGTCGGGGAGCAGGGCGCGGACCGTGGCGGAGAATTGGCCGGAGATGCGGACTTGCTGTTTCTGCGGCTCCTCTAAGGCGGTCTTTTGAAGCTCTACCACTTGGGCGTAGAGGGCGTCCCGCTCGGCGGTAAGGGCGGCGTAGTCCTCTTGGGAGACGATGCTGGAGCAGCTGGCTAGAATCAGGGCGCAGAGCAGGGGCATAATCAGGGCAAATAGCCGTTTTTGTCGCATGGTTGGGGGCTCCTTCTGTGAAAATATGGTTGTCGGGCGGGCGCACAATGTGCGCCCCTACGAAAGGGGTGCGCCGTATCGCAGGGCAGTATCGCCCGCACCGTGCCGGCGGCCCGGTAGTCTCTCCAAAGAAGCGTGCTCCTAGGAGGCGAACCCAACGAAGAAGACTAAAGGGCAAGGGAGCGGCGGCGGCGCAGAGACTGCCATCGGCCCATAGCAGACATTGGGAAAAGGAGACAAACAGGTCGTAGCGTAAACTAATACCCCCGTCGTTCAGGAAGATTCTTAAGGAACGTAGTTCCTTAAGCGGTTTTTTGGTTACTTTTTGTCCGTACAAAAAGTAACCCGGGGCATGGGGCCGGGGAGGCCCCGGGGCTGGAGGGCAGAACCCACTGCCATTCAAACCTTCCTATCCAATTTCTCGCTGTACTCCGCCCGGAAGGCGGCAAACTCCCCGGCGTCGAGCGCGTCCCGGATACGCTCCATCAAGGTATTGTAAAACCAGAGGTTGTGCATCACCGCCAGGCGCATGGCCAGCATCTCCTCCGCCTTGAAGAGGTGGCGGAGGTATGCCCGGGAAAAGCTCCGGCAGACCGGACAGGAGCAGGCAGGGTCAATAGGCCCGGTGTCCAGCTTGTATTTCTCGTTTTTGATGTTGAGGCTCCCCTGCCAGGTAAAGAGCTTGCCGTGGCGGGCGTTGCGGGCGGGCATGACGCAGTCGAAAAAATCGATCCCCCGCCACACGCCCTCAATGATGTTGGAGGGCGTACCGACGCCCATGAGGTACCGGGGCTTGTCCTCCGGCGCGTGGGGCAGGACCACGTCCAGGATGCGGTACATGACCTCCGTGGCCTCCCCGACGGCGAGGCCGCCGACGGCGTAGCCGTCGCAGTCCACCCGGGCGATCTGGTCCATGTGCCAGACCCGCAGGTCCTCATAGGTGCCCCCCTGGTTGATGCCGAAGAGCATCTGGGCGGGGTTGAGGCAGTCCGGCCGGGCGCAGAGGCACCGGTGCTCCTCCCGGCACCGGACCAGCCAGCGGAGGGTCCGCTCGCAGGACTGCTTGACGTACTCATAGGGCGCGGGATTCTCCACGCACTCGTCGAAGGCCATGGCAATGTCACTGCCCAAGTTGGCCTGGATCTGCATGGACTCCTCAGGCCCCATGAAGATGCGCCGTCCGTCGATGTGGGAGGCGAAGGTGACCCCCTCCTCGGTGATCTTTCTCAGTCCCGAGAGGGAGAAGACCTGGAACCCGCCGGAGTCGGTGAGGATGGGGCCGTCCCAGTCCATCATTTTGTGGAGCCCGCCCAGTGAGCGGACCACCTGGTCCCCGGGGCGGAGATGGAGGTGGTAGGTGTTGCTCAGCTCGATCTGGCACTTGATGTCCTTCAGGTCGTGGGCGCTGAGAGCGCCCTTGATGGCTCCCTGGGTGCCTACGTTCATGAAGACGGGGGTCTGCACCTCGCCGCCATGCGCACAGCGGAACCGGCCCCTGCGGGCATGTCCCTCCGTTCGGATGATCTCAAACATGGCTGTCTCCCCCCTTTTGGACGGAGGTATCCGCCGTTTCGGCCGGGTCCTCCTCCAGCATTCCGTCAAAATAGCTCTTGTTCTTCGCCTCACGCTGGTCCAGCCACTTGGCGAGCCGGGGCGTCACCCACAGCGCGCCGCCGACGATGACCAGGAAAAGCACCAGAAAAATAAGGGGGGCCGCAGTTTCCCCTACCGATCCCTTCAACAGCGACAGCATCGTGTGCTCCTTTCCCCGCCCCGGTCCCCCGGTCTTTTCCGGGGAACGGGACGCGAACGATTGAATAGGGCCATTATACAGGAGGCGGGACGGTTTTGCAAGTCCCACTCTCCCGGCTTGACAGGTCCCGCTGTTTGTGCTACACTGTGTCCATCTCACGAAAGGAGAGCAGAGGGATGCGCTGGGTGCAAAATGGCTTGATTCTGCACTTTTTAGGCTGTGATATGGCCGTCCACAGGACCAGTGCGCCCTTTTTCATGTGACAGGAAGCTGTCACAGACAGGCCGCGCCGGTCCTTTTCTTACTCAAAAAAGAAAGGATGGCGCAATTTTTATGCCCAAAAATACTAAACACTTCCCCCTCCCCCGGCAAAAGCGGACGCTCCTGCTGCTGGAGTGGTGCGCGGGGTTCCGTCCGGCGGGGAGCATCTGGGTGCTCCTGCTGGCCCTGCGGGGGTTCTCCCTGGTGGAGATCGGCGCGGCGGAGGGCGTGTTCCACGCCGTCAGCCTCTGCGGTGAGCTCCCCTCCGGCCTCCTGGCGGACCTCCTGGGCCGGAGGCGGACTCTGGCGGCGGGGCAGGCCATGTTCCTGCTGTCCCCCCTGCTGCTGATGTGCTCGGAGAGCCTGACGGGCGTGTGCCTGTCCATGGCGGTGCTGGCGCTGGGGTTCAACCTCCAGTCCGGCACCCGGGAGGCCATGGCCTACGAGACCATGCTCCAAGCGGGCCAGGAGGACGGGTATTTGAAATTCTCCTCCCTGCAAAACGCGGTCTACCGCCTCAGCGACGGCGGGGCCATGCTCCTGGCCGGAGCTACGATGATCCTCGGCTGGCGGAGGGCCTGCCTGCTGGACGCGGCCATCGCCCTGCTGGGGCTCGCGGCGGCGCTGAGCCTCACCGAGCCGGTGTGCCCCGGGCGGGAGGGCCCCGCCGCCACGCCGCGCGCCCTTCCCGCGGCGCTGCGGGACACAATCCTGGGGGCCTGGGACCTCCTCCGGACCGACCGGACGGCGGGGGCCATCATGCTGGTCAACGCCCTGATCGGAGCCTGCGCTACGCTGACCCGCTTCTTCCTCCAGGAGCGGGTGGAGGCGGCGGTGACAGCCCCCGCCCTGCTGGGTCCGGCGCTGTTCGCGCTGGGGCTGGGCGGAGGCTTGGCTGGACTGATCACGGCCCCCCTGGACCGCCTGCCCTACTGGAAGGCGGCGGCGCTGGCGGGGACCGGCACAGTCCTCTGCGCCCTGTTGTCCCGGGGGACGCTCCTGCCGGTGCTGATGGCCTCCGGCCTTGCGGCGGGGATGCTGGACGACGCCCTGCAGCTGGTCAGCGACAAGCGGCTCAACGCCCGCTTCCCCTCCGCCCAGCGGGCCACGCTGGTGAGCGTGTCGTCCATGGCCTTCTCCCTGTTCATGATCCCGCTGTCGCCCCTCTTTGGATGGATGCAGAGCGCCGGCCTCTGACGCGGCCCCCGGGAAGGGTCTTGCATTTTTCCCCCTGACCTGCTATACTTGAGCAAGACGCCTACCCATTCTATCAGGAGGAGTAAACCATGATGAAAAAAACCACCCGTTCCATCAAGCGCCATCTGGCCCTGCCGGTCTGCTGCGGGGCCCTGGCCCTGTGCCTGACCGCCGGAGCCGGGGCGGTCTCCCAGGCAGACGTCCAGCTTCGCCCCGATATGACCATCCTCATCGACGGCAAGGAGCAGACCTTCTACAACGCGGAGGGGCAGGAGGTCCAGCCCATCCTCTGCGACGGCACCACCTACCTCCCTGTCCGGGCCATCGGCGAGATCATGGGCAAGAACGTGGACTGGAACCAGGACACCCTTACCGTCACCCTCTCCGGCAGGCGCACTGCCGATGCCACCGCCGGAACACCGGACAAGGACGCCGCTGTTGAAACCGTTACCGCCGAGGTCCGGGACGACTTCACCATCGTCCTGGACGGCGAGAGCCGCACCTTCACCGACGTCAACGGAAAGACGGTCCACCCCCTGCTCTATAACGGCTCCACCTACCTGCCCCTGCGGGCCATCGGCGGCATCATGGGCAAGCAGGTGGAATGGGACGGCGAGACCAAGACCGTCAAGCTCACCGGCCTGGTCACCGACGCGGACACCTTCTCCGGCGAGGGGCAGACACCCGTCAAAAAGCCTGACGGCCTCCTCACCGCCGAGGATGCTGCGGCTAAGGCCCTGGAGCACGCCGGACTGAAGGCGGAGGATGTAACCTTCATCCAGAAGAAGCTGGAGTGGGATGACGGCCGCCAGGTCTATGACGTGGAGTTCTACAGCGGCGCTAAGGAGTACGACTACGAGATCGACGCCGCCACCGGCGAGATCATCAGCTTTGACCACGACGCAGAGCACTACACCCCCGGTACCGGCTCCCCCGTCACCTTGGACGAGGCCAAGGAGCTTGCGCTCTCCAAGGTCCCCGGCGCTGCCGCCTCCCACATCGTCAAGGCCAAGCAGGACCGGGACGACGGCAAGACCATCTATGAGATCGAGATCGTCTACAGCGGCATGGAGTACGACTTCGAGATTGATGCCGCCACCGGCGCGATCCTGGAGTTTGATGCCGGCCCCATCGACGATTAAACCAGGTAAAAAGGGGCGCGAACAACACGTTCGCGTCCCTTTTGTTTTTGGACGGGGGGATGTTGGGCTTCGCCCAAACCCACCAGAGGCTTTGCCCCCTGCGCTGGCTTCGCCAGCTTGGGCTTGGCTAGCCTTCGGCTAGCTGTTGCCTGGACTCCACCACCTTTGAAAAGGTGGACGAAACTTTTATTTTGCGCTTCGCGCCGGTTACTTGATGATGATGAGCTCCTTCGGCGCCTCCATAATATCCCGGCACCCGTTCTCCTCGATGACCACCACATCCTCGATGCGCACGCCGAACCGGCCCGGGATGTAGATGCCCGGCTCCGCCGAGATCACCGCGCCCACGGGCAGAGGCTTGTCGTTGGCCATGTTGGCGCTGGGGTCCTCGTGGACCTCCAGACCCAGGCCGTGGCCGAACCCGTGGCCGAAGTACGCGCCGTAGCCCGCATCGGCGATGACCTTCGCGGCTGCCTCGTGGACAGCCCTGCCGGTGACACCGGCCTTGGCGGTGGCAATACCCGCCAGCTGGGCCTGGAGCACCGTGTGGTAGACCTTGTCCATCTCCTCGGTGGCGTGGCCGATGGCCACGGTGCGGGTCATGTCGGAGCAGTAGCCGTCCAGCATACAGCCGAAGTCCATGGTGAGGAAGTCCCCGTCCGCCACAGGCTTGTCGCTGGGCACGCCGTGGGGCATACTGCTGTTGGCCCCGCTGACCACGATGGGCGGGAAGCTCATGCGGTTCGCGCCGTTGGAGAGCATCCGGTACAGGAGGAAGGCCGCGATCTCCTTCTCCGTGCGGCCGGTCTTGATGAAGTCCAATGTCTCCACCAGGCTCTTCTCCGCGATGCGCTGGGCGGCGACGAGGCGCTCGATCTCCTCCGGCTCCTTCACCGACCGCAGCTCGCTGAACAAGGTGGAGGCGGGCGCCAGCTCGCAGGGGAGCTTCTCCTTCCAGCGCTCGTAGTCCTGCACGGTGGTGTAGCGCTCCTCAAAGCCCACCTTCTTCAGGCCGTTGCGCTCCATGACCTCCTTGGCCAGGTCCAGCAGGGGCTTCTCCCGGGTGAACTCCTGGATGTCCGCGCCCTGGATGTTCTTCTGCGCGGCCTCGATGTACCGGCTGTCGGTAAAAAACCAGGTCTTCTTCTCCGTGACGATAGCCATCCCCGCGCTGGAGGCGAAGTCGCCGGCGTAGAGCCGGTTGGGACCGCTGGTGACCATCATGGCGTCCAGGCCGCGCCCGGAAAGCTTCTCCGCGATCTTGTGAAATCTGCTCATTTCCTCTTGCATCTCCTTCTTGCGATCCATTTGAAGGGCCTCTGCAGCCCGTGAAGCACATGGTTCCATGCCCCCACCGGGCCTCCCAGGGGCTCCACCATCAGGGCCAGGACCCCGCTCCGCCGGGCCCCCAGCACGTCCGTGAGGAGCTTGTCGCCCACCATGGCCGTCTCCTCCCGGGACGCCCCGGCAATGGCCATGGCCTCCCGGTAGCCCCGGGTCTTCGGTTTTCCCGCATGGCCCACGTAGCGGATGCCCAGCTGGGAGCAGAAGGTCTCCACCCGGCGGCTGGAGCGGTTGTTGGAGAGGATCATCACGGTGATCCCCGCCTCCCGGCACCCCTCCAGCCATGTGTGCAGGGTGCCGTCCGGCTCCGCCATGCTCCGGGGGGCGAGGGTGTAGTCCAGGTCGCACAGCAGGAGCTCCACCCCGAAGTCCTTCAGCACCTGGGGCGTAAGGTCGGTATAGCGCGCAAAAACCTGGTCCGGTATCAGGGAAAACGGCATAGGGCCCTCCTTGGTCGCATAATATGGGGGTAGTATAGCACATATTTCACCATTCCACAAGGGGGAACTGACCGTGCAGATCTACTTAGCCACTACGCCGGAGAACCTGCGGGAGGCCCTCCGGTACACCGACCGGGCGGCCCATGTAGCCTACCGGGTGGGCCGGGACGGCCATCTCACCCGCCAAAACCTGCTGGCCCGGACCCAGGGCGGGCTCATGGTCCTGGGGGACCAGGACTGCGGCGTCATCCGGGACGCCGGGGCCCTGGTCCGGGAGGTGTGGCGCGAGTGCGGCAACCGGGGCTTCCCCGGGGTGCTGGCGGACTTTGAACAGCCCCCCAGCGCCGACCGTACCGCCTTCCTGGAGGCGCTGAGCACCGTCCTCGCCCGGAACAACCGCGCCCTCTTCGTCCCCGAGGCCTACGGCCATCAGGTCCCCCGGGCCCGGGTGCTCATCTGCACCGCCATCTCCGGCGGCACCCTGCGCACCCGGCTGGAGGAGGCCGCCGGAACCTTCGGCATCCAGCGCCTTGCCCTGGATCTCCAGCGGCTGCGCATGAGCTTCCCCCTCCCCTGCCCCACCGGCGAGGGGGAGCCCCTCAGCGGCGAGGTCCTCTCTGAGCTTCTGAGCCGGAAGGGCCCGGGCGTCTTCTACTCCGCCGACCTCTGCGCCAGGTACTTCACCTCCACCGGGGACGGGGAGAGCCGCTTCGTCCTCTTCGACGACGCCGGGACCCTCCGCCGGAAGATCCAGATGGGCAATGAGCTGGGCGTCGGCACGGGGTTTTTGATGTACCCGGAGGTGTCCGACCTCCTGCCGGAGCTCTTCCGGCGGGGCGGTTGAATTTTTTACAAGCCTGCCTTGCTGGACAGCGCCCTCCTTTTCTGTCATACTGGTGATGGTCCCAAGGGGCCGGAAGTTTGACAGAGGAGGAACGTTCATGAAACTGACAATCGGAGAAAAGATCGCCCTGCTGAGAAAGAAGCGGAATGTCACCCAGACGGAGCTGGCGGAGTACCTCTACCTGACCCCCCAGACCGTCTCCCGGTGGGAGGTGGGGAGCGGCACGCCGGAGGTCACCCTTCTGCCCAGGATCGCCACCTTTTTCGGCGTGAGCATCGACGAGCTCTTCGGCGTGACCAGCCTGGAGCGCACAGAGGACCTGGCGGTGAAGTACTCCATCCTCCGGGACGACAGCTCCCTCCGGGAGGCTATGGAGCAGATCGATTCCCAGCTCCAGACGGTGGACGCCGCCCTGAGCGGCGGTCTGGGTGACGCGGAAACACTGATGCGGGACCATGACAAGCTGGAGAGCCTGAAAATCCATGTGCTCATCAACCAGGGCCGGGAGGCCTTCAAGCGGGCCTGCGAGATCACCGGCCGCTTCGTGCAGAAGACGGAGGGCCACCCGGAGCACCCCTGGTATCTGCGCATGAGGCTGGAGCAGGATCACCTCAGCCTCCACCTGGGGCGGGGCCGCGAGACCCTGGAGGAGCGCCGCCGGGAGCTGGCCGAGCACCCGGATGGAATCACGCTCCAGCGCTGTCTCCATATGCTGGTGAATTCCCAGCGCTATGAGGAGGTCCTTGCCGTCTATGAGGAAGCGGAGGGCCCGATCCGGGAACTCCTGGACCCGCCAACGGAGAAAAATCTGGGTATGTGGGAGCCCATCCTTGACGCCGCGTTCAATCTGGACAAGACGGATTTCGTCGAGCAGTATCTGCCGCCGATCCTGGAGGTATGCGATGAGGAGTATGAGTTTGGTTTCCTCATGGCTCTGCGGAGGATGTACTCCAGAGGAGGGCAGGTGGAGAAGGCCGAGTCCCTCAAGGAGCGTCTGCTCTGCCTTCTGCCCCGGCTGTCCCTCTGCCAGATCGAGGAGGACCTCTTCCGGAAGAGCATCGAGGAGCCTACCGCCTAAATCAGCCATTTT
>CAJUOA010000054.1 GCA_910587785.1 uncultured Oscillospiraceae bacterium | reverse complement strand
CTGGGGCCGAAGGAGCCGGTCTCCAGCCCCTCCGCCATCTCCAGGAACGCCTTGGCAATGGTTTTTTCCAGATTACTCATAGCACGCCTCCGCTTACTCGGCGTCCGCCATCAGCGTGGCGGCAAAGTCCTTCATGGCCTTGGCGATCATGCTCTTGACCTCGTCCTCGCTGACGCCGGAGGCCTTCTCCGCGCCGGAGTTGGCCTGGATGACGAAGGAGACGCCGTCGAAGAGGTTGGTCATGCGGCCCAGGAACAGCGAGCCCTTGCCGATGATCATGACCCGGCTGAGCTTCCCGGCCAGGATGTCCTCCCGGGCGAAGCCGATATAGGGCACGCCGGAGGGGATATGGCCCTGGGTGGGGGCCCAGCCGGTGAGGCCGTGCTTGACAGGGAAGGAGGCCAGGTCCGCCTTTTGCAGCTCCCCGCGCTTGACGGCCAGGGCGGCGATCATCTTGTAGTTGGCGAGGGGCACGTCCCCGGCCCCGGCGGGCTTGGTGATGTCGGGGTTCTGCATCTCGGGGGAGTACTTGTCGATGTCGGTAATTTTAAGGCCGTGCTTGTCCAGGGGGGCGGTCACGAGGCTGGAGATAACGGCCTGGGGGGCGGAGCCGGTGCCCACGGTGTGGCGGCCCAGCATGTCCAGATTGATCTCCGGGCTCACGCCGTCGTCCTGGGTGAGGACCACGGCGAAGCCGCCGATCATGTCCTCCAGGATGGGCAGGCCCTTCTTGACGTGGTCCTTGCCGTTCATGCCCAGCTTGGCGGTGCAGCCGCCGGCGGTGACGATGACGGTCTTGTAGGCCCCGGAGGCCACCAGGGCGGCGGCCTCGATCATGGCGTGGGCGGGGGCGGCGCAGAAGCCCCGGGCGTCGGACCCGGTGGCGTTGGAGAGCCCGGCGATCTCAGCGGCGGATTTGGCGAAGTTGCCGCCGCCCCGCTGGTTCATGTCGCCGCAGGCCTCCTCGGCGCAGTCCACCACGTACTCCACGTCGTCCTTGCTGATGCCCGCGTTCTTCACGGCGGAGAGGAGGGCCATGACAGAGCTGGCCTTGCTCACCAGGTTCTCGTGCATGACGTGGGCGGAGAGGTTGACGTCGATGTCGTGGGCGCGGTTGACGCAGCCCACCAGAGCGCCGTTGTGGTAGAGGCCCTCGGAGTGCTCCTCGGCCACGAGGCGCTCGATCTCGTCCCCGGCGGTCTGGGCCTCGGGGATGCGGGCCATGATGGTCTCGTCGATGATGGGGTTGGCGGCGAGGGCGGCGCGGTGGGCGTCCACGAAGCCCTGCTCCAGCTTCACCAGGTCAAAGACGTCGCAGGCCTGCATGAGCAGCAGGAACTCCTCCTGGGGCATCATCTGCCCGAAGGGGCCGAAGCGCTCGCTGACATCGCAGGTCTTGTCGCACCAGGGCTGGGCGGCCCCGGCCAGCTCGTCGGGGTGCTTGTTGCCGATATAGACCTGGTTGGGCCAGTAGGAGAGGACCTGCTCGAAACTGCGGATGTGGCTGGGCAGTTCTTTGAGATACTCGCTCTCGGGGTTGACGATCCGCTCGGTGGTCTGGGTCGTCCCGTTGTGCAAAACCATGTCCGGGGTGTGCACCAGGATATACCCGGCGCCCTTGATGACACTTTTCATGGGGTCCACAGCCTTTCTTCTCCAAATTTATTCATACCCCTTATGAAAGGGGAGGGATACAGGGGGGATTTTCAATAGGAAAAGGGCGGCGGCCTTACGACCGCCGCCCCCAGGCCTCAGCCTATCAGCCCAGGTACTTGCAGTGTTCGTCGCGGATGGCGCTCATCTCACTGATGATGTCATCCACATCCAGAACCATCTCCATCATGGAGACCTGCTCGTCATAGACGGCTTCGTCAAACTCAGCCTTCACTTCGGGCTCGCACACATGGTAAACCGTGAGTCCCAACGAGACTCCTGTCAACGGACCGGCATAAGTGGGGTCACCGGCGGTCACTGTCTCAGCGGCCAGACCGGAGGCTTCGCCCTCCGCAGCGCCCAGCAGAACAACGATGTTCTCGGGGCCATACTGCTCAGCGAACTCCTTGACTCTCTTCTGATTTTCCAGATCCATTGCACCAGCGGCGGTTCAGACGAAGCACTCCGTCGAGGAAAAGACGACCTCGGCGCCGGCGGTCTTGGCGCAGGCCTCGATGGCCATACCGGGGATGCCGTCGCGGTCACCGATGATGATGACCTTCTTACCGGCTAAGATGCTCATGAGTCATTCCTCCTTTTCTTTAGAATTTATAGAACCCTTGCGGGGATCTACCGGGGTAAAGGGATGTACGCTCAGGCGTACTTCTTAATCATAGCCTCCACGTTCTCTGCGGTGGCGTCCTCCTTGACGCAGGAGTCGATCATCTCACCGTTCTCGTAGATGGCGATGACGGGCAGGCCCAGAATCTTCTGGCTGATGGCCAGACGGCGGGCCTTGGTGGTGTTCAGGGCGCAGAACTTGATCTTGTCGCCGTAGGTCTCGGCAAAGGCGTGGACGTGGGGCATCAGCGCGGCGCAGGGCACGCAGCCGTCGCCATAGAAGTCCACCAGAATCTTTCCCTCAGCCTTGAGGACCTCGGCCTCAAAGGTATTCTTATCCAGCTCAAGCATAATAAGCGGCCTCCTTATATAAGATAGGGACATGATACCACATCCCGCGGCAAAAATCAATGGTTACTGATAAAATGCTCGGCCTGCATGGCGGCGATCGCGCCGTCGGCGGCGGCGGTGACCACCTGCCGCAGGCTCTTGACGCGGATGTCGCCCGCGGCGAAGACGCCGGGGATGTTGGTGTGCATGTTCTCGTCGGTCTTGATGTAGCCGTTCTCCATGTCCAGGACGCCCTCGAAGAGCTGGGAGTTGGGGTTGTAGCCGATGAAGCCGAAGAGCCCGAAGAGCCCGTCGTCCTCGTCCGCCGTGATCTCGGTCAGCTCCCCGGTCTTGACGTTCTTGACGGTCATGGAGCTGAGCAGGTCATCGCCGTCCACCTTGACCACCACGCTGTCCCACAGAAAGGCGATCTTCGGGTTGGCGAAAGCCTTCTCCTGGATGGACTTGGCCGCTCTCAGCTCGTTGCGCCGGTGGATGATGGTGACCTTCCGGGCGAACTTGGTCAGGTACATGGCCTCCTCCACGGCGCTGTCGCCGCCGCCCACCACGTACACCTCGAAGTCCTCGAAGAAGGACGCGTCGCAGGTGGCGCAGAAGGAGATGCCCTTGCCGGTGAACTTGCCCTCGTTCTCGCAGCCGATGGGCTTGGGGAACGCGCCCGTGGCCACGATGACGCACTTGGCCTCATACTCGCCCTTGTTGCCCACCAGCTTCTTCACCTCGCCGGTGAGGTCCACGCTCTTGATGACGTCGCTGCACCGCTCAGCGCCGAATTTCTTGGCCTGCTCGGTCATGCGGGCGATGAGGCTGGGGCCGCTCTCGCCCTCCACCATCTGACCGGGATAGTTCTCGATCTCGTCGGTGATGGCGATCTGACCGCCGTCCTGACCCTTCTCGATGATGAGGGTGCTCAGACGGCTCCGGCCCGCGTACAGCCCGGCGGCAAGGCCCGCGGGGCCCGCGCCCAGGATGATCACATCATAAACTTTGCTCATAGCTTGAAATCTTCTCCTCAATTTCAGTTTCTTCTTTTCTTCTTTGTGGACAAAGAAGAAAAGAAGCAAAAGAAGAAAAACTTTTTGTCCGCAGGGCTCGCGCCCTGCTCCTGGGCGCGGCGGGGAGGGGGCCCGCGGGCCCGTCAGGGTCCGCGGGTGCCCCGAAACGGCTCTTAGACCTCGAAGATGGTCTGGTCCTCGACCTCGGTGGTCAGGGCCTCCAGCGCACGCTCAACGAGCTTGCGGCGGATGGCCTTCTCCTCCTCCATGGTCAGGGCGGGATTGCCCAGGGGGTGGGGGATTGCAATCGTGGGGACGATACGGTTCGCGCCGACCGTCATGGAAATGGGGGTGACCGTGCACATATGCACCACGGGGATGCCCGCGCGCTCAATCTCTTTTACCATCGTTGCACCGCAACGCGTGCAGGTCCCTCAGGTGCTGGTCATGATAACGGCATGAACACCGGCCTTGAGGAGCTTCTGAGCGTACTCCGCGGCAAATCCCTTGGCGTTGGCGACGGAGGTCCCGTTGCCGACGGTGGTGTAGAAGAAATCGTGCAGCTTGCCGATCTTGCCCTCCTTCTCCATCTCGCGGAGAATGTCGACAGGCAGGACGCGGTCGGCGTCGGCGTTGGCGTAGACCGGGTCATAGCCGCCGTGGGCGGTCTCGTAGGTCTCGGCCGTGAGGTCGTCCACACCGGCGATGTTGTACTCGCCGTAGTGGCTCGCGGAGGAGGACTCGATGTGGTCCGGGTTGCCCTTGGGGACGATGCCGCCGGAGGTGCACAGGGCGATGGTCGCCTTGCTCAGGTCCTTGATGGCCTTGTTGGGGGCCACGCGGTCGAAGGAGGGCATGGGATACTCGGTGGTGTAGGGCTTGTCGCTGAGCTTGGCCACCAGCATGTCCACGGCGCGCTTCGCGCCCACTTCCTTCTCGAAGAAGTTGCGGCGGATGCCGTTGGGCATATAGCCCTCCTCGGCGGAGGCGCCGATCTTCTCGCCCTTCATCAGCTTCAGGGCGAGCTTGGCCATGGCGGGAGCGGCCTTGCGCATCCCGGCGGCGCTGTTGGCGGTGGCCACGATGAGGACCTTGTTCTTCAGGTCCGCGCCGGGGTTCTCCTCGTACATGCCGGTGAGGACGGGGATGCCCAGCTCCTCCTGGACGGCGTTGGCGATGGTAGCGCAGGCGTAGCCGTAGCGGCCGGCGTTGAAGGCGGGACCGGCGATGAACATATCGGGCTTCTCGGCCTTGACCCAGTCGAGGACCTGCTTTTTCGCGTCGGCCTCGTGCTCGGCGAAGTAGGAGTCGCCGCAGACGATGGTCTTGACGATCTCGGCCTCGCCCTTCCAGGCGGTGTTCAGAGCCATGCCGGGGCCCACGAAGCCGTCCCGGAGCTCGGGGGCCACATGGGCCATCTCCTCGCCGCCGATGTTGGCGAAGAACTGGTTGATATAGTGTACGACTTTATAGCTCATAGTGTGAAATTTCCTCCTTTCTGTTGGATTTTATCAGCGGGCGCTCAGGCGGTTGAAGCCCATCTCGTTGGTAGCGCCGGTGATGACCTGGAGCTCCGCCTCGATGGTGCCGTCGGGCCGCAGGGACCCGGCATGGCCGCCGGCGATGACGTCCACATAGTCCAGGGTGCCGATGACCTTGTCCATCTTGGGCAGGACGATGACCTCGTTGGCGTTGCCGCCGGTGACGACGGCGTCGGCGAGGGGGTCGGCGTCCGCCAGGGACTGGCTCTTGCCGTCCTGACCGGCGTACTCGTCGGTGATGATGACGGTCTTGACGCCCTGGAGCTCGATCTTCTTGCAGTTCATGATGAGGTCGGTGTCCGGGTTGCCGAAGCCCTCCTGGCTGACCAGCGCGCCGTCCAGGTCGAGGAGGCGGCACAGCTTGGCCGTCCAGTCGGAGGAGCGCTGCTTGTCGGCCAGGTACACGTTCTCATTGGTGATGATATTGCAGACGTAGTTGAGGGTCTTGCCGTGGGCCGCGAACAGGTTGGCCACCACAGGGTTGTTCAGATGGTGGTAGGTGGTGTTCTTGTCGCAGGCGGACACGCAGTTGCCGCTGATGATCGCGCCGTCCATGGTCTCCGTGGGGAGCAGGATGGTGGTCAGGCTCCGCTTGGCGTCCACGCCGTAGACATAGGTGTCGTGGAGCAGGCCCTGGCTCTGGAGCATGTGGACGTAGGCCACGCGGGGCAGGTTGGGCATCTTCTCCATGCCCTCCTTGATGCCGTAGGTCTCGAACTCCGCAGTCTCGTCGGGGGTGACCTCGCGGCCCAGCTCGCCGATATAGGTGGCGGCGCGCAGGCCCGCGATGCGCACCGCGTGCTCATACTCGTGCTTGTGGTCCTGATAGCCCTCGGCGGGCTCGGCGACCACGACCAGGTTCAGCAGCTTGGAGAACGGGGTGTAGTCCGCGCCGGGGCCGGACATATCGATGATGCCCTCCTGGAAGCCCACGATCTTACCGGCGGTGACGACGGCCATGCCCCGCAGGACGTGGGTCTTGCCGCTGCCGACGGTCTCCACCTTGCTGATGACGCCGGGGAACACGCCGCCGGGGCCCTCCACCTTGACCCGGGGCTCGATGACGTCCTTGACGGGGGTGATGCGGACGCTCTCGCCGGGCTTGGCGATGTCGAAGCTGAAGTCCTTCACCCAGGCCTTGACGTCGTCATCCTCATAGAGATAGGCCTTGACAGCGTCGGGGTCCACGTAAAGGGTGCCGTTTTCTACCTTGCATTCCTTTGAAAACTGGATGTCTTTGATCTGGATATAGCCCAGTTCCAATTTCAAAGCGAACACCTCCTCCTTCAATGATATTTATTTACTAAGACCCGCCGCGGCGTCGATATTCAGCGCGCCGCAGAGCAGGCTATAGTCGATGAGTTGAAAGTCCCGCAAAATCCGCTCCTCCAGCTCCCAGCCGATGGGCCTGAACTTGTCGAAGACGGCGATGGCGTTGGCCATGAGCCCGGCGTGGTCCGCGTCGAACCCGTGGGGCTCCACGGAGACGATGAGGGACTTATAGGGGGTCTCGTTGGGCTTGACGCTCCCGGCGAGGGGGTGGGTGTAGAGGATGTGGCCGGCGTAGACGAGGTCCCGCGCCTCCACCAGAATCTCCCGGAAGGAGCGCTCCGGCTCGAACCGGATGGTGAAGCGCCCCCGGCCCTCCAGGTGCTCTCTGACCATGGGGTTGTTGGTCAAGATGAGGTAGTCCCGCGGATTTCCAATGCTTCCCATAGCGCCTCCTTCGCCCGCTCTATGAAAAAAGAGCAAGGCAAATTGGGGTCCCAAATGCCTTGCTCTGTCAGTAACCTGAGAGATTCCCCGCCCCGAGAGGGGGACGGGTTGCTCCTTCGGCGCTTACGCTCTCCAGAGGGTTGTCGGCGCGCGGTCCTGTAGCCTGAGATCTTCACCGGGGGATTGGCTTGTCCCGCGGCTTATTCCTTCGGCCCCGCTGAGGCGGGTCTCCCGAGCGCTTCATCCAACAGTATTCAACTTGCCTCTAGTATACAAGAAACCGGGCGTTTTTACAAGTGAAATCATACAATATGCCGAATCAAAATGGCGGGCATTTATTGAGGAAATCAATAAATGGGGGTTCCCCGGACTCATACCGCTCCTACGCGTGCTTCCCCAGATAATATCCCGCCGCGTAGTCGTAGAACGCCTGGGCGATGGGGGAGAGGATGGAGTTCTTGTGCCGCACCAGGTAGAGCTTCCGCCGGAGCTTGATGCTGTCGAAGTTGAACACCAGGAGCTTTTTAAACTGCTGGTAGTCCTCGCAGGCGCTCTGGCTGAGCACCGCGATGCCCAGCCCCTCGCTGACCATCTGCTTGATGGACTCGGTGGAGCGCACCTCCACGGCGATCTGGATATCCTTGGGGTTGACCCCCATCTCCTTGAGGAAGTTCTCCGTCTCCAGCCTCGTGCCGCTCCCGGACTCCCGGGAGATGAAGGGCTCCCGGGTGATCTGCCGCACCGGGAAGCCGGTGGCCTGATACGCCTGGTACTTGGGGGTGTTGGGGGTGATGATGACCAGCCGGTCCTCGGCGAGGGGCTGGTAGACGCACTTGGGCAGGCTGATGATGGTGCCCGTGAAGCCGATTTCCGCCTTCCGCGCGGCGATCTGCTCGGCCACCTCGGTGCTGTCCAGGGCTTGCAGGCTGAAATTCACCTCCGGGTACTTCGAGCGGAAGCCCTGGATGAGCTTGGGCAGGTAGTACTGCCCCGGGATGGTGGAGGCGGCGATGGACACCGACCCCTTCATCTCATGGGAGAACGCGTAGATGGCCTGCACCGCGCTGGAGCGCAGGCGCAAAATCTCCTTGGCGTAGTCGTAGAGCAGGTTCCCCGCGTCGGAGGGGTAAATTTCTTTCGTCGTGCGCACCAGGAGCTTGATGCTCAGCTTCCGCTCCAGGGCGGCGATGTGGGAGCTGATGGTGGGCTGGGTCAGGTACAGCGACTCGGCGGCCCGGGAGAAGCTCCCCCGGTCCACCACGGCCACGAAGGCCTCCAGCTCTTTCATGTCGATATCCAATGGACGGTGCCTCCTCTCCCCGCCGGGACGCACAAAAACCCGGCGGCACGTCTCTCGCGCCGCCGGGCCATGGCGGGAATATGTGGGAATCGAACCCACCTAAGAGGCTACTAACCCCTATCACTGGTTTTGAAGACCAGGGGGCACACCAGCACCCGTCTACTCCCATCTTGCAACGCGATTCTACCATATCCCCGCCTGGTTGGCAAGGACTATTTTTTATCGATAGATTTTTCCTATACCTCCGCCGGTTCCTCCGGTGCCTCGGGCTCCCCGAGGGTGGAGAAGGCGGGCCCCGGACGGCGGATATCCCCGTCCTTTTTGAGGATTTTGTTTTTATCGTAGTACTCCAGCACCGCGAGGGCGTACTTTCTGGACGTGCCCAGCATGTCCCGGAACTGGGCCAGAGTCAGCTCGGGCTCGGCCTGGAAGTGGGCCGCGGTCCGGCGGCACACGTCCTCGTAGACCTCCCGGTGGACGCAGATTTGGGGCGTGAGCATCACCAGCCCCCCACCGGAAACTAAGCTCTCCACCACCTGCTTGCAGTCTAACTGCTCCTTGGCCTCGAACATGGCGTAGATGTCGTCCAGGCCCGGGGTCTCCAGGCCCGCCTTGCGGTACGCCTGCAAAATGCGGTCCCGGATGGCGGTCTGCTTCTTGGTCAGATGGACGGTGAAGTCCGCCAGGGCGTACCGGTCCGCCACGGCCTTGATCTTCCCCTCCCGGGCCAGGGCGGCGAGGATGGCGTCCGAGACGGCCTGCTCCGCGCCCTTCATCAGCTTCTGCCGCAGCTCCGGCGCCTTCATGCCCCCGTGGAGGGGGTTTTGCCTGTGGTACTGCTCCAGAAGCCCCCGGCAGGCGTCCCAGAGCTTGTCGAACACGCTCCCCGCCAGGTACCGCCCCGGCAGGGGCTCCAGCAGCTCCCCGGAGGCCGCGAGGGAGCCCAGCTCGACGGCCAGCTCCTCCTTCTCCCGGCCCAGGCTCAGGGCCAGCTGGTCCAGGGAGGGCAGGGAGGCCCCCTCCTTGGCCACCGCCTGGATGAGCCGCTCGTCCCCGCTCCCGCTCTCCCGGATGGCCAGGGCGGCGAGGAGCTCCTTGTCCCCCCGCTTGTGGCGGGCGGGGCAGTCGTCCAGGACCACGCCGCCGCCGATGGTCTCCAGCGGCGAGTAGAACCGCACCACGAACCGGTCGCCACACTTGGCGGAGAGCTCTTCGGTCATGCGGAGCTGTGCGTAACAGCTCTCCCCCGGCTGGAGGGCGTCCCTGTCAAGGAGAACCACTTTACTGAGCCGCACCGACGAGCCGTGGTACAGATGCACCTGACTGCTGGTGAGGATGGTCCGCTGGGAGTTCTTCAGGTTCTGGAGCTTCACGTCCAGCATCAGCGATTTCCGCACGGTGCCGGGCTTGGCGATGGTGTCCCCCCGGGCGAGGTCGCTCTTTCGCGTCCCCGCCAGGTTCACCGCCACCCGCTGTCCGGCGAAGGCCGTCTCCACGTCCTTCCCGTGGACCTGCAAATTCCGCACCCGCGCCTGGAAGCCGGTGGGGAGAACCTCCGCCATGTCGCCAACGGCCAACGCCCCCTCGATGAGGGTCCCGGTGACCACGGTGCCGAAGCCGTCCACGGAGAACACCCGGTCAATGGGCAGGCGGAAGGGGGAGCGCAGGTTCTTCTCCGCCGCCGCCCGGATGAGCTCCCGGAGCTTCTCCCGGAGTTCGCCGATGCCCTCCCCGGTGTAGGCGGAGACGGTGTAGACCGGCTTGCCCTCCAGGAAGGTGCCCTCGGTCTGGGCCTTCACGTCCTCTTTGACCATCTCGACCCAATCCGGCTCCACCATGTCGCACTTGGTGATGACCACCAGGCCGTCCCGGATGCCCAGGAGGGAGAGGATGCCCAGGTGCTCCACCGTCTGGGGCATGAACCCCTCGTCGGCGGCCACCACCAGCATGGCCAGGTCGATGCCCCCCGCCCCGGCCAGCATGTTTTTGATGAACTTCTCGTGGCCCGGCACGTCCACGATGCCCGCCTGGGTGCCGTCGGGGAAGTCCAGGTGGGCGAAGCCCAGCTCGATGGTGATGCCCCGCTTCTTCTCCTCCACCAGCCGGTCGGTGTCGATGCCGGTGAGGGCCTTGACCAGGAGGGTCTTGCCGTGGTCCACATGGCCCGCGGTGCCGATGATGACATGCTTCAAGAGACCGCCTCCTTCACAGCGCGGCAGATATCGTCCACGTCCTCCTCCAGGAGGGTGCGCACGTCCAGCAGGTACTGCCCCTGACTGATGCGCCCGATGATGGGCAGGGGGAAGCGCCGGAGTTTTTCGGCGAGGGCGTCCACGGTGAGCGCCCCGGGGTCCACCGCCACGGCCCAGCTCCTCACCAGCTGGGTGGGACAGCTCCCGCCGCCCACCTGTCCCTCGGCGGGGACCGTTTGGGCCTGGGCCCCGGCCTCCGCGAGGGCGAGGCGGAGCTTTTCCGCCCGCGCCCGGAGCGCGTCCTCCGGCGCGCCCAGCATGGCGAGGACCGGCACCTGCTCCCTGGCCCGCTCCCCGTCCCGGTAGGCCCACAGGGTCTCCCGCAGGGCGGCGATGGTCATCTTGTCCACCCGCAGCGCCCGGGCGAGGGGGTGCTTCTTGAGCTTCTCGATATACTGCTTCTTCCCCAGGATGAGCCCCGCCTGGGGCCCGCCCAGGAGCTTGTCGCCGCTGAAGGAGATGACGTCCACCCCGGCCCGCACGCTCTGCTGGACCGTGGGCTCGTCGTGGATGCCGAAGGCGGCCAGGTCCACCAGGGACCCGCTCCCCAGGTCCTCGATCACCGGCAGGCCGTGCTTTCTCCCCAGCTCCACCAGCTCGGCGAGTCCGGGCCGCTCGCAGAAGCCCACGATGCGGAAGTTGCTGGTGTGGACCCGCAGGAGGGCGCGTGTCTCCGGCCCGATGGCGTTTTCGTAGTCGAAGAGGTGGGTCTTGTTGGTGGCGCCCACCTCCCGCAGGGCGCACCCGCACTGGGTCATGATGTCGGGGATGCGGAAGGACCCGCCGATCTCCACCAGCTCCCCCCGGGAGGCGACGACCTCGCCCCCCCGGCCCATGGCGGAGAGGATGAGGAGCACGGCGGCGGCGTTGTTGTTGACCACCATGGCGGCCTCGGCCCCGGTGACGGAGGCGAGGAGGCCGTCGATATGGTCGTGGCGGGAGCCCCGGGAGCCGCTCTCCACGTCGTATTCCAATGTAGAGTAGTGCCGGGCCACCTCCGCCACGGCGGCGCTCGCCCGCGCGGAGAGGCAGGAGCGCCCCAGGTTCGTGTGGAGCACCACGCCGGTGCCGTTGATGACCCGGCGCAGGGAGGGGAGCTCCGCGGCCCCGGCCCGGGCCAGCGCGTCCTCCAGGATGGCCTCCCGGCCGGGGAGGGCGCTCAGAGCGCCGGAGAGGATGCCCTCCCGGAGGGCGTCCAGGGCCCCCCGGACGCCGTCCCGGACCGCGGCGGGGGAGAGGGCCTCCCAGGCGACGCCGGAGGCCTCCGAGAGAAGCTCGTCCACCTTGGGGATGGAGCGGAGAAGGTGTTGTTGTTCCATATGTGATACCTCGAAAGTTTTTTGACGAATGGATGTTGGGCTTCGCCCAAACCCACCAGGGCTTTGCCCTGGACCCACCAGGGGCTGAGCCCCTGGACCCGCAAATCGCGCTTCGCGCCCGCTATTTCGCCGCCAGCTCACGCACCGCCCCCACGGCGGCGTCAATCTCCGCCTCCGTGGTGAACCACCCCGGGCTGAACCGGACCGTCCCCTGGGGGAAGGTGCCCAGCGTCTTGTGGGCATTCGGCGCGCAGTGGAGCCCGCAGCGGGTCATGATGCCCCAGCGCTCCTCCAGGAGGAAGGACGCCTCGGCGTTGTCGATGTTCCGGAAGTCCAGGGAGATAACCCCCGCCCGGTTTTCCAGCTCCCAGGGCCCGGCCAGGCGCACGCCGGGCACGTCCCGGATGCCGTCCAGGAACCGCCCCGTCAGCGCGGTCTCGTGCTCCCGGAGCCTGCCCACCCCGGTCTCCAGGATGAAGTCCACCGCCGCCTTGAGGCCGTAGATGCCCGGCAGGTTGGCGGTCCCGGACTCGAACTTGTCCGGCATGTACTCCGGCTGGACCTCGCTGTCCGACGCGGAGCCCGTGCCGCCGGTGAGGATGGGGGAGAGCCCCCTGGCGAAGTCCTGCGACAGCAGCAGCGCCCCGATGCCCCCCGGCCCCATGAGCCCCTTGTGCCCCGGTACGGAGAGGGCGGCGAGGCCCCAGCCCTCGAAATCGATGTCCCAGTGCCCCGCGGTCTGGGCGGCGTCCAGGACGAAGGGGATGCCGCGCTCCCGGCAGATACGGCCCACCGCCGCGGCGTCCTGCACCGCGCCGCCCACATTGGAGCCGTGGGCCATGACCAGGAGCTTCGTGTTGGGCCGGATGAGGGGCACGATGTCCGCCGGGTCCATCCGCCCCGCGCTGTCGCAGGGGACGCGGTCGAATAAGACCCCCTGCTTCGCCAGGTCCTGCAAGGGCCGCATGACGGCGTTGTGCTCCATGGCGCTGACCAGGCAGTGGTCCCCGCTCCTGAGCCAGCCCCGGATGGCCATATTGAGCCCCGCCGTGTTCCCCGGGGTGAGGATGCAGTGGGTGGCCTCGGTGTGGCGGAAGAGGCCGCAGAGCGCCTCCCGCAGCAGGAGGGTGGTCAGCCCCGCGCTCTGGGCGCTGGCGTAGACGCCCCGGTTGATGGAGGCGCCCACGTCGTTGAGGTAGTGGGCCATGGCCTCGGCCACGGCGGGGGGCTTGGGGAAGGAGGTGGCGGCGTTGTCCAGGTAGATCGGGCCCATACTATCGTCTCCTATTGATGATATAAATAATTAGTCCGGCAAATATTTGAAAACAAAATGAATGCCGCTGGGGGAACGAACCCATGGAAAAGGGAGGGAGTTTTTGCAAAATCGGTACTTTTAGACACTATACCATACTTTCCTCCATTTGGCAACGGTGTTTTTTTGTGGGATATACAAAGATTTTGCTTGCTTTTTGGAGCGGAAACCTATATATTTCATTTATAAATAGGGGCAGAAGGGAACGGTTTTGCCTCTATTGGAGGCACGGGCGGTTGGGATACCGTCCAAAATTTTGCAAAAAGTGAGAGGAGAAAAGAAACATGCAAAGTGAAAACTTCGCCAAACGCTACGGGCTCGTCATCGCCACGGGCCTGGTGGTGGGCGCGGCGGCGGTGGCCCTGACGTTCTGGGGGAACCCGGCGAACATGGGCTTCTGCATCGCCTGCTTCCTGCGGGACATCGCGGGGGCGCTGAACTTCCAGCGGGCCGGGTTCGACGCGGAGGTGGGCACCGGCATCGTCCAGTACATCCGTCCGGAGATTATCGGCCTGGTGCTGGGGTCCACGGCCATCGCCTTTCTCCGGGGCGAGTTCAAGCCCAAGGGGGGCTCGTCGCCCATGATCCGCTTTATCGTGGCGGTGTTCGTGATGATCGGGGCGCTGGTGTTTCTGGGGTGCCCCCTGCGGATGGTCATCCGCATCGGCGGCGGCGATCTGAACGCGGTGGTGGGCCTGGCGGGCTTCGCCATCGGCATCCTCATCGGCATCCAGTTCCTCCAGCGGGGCTTCAGCCTGCGCCGGGCCTACCAGCAGTCCATGGCCGAGGGCCTTGTTTTCCCGGCCCTGATGGCGGTCCTGCTGGTCCTGGTGGTCATGGCCCCGAGCTTCATCATCTTCAGCGCCAAGGGCCCCGGGTTCCAGCGGGCCCCCATTGCGGCGGCGCTGGTGATCGCCCTGGTGGTGGGCGTTTTGGCCCAGCGCTCCCGCCTGTGCATGGTGGGCGGCATCCGTGACGCGGTGATGTTCAAGGACTTCCGGCTGATTTCCGGCTTTGCGGCCATCATCGCGGCGGTGCTGGTGGGCAACCTGATCCTGGGCAGGTTCAACCCGGGCTTTGCCGAACAGCCCATCGCCCACTCGGAGTGGCTGTGGAACCTGCTGGGCATGGTCCTGGTGGGCTGGGGCTCTGTGCTCCTGGGCGGATGCCCCCTGCGGCAGCTGATTTTGGCGGGGGAGGGCAACACCGACTCCGCCGTCACCGTCACGGGCTTCATCGTGGGCGCGGCGGTGAGCCACAACTTCGGCCTGGCCTCCTCCGGCACCGGTATTGGCACGGGCCCCGTGGCCATCGCGGTAGCGGCGGGCTTCGTGGTCCTGGGCGTCATCTCAGTGATGAACATGCAGAAGCTGGAGGGCTAGGCGCGGAGCGCAGCTTGCGGGTCCAGGGGCTCAGCCCCTGGTGGAGTCCAGAGGCAAAGCCTCTGGTGGGTCCAGGGCAAAGCCCTGGTGGGTTTGGGCGAAGCCCAACATTCATTCGCCCTAAAAAATCCAAAAGGAGAAGAGAACAATGGTAGACGCACGCGGATATTCCTGCCCGACGCCGGTGATCATGGTGCAGAAGGCAGTCAAAGAGGGTTCCCCCAAGAAGCTGGAGGTAGCGGTGGACAACCAGTGCTCGGTGGAGAACGTGACCCGCTTCGCCCAGAGCGCGGGGTACAAGGTGGCGGTAGCGGACTTTGAGGGCGACTTCAAGCTGACCCTGACGAAGTGATGGAGCAGTACGTGGCCACGTTCCACACCCACCTTGCGGCCCTTCGCAGCTGCAACGCGCTGAAGAAGGGAGGGGCGGGGGGAGCCCGTCTCGCGCCGGTGCCCCGGCGGCTGAGCTCCTCCTGCGGCACCTGCGTGTTCTACGAGGCGGAGGGCCCCCAGCTGGCCAGCATGGACCGGGACCTGGAAGCGGTGTACCTCCGGGAGGGGGAGCTGTTCCGGGCGGTCCACAAGGGCGAGGAATAAAATCTCCAGGCGGACCGGGACGGCGGAGGCTGTCCCGGTCTTTTCACGTCCGCCCGGGGACGCACCGTTTCGCAGGGGCGGGGATTCCCCGCCCCCGCGATGCCGCGCGGGTGAGATGGGCCTCCCCGTGGCGAAAATGTACAAATATTGCACGAGAAATTCCATGGTCAAGGCGGGGCGGGGCGGGTATACTAAGGTCAAGCGGAGAAAACACAACGGGTCCCGCGAAA
Source organism: uncultured Oscillospiraceae bacterium (assembly GCA_910587785.1). GTDB lineage: Bacteria > Bacillota > Clostridia > Oscillospirales > Oscillospiraceae > Pelethomonas. The sequence continues at coordinate 6,365 of CAJUOA010000054.1, read as the reverse complement.
AATGAAACATGGAAAAGGAGAACGATACTATGTCAATTTTGGTCAGCGGCGGCGCCGGTTACATCGGCAGCCACACCTGTGTGGAGCTCCTCCAGGCGGGCTATGAGATCGTTGTGGCGGACAACCTGGACAACTCCAGCGAGGAATCCCTGCGCCGGGTGGAGCAGATCACCGGCAAGCCGGTCCCCTTCGTCAAGGCCGAGCTCTGCAATCCCCACGAGGTGGAGGCCCTGTTCACCAATTATCCGGGCATCGACGCGGTCATCCACTTCGCCGGGCTCAAGAGCGTGGGGGAGAGCGTGACGAAGCCCCTGGAGTACTACAGCAACAACCTTGGCAGCACCCTCACCCTCCTGGAGGCCATGCGGCGGCACGGCGTGAAGAACTTTGTCTTCTCCTCCTCCGCCACGGTGTACGGCGACCCGGCCACCGTCCCCATCCGGGAGGACTTCCCCACCGGCGGCACCACCAACCCCTACGGCACCACCAAGCTCTTCATCGAGCGCATCCTCATGGACTGCTGCAAGGCGGACCCCGCCATGAACGTGGCCCTCCTGCGCTACTTCAACCCCATCGGGGCCCACGAGAGCGGCCTCATCGGCGAGGACCCCAACGGCATCCCCAACAACCTGGTCCCCTATATCGCCCAGGTGGCGGTGGGCAAGCTCAAGGAGCTCCACGTCTACGGCAACGACTACCCCACCCCCGACGGCACCGGCGTGCGGGACTATATCCACGTCGTAGACCTGGCCAAGGGGCACCTCGCGGCCCTCAGGAAGCTGGAGACGGGCTGCGGCCTCTTTGTCTGCAACCTGGGCACCGGCAAGGGCTACAGCGTCCTGGAGGTCCTGCGCGCCTACGAGAAGGCCTGCGGCAAGACCATCCCCTATGTCATCTGCGACCGCCGGGCCGGGGACATCGCCTCCTGCTACGCGGACCCGGGCAAGGCCCGCTCCGAGCTGGGCTGGGAGGCGAAGTACGGCATTGAGGACATGTGCGCCACCTCCTGGAAGTGGCAGTCCATGAACCCCAACGGCTACCACGGGTAAGCGGGGCCTCTGCCCGGCGCGCCCAGCTCCCTGCGGAGCTCCTCGATGAAGCCCCGGATGCGCGCGGGGTCGGTGACGATCTCGTCGTCCTCCGGGGCGGGGGGCCGCGCGGCGCGTTCTTCGTCCTTTGGCTCTCTCGAAGCGGCCCTTGGGGGGCCGCTTTGAGAGAGCCTCTCTTTTTCTTTTTCCTTCTCTTTCTCTTCCTCCTTCTCTTCCTCTTTCTCTTGGGCAGTTTTGCCAGGCTGGGCTGCCAAATTCTGCCGTTTGGCAGCTTTGGCATAGCCGCCCTTGCGTCCCTGTTCGCTCCGGGTCCTGGAGACCTCCTCATAGGAGGCCGCGTCCCGGTCCATCTGGGCCTTGAAGGAGGGGAACAAAAAGCGCTCGTTTCCGGCCAATTCCGGGGCAAATCCGGTCCTTGCGTACTCCAGAATGGCGGTAAAGAGGCGTCCCCGCTCGGCGTCGTCCAGGGGGGAGATGATGTCCGCCCAATCTACGAACATCTTGACATAGGCCATTGCCATGCGCGTCACATCCTTTCACCCATGGGCCGGAAACGGGTTTTGTTGGACGCCCCGGTGCAACGCGGAGGGAGATTTTCTGTGTACGGGGGAGGGCAACAGGGAAAATGGGCCGCCGCCCGCCGGGGTCCCTCTTGACAACGTCCGACCTTTATGTTAATTTATAGACAACTCCAACCAACAGATACCAGGAGGCAGACATGAAGTACTCAACGAGGCTCAGCGACGCGGTGCACCTGCTCCTCTTCATCCACCTCGAGCCGGACGCGGACCTCTCCAGCGCCGCCATCGCCGCAAGCATCCACACCAACCCCGCCTGCGTGCGGCAGATGATGAGCAGGCTCCGGGAGGCGGGCCTGCTGCGCAGCACCCAGGGCCGGGCGCGGCCGTCCCTCGCCCGGGACATCGGGGAGATCACGCTGCTGGACGTCTACCGGGCCGTGGAGGGCCGCAAGCCCCTGCTCCACCTGGACACCCACACCAACCCGGAGTGCGGCGTGGGCATGTGCATCCAGCGCACCCTGCAGACCTACTTCGACCGCATCCAGGCGCGCAGCGAGGAGGAGATGGGGCGCATCTCCCTGCGGGACATCGCCTGCTCCTGCTGTGAGCGCCTCGCGGGGGAGCGGGGGCGCTGAGCGGGAACGGGAACTGTGCAGGGGCGCACGACGCGCGCCCCTGCACCACCCCATCAGTCCAGCCTGTCCAAAAACTCCCTGAGCCCCCTCCGGACCCGGCCATCCCTTCCGGTGATGGTCTCCGCGTGGTAGAGGGAGCTGACGATGGCCTCCTCCACGGCCTCGGCGCTGAGGTCCAGCACGGGGTCGATGCGCTCGTCGGAGAGCATCCGCAGGTCCAGGAACACCCGCTCCCCGCCCTGGGGGACCCGGTTGGCGGTGGTGAAGGCGATGGCGATGTCCCCGCTCCCGTTTCCGTAGTAGGACCCGGTGCGGGCGAGTCCCGCCCCGGCCCGGCGGCACAGGCGCTTGAGCTGCCGCTCGCTGAGGGGCACGTCGGTGGCGAGGAGCATGATGATGGACCCCTTGTCCTGCTCCTGGGCGAGCTTCGCCTGGAGCTCCCGGCCCACCTGCCGCCCGTCGATCATGAGCCGCCCGGGGCCGCCGAAGTTGCTCATGACCAGAGCGCCGACGGTGTAAGCGCGCCCGTCCAGCACCGCCACCCGGCTTGCCGAGCCGATGCCGCCCTTGAAGCCCAGACAGCTCATGCCCGTGCCGCCGCCCACGGAGCCCTCCGCAAAGTCCGCCTTGGCGCTCGCAATGGCCTCCAGCACATGCTCCTCCGTGACGTGGAGGCCCCGGATGTCGTTGAGGGAGCCGTCGTTGCACTCGCAGACCAGGGGGTTGACGGTGCCGGCGGTGCGCCCGATGTCGGGATTGCGGGCCATGGCGTATTTCACCAGGGCGGTGTAGGCGGTGCCCACGCTGAGGGTGTTGGTGAGGACGATGGGGGTCTCGATGGTGCCCAGCTCCTCCACCTGGATGAGCCCGGCGGTCTTGCCGAAGCCGTTGATGACCGCCGAGGCGGCGAGGACCTTGTCCCGGAAGAGGTCCCCCTGGTGGGGCAGCACGGCGGTGACGCCGGTGTTCACGCCGGCGCCGTCCCGGATGGTGACGTGGCCCACGGTGACGCCGGGGACGTCGGAGATGAGGTTCCGGGGCCCCGGGGAGCCTCTGCCGACCCGAAGACCCGATGATGTGGAAAGACCCATGGTGTGTTCCTCCTTTGTTCCACCGCTCTGGGCGGTTTTTTACAGGATAGCATGTTTGCGGGAGGAATACAACACCCGGAACAAACGAAATTGCCGGGCAGACGCCCGCGGGGGCGGCGGGTGCAGCGCCGGTCAAACGGAGCGCAAAAAAAATATTTTCAAAAAATCTCCTCCGGAAGGAGGATTTTTGCCCTCCGTGTCGTATACTGTATATAGAGAAAAATCGGGAGGTGGAGCCATGGCGTTTCCCCAGCAGTTTTTGGACGAGCTGAGCGCCCGCACGGACATCGTGGACCTGGTGTCCTCCTACGTGGCGCTGACGAAGAAGGGGACCAGCTACTTCGGCCTGTGCCCCTTCCACAACGAGCGCACGCCCTCCTTCTCCGTCGCGCCGGACAAGCAGATGTACTACTGCTTCGGCTGTAAGCACGGCGGCGGGGCGGTGAACTTCATCATGGAGATCGAGAACCTGGGCTTCCCGGACGCGGTGCGCTTCCTCGCCAAGCGGGCGGGCATGGAGGTCCCGGAGGAGACCGGGGACCGGGAGGGAGCCCGCCGCCGGGCCCGCGTCCTGGAGCTCAACAAGGACGCCGCCCGCTGGTTCCACGCAAACCTCGTAAGGCCCGAGGGCGCGGCGGTGGCGGCCTACCTGGACCGCCGGAGGATCGCCCGCAGGACCGCCGTCCGCTTCGGCCTGGGGGCCTCCCTGGACAGCTGGGACGCCCTCCTCACCGCCATGACCGAGCGGGGCTACAGCAAAGCCGAGCTCCTCGCCGCGGGCCTCGTGGTGCAAAACGAGAAGGGGCGGCTCTACGACAAGTTCCGAAACCGCCTCATCTTCCCCGTCATCGACGTGCGGGGGGACGTGGTGGCCTTCGGCGCTCGGGTGCTGGACAAGGGGGAACCGAAGTACCTCAACACCGCCGAGACCGCGGTCTACCAGAAGCGCCGCAACCTCTACGGCATCAACCTCGCCAAGAAGACGAAGCGGCCCAACATCATCCTCTGCGAGGGCAATATCGACGTCATCACCCTCCACCAGGCGGGGTTCGACAACGCCGTGGCCTCCATGGGCACGGCCCTCACCGTGGAGCAGACCCGGCTCCTCAGCCGCTACACCAAGGAGCTGGTCCTCTGCTACGACAACGACAGCGCCGGTCAGGCCGCTACCGAGAAGGCCATCGAGCTCCTCAAAAACAGCGAGTTCACCGTCCGGGTCCTCCAGCTCCCCCGCCGCCTGGCGGACGGGCAGTATGTCAAGCAGGACGTGGACGACTTCATCAAATTCCAGGGCGCCAGCGCCTTCGAGGGCATCCTGAACGGGAGCGCGGGCCAGATGGACTACCGCATGGAGGCCCTCGCCGCCAAGTACGACCTCTCCCAGGACGCCGACCGCATGGCCTACGGCGGCGCGGCGGCGGCCCTCATCGCCTCCCTGCCCAGCTCCGTGGAGCGGGAGGTCTACGCGGGCCGCGCCGCCGAAAAATGCGGCCTGAGCCGGGCGGCGGTCCTCTCGGAGGTGGAGCGCCTGCGGGGAAAGGAGCGGGGACAGGCCCGCCGCCGCCTCCAGAAGGAGGCCATGGACGTCACCGCCATGCACCAGCCGAAAGAGCGGACCCTGCGCTACAGCGACCCCCGCTCCGGCGCGGCGGAGGAGCTGGTGGTCCAGCTCCTGCTGCTGGACGCCTCCCTCGCGGCGCACTGCGGGGCGCTCTCGCCGGAGCAGTTCTGCTCAGCGTTTTTGGGCAGGGTGTACGCCGCAGCCCTCGCCGCGTATGGGGAGGGGAGGAACCTTACCCTCGCCTCCCTCGCCGGGGAGTGCACCCAGGAGGAGATGGCCTTTCTCACGGCCCTCCTCCAGCGGCCCGCGTCCATGGCCAACGCGGAGCGGGCCCTGGGCGACTACATCAAAGTGATCCGCGCGTCCGCGGCCAAGCGGGAGGGGCAGGAGAGCGACGACCCCCTCCTCGCCGCCATGGACCGTTCAAAAGAGAAAAAAGGGCAATGGAGGAAAGCCAAATGACCAAGAAAAAGGACGAACAGACCACAGCCGCCCCCGCCGCCGAGGGAAAGAAGCCGGAGGGGGAGAAGAAATACATCCGCCTGCCGGACAAGGTGGCGGCGGGCCTGCCCGCGGCGGCGCTGCTGATGAGCAACGAGCGGGTGATGGACCTCTTCGCCCGGGGCAAGAAGCGGGGGCGGCTGGACTCGTCGGAGATGATGGAGGTCCTCGACGAGATCGAGCTCGACAGCGAACAGATGGAGAAGCTCTACGACTCCCTGGAGGCCCTCTCCATCGAGATCGGCAGTGAGGAGGACATCCTTCCCGAGCTCCCCGACGACATCGATCCCCCCATGGAGGAGATCGTGGAGATCGAGGAGGAGGAGCTGGTGGACCCCAACGCCCTGGTGGACAGCTTCGCCGTGGACGACCCGGTGCGCATGTACCTCAAGGAGATCGGCAAGGTGCCCCTGCTGAACCCGGACGAGGAGATCGCCCTCGCCCAGAAGATGAACAGCGGGGCCTTTGCCAAGGAGCAGCTGGAGAGCCTGGAGGGCGGGGAGCTCACCGACGCCCAGAAGGCCAGTCTGGAGAAGCTGGTCCGGGAGGGCGACCGGGCCAAGCAGAAGCTCGCCGAGGCAAACCTGCGCCTGGTGGTCTCCATCGCCAAGCGGTACGTGGGCCGGGGGATGCTCTTTTTGGACCTCATCCAGGAGGGGAACCTGGGGCTTATCAAGGCGGTGGAGAAGTTTGACTACACCAAGGGCTTCAAGTTCTCCACCTACGCCACCTGGTGGATCCGGCAGGCCATCACCCGGGCCATCGCCGACCAGGCCCGGACCATCCGCATCCCCGTGCACATGGTGGAGACCATCAACAAGGTCATCCGGGTCAGCCGCCAGCTCCTCCAGGAGCTGGGCCACGACCCCTCGCCGGAGGAGATCGCCGAGGACATGAATATGCCCGTGGACAAGGTCCGGGAGATTCTCAAAATTGCCCAGGAGCCCGTGAGCCTGGAGACCCCCATCGGCGAGGAGGAGGACAGCCACCTGGGGGACTTCATCCCC
>CAJUOA010000053.1 GCA_910587785.1 uncultured Oscillospiraceae bacterium | reverse complement strand
GAGATGCTATCCTGTGACTGGAGTTCAGACGTGTGCTCTTCCGATCTTCTCGGTGGAGGTCAACCGCAGCTCCTTCGCCAGGACTTCACAGGGCTTCTGCTTGACTTCATCATCAATGTTATCAATGACCTCCCGCAAATTCAAGTACAAGGCGGGAAGCGTGACATCGCGCAGGACGATGGCCTCCGCCTCTTTTTCCAGCGGCTTCAGTTCAAATTTCAGCCGCCAGATACCCTTCGCTGCCACGGACTTCTGCCGCCCGTCCGAGCTATATGCGCGCAGGTCCTGCAAGGCAATCAGCGCCTGCGGCTCGGTCAGGAAGGTCACGCCGGACGTCTCGTCGTCATAGACCGCCCGAAACAGCAGCATGAGCCGCCCGTCTTCCGCCGCCCGCAGCTCCAGCGGCCTTTCGATCGCGACGCCATAGTTGTAGCCATCGTAAGCCGGCTCCAAGTACAGTCCGGCGGTGGCAAAGCGCAGGTCCTCCTCCACCAGCTCCTCCGCCGGGACGTCCAGCCCGTCCATGGTCAACAGCATCCACAGGGAGCTCTCCCCGGCGGTGACGGCCTCCAGGGTGACGGTAACGCCGTCCACGGTATCGCTGACCCCCACAGTCTGGGTGATAGCCCCGATGAAGTCCAGCTGCTCCTGAGTAAGGGCCGTCTCGTTCTGTTCGCTCCAGCGCTCGGAGAAGTAGTCCGCCAAAGCACTCGCCGCCCCCGGCACCGCCGCGCACGCCGCCAGCAGGAGCACCGCCAGCACCGCCGCCAGTGCAGGCCGCAGGGCATACCTGGTCTCTTTGCGCTCCAAATACTTCATCTCCAGGACCTCCTTCCTCAGCCTTTCGGAGGCGCGGACCCCGTCAAAAACCTCTCGATACTTTTTTTCCATAACTCATTCCTCCGTCAGCATGGTCTTCAGCTTCTCCCTGCCCCGGCTCAGGCGCGTCTGGACCGTGGAGGGCTTCAGCCCCAGGATCTCCCCGATCTCCGCCACCGCGTAGCCCTCATAGTAATAGAGGTACAGCGGCACCCGGTACTTCGCCGGAAGCCCCATCACCGCCTCATACAGCTCCCGGCGCTCCCGGTCCTGGAACACCGGCTCCCGCGCCTCCTCCAGGGACACAGCCCGCCTCCGCCAGGGGTGCGCGGCGATGCGCCTGCTCTCGTTCACCGCCACCCGGGCCAGCCACCGGCGCAGATGCTCCTCCCCGGCGAAGTCCGTGTCCGTCCGCCAGAGGCGGAGCATGGTGTTCTGCACGGCGTCCTCCGCGTCTGCGGGATGCCGGAGGCTGTTGAGGGCGATGCGGTAGACCATATCCAGATGCCGCTCCGCCGCGGCGGTGAATTCCGTCTCTGTCAGCATAGGGCAAGCTCTCCTTGAAACGCGTTTCACTTATAAAACCCTGGAGGAGGGGGAAATATCCCATTGGGAAGGAAAAAATTTTTGGCAGATACAAAAAGAGCGGACAGCCCGCGCTGTCCGCTCCTGGATGTAGGGGTAAATGCCAGTCAAAAACCGGCGGGAACTCCCGGTCGCTGTTTGCCGCTTCGGCGGCAAATACGCTCAGGCCGCGCCGTACTCATTTTTGGGGGAGGACGTCCGGCGCGGCCTTTTTGAGGTATTTCGCGCCCTGCGGGGCGCGACCAGAGGCTTTGCCTCTGGACTCCACCACCTTTGAAAAGGTGGACGAAACTTTTATTTTGCGCTCTGCGCCCCTTTGACGGGACGGGGTATCAAGCGTCCGTCTCCTCCGGCTTCTCCAGCTTCCACCGTGCGTCCTTGATTGTGAGGGTCCGGCGCTTGCGCCCGCCGCTTGCCATGCGCTCCTTGACCGCCCGCCCCGTGGGCGTAACAGCCAGACCGCCCAGGGCCGTTTCCCGGAACTCCACCGGGAGCCTCCGGCCCACCTCGCCCATGGCGTCGATGACCTCATCCACAGGGATACGGCTCTCAATGCCCGCCAGGGCCATGTCAGCGGCGGCAATGGCGTTCACCGCGCCGATGACATTGCGCTTGACGCAGGGGACCTCCACCAGCCCCGCCACCGGGTCGCACACCAGGCCCATGAGGTTCTTCAGAGCCATCGCCACGGCGTGGCACATCTGCTCCGGGGTGCCCTTTCTCAGGTGGACCAGAGCCCCGGCGGCCATAGCGGACGCACTGCCGATCTCCGCCTGACACCCGCCCGCCGCGCCGGAGATGCAGGCCCGGAAGGCGATTACCGCGCCGATGCCGCTTGCGGTGAACATGGCCTCCAGCATCTTCTCCTCCGGGATGTTCTCCTGCCAGTAGAGGGGGATCAGCACCGCCGGCATCACCCCGCAGGCCCCGGCGGTGGGAGCGGCCACGATCCGGCGCATACAGGCGTTGGACTCTCCCATGGAGAGGGCCTCGGCGATGACTTGGGCGATAAAGTCCCCGCCGATAGGCTCTTTTTCTGCGGCGTATTCCCGCATCTGCTTGCCCTGACCGCCCACCAGGCCGCTGAGACTGCGCCGCTCGCCGGTGTAGAGCTGGGAGGCCTCCCGCATGGCGTGCCAGACCTCGCTCATCTTCTTCAGGGAGTCGGTCCGGGAGACGCCCCGGTTCTCCATGTCCGTCTCCAGCACGATCTCCCAGAACTCCTTGCGCTCCCGTTTGGCGGCGGCAAGGATCTCCTTCATCGAATCCAGATTCATCTCAGCTCTCCTTCCTGTAGTGGATGACCTGCAAAATGCCCGGCTGTTTCTCGATGAGCTCCACCATGTAGGCGGGCACCGGGTCGTCGGTCTCGATGATCATCATGACGCTCCCGCCCTTGCTGGAGCGGTTGAGGCTCATATTGGCCACGTTCACCCGGGCCAGGGAGAGGGCGGTGGTCACGTCGGCCAGATTGCCCTTGTTGTCCATGTTCTGTACGATGAGGGTGTGGTAGTCGCCGGTGAAGCTGACATCCACGCCGTCCAGCCGGTTGACCAGGATGCGGCCCCCGCCGGTGGAGCAGGCCTGGATGGAGAGGCGTCCGTCCCCCCTGCCCACCAGCTCCATCTGGACACTGTTGGGGTGGGCGTCCCGCAGGTCCGCCTCGTCGATGGTAAACGCGAGGCCCCGCTCCGCGGCCAGCTCGAAGCTGTTGGGGATGTCCAGGTCGTCGGGAGCGAGACCCAGGAGCCCGGCGATGAGGGCCTTGTTGGTGCCGTGGCCCACGCCGGTCTCGGCGAAGGAGCCGTGGAGATGCACCGCCGCCTTCACCGGCTCGTCCCCCAGCAGGGTCCGGGCCATGCGGCCGATGCGCACCGCCCCGGCGGTGTGGGAGCTGGAGGGACCTACCATGATGGGCCCCATGATATCAAAGATGTCGATCATAGAGGGCGCTTCCTTTCGTCGAATCTTGTCTGGGAAATGTCAGCTTTTATCATAGCAAATCCGGGGGCGTTCGTCAACTAGTCCGTATAGGTGGCGCGGTATTTTCTCATGCTCTCGGCGAAGAGCTCCCCGTTGGTGGGCGGGGTGTATGTGATGGCGTTGGCGCCGGCCTCGATGGTGGCGAGGATGGTCTCCTCCGTGGGCCCGCCGGTGGCGATGATGGGGATGAGCGGGAATTTCTCCCGGATGCTGCGGACGATAGCGGGGGTTTCTGCCGCGCCGGAGACGTTGAGGATGTCCGCGCCGAAGGTGATGCGCCGGGCCACGTCCATCTTGGCGGAGACCACGGTGGCGATGACCGGGATGTCCACGATCCCCTTGATCTGGTGGATGGTCTCGTCGGCCAGGGGTGCGTTGACCACCACGCCGAAAGCCCCCTGGTGCTCGGCGTAGGCGGCGAGGCGCACGCTCCTGGGCCCGTTGGTGGTGCCCCCGCCCACTCCCACGAACACCGGCACGTCGGAGACGTTGATGATGGCCTGGGCGATGCTGGGCTGGGGGGTGAAGGGGTAGACGGCGATGATGGCGTCGGCGTTGACGTTCTTGATGATGGCCACATCGGTGGAAAAGACCAGGGACTTGATCCTCCGGCCGAAGATGCGGATGCCGGAACATTGGGCGATGCAGGCGGGCACCTCGATCTGGTGATTGCGCAGGGTCCCGCTGTAGGATGGTACGTTCTTTTGCACAGTGTGCTCCTTTCTCCTCTGGGGTGGATGCTCCTGGACAGTATACCATATCTCCCCGGGAGAATCAAGGCCGTGGAAGGACGTCTCGTTCTTGTCCGTCTTGGCAGCTCTGACCGGAAATGACTTCTTGAACTGGAAAATCGCCATAGCAGTTTTCGGTTTATCGGACAGTAATCCGGGGTGTTTACCGTCTGTTCCGCCATTTTTTTGGCAAAAAAATTGATAAGCGTTTTCCGGTACAAAAGCGGATCGGAAGAGCAGTACCGTTCTGTAACGAAATTGTTACGGATTGCCTCTTGCATTTCCGGGCCGTTGGGTGGATAATGGATGTCAAATACTGTCGAAGGAAGTCCATGCCATGAAGCGTCTGATCTATCTCGCCCTCTCCCTGACCCTCCTCTTCGCCTGCACCAGCTGTGTGGGCAAGGCCGCCGCCCTCCCGGCGGAGGCCGTCCCCACTGCCGCCCAGCCCCCGGAGCTGGCCCTCATCACCCCGCCCATTGACGAGGAGGGAGAGCCCCAGGACGGCGAGGCCCTCCCCCAGATCCCCAGCGGACAGCCCCCGGAGCTGGCCCTCATCACCCCGCCCATCGAGGAGCCGGAGGAGCCCTATGTCCGGACCATCGACCCAGCAAAGCCCATGGTGGCCCTGACCTATGACGATGGGCCCCACGAGACCTGCTCAGACCTCATCCTGGACGTCTTGGAAGAGCACCACGCCGTGGCCACCTTCTTCGAGGTGGGGCGGAATGTCGCCCGTTACCCCCAGGTGCTGGTGCGGGAGCAGGCGCTGGGATGCGAGATCGCGAGCCACTCCAACGCCCACAGAGACCTCAGCAAGCTGAAGAAGTCCGCCCTCCTCGCGGACCTGGACGCGGCGGACCAGGCGTTTATTGACGCTGTGGGCTTCGCTCCCACCATGGTCCGGCCCCCCTACGGCGCGGTGAATAAAACCGTCAAGTACGCCTCGGAACGGGCCATGGTCACCTGGAGCGTGGACACCCTGGACTGGAAGAGCCGGGATGCCCAGACCATCGTCGACTATGTCCAGAGCCTGGGGGACCTGGACGGGCAGGTGGTGCTTATGCACAGCCTCTACGAGAGCACCGCCGAGGCCACAGCCGTGCTGGTTCCGTGGCTCCAGGAGCAGGGCTACCAGCTGGTGACGGTCTCGGAGCTGATGGCCTGCTATTACGGCGAGCTTCCCGAGGCCAACACGCTCTACGGCTACTCCTACTTCCACCAGCCCCGCACGGACGCGCCCCTGCCGCCTCCCGCGGCCCAGGGTGCGGAACAAGAATAAGACAGGACACTCTGCTATGAGACGAGGGAAACAAGCGAAGCTCTCCAGCGTACAGATCATCGCGCTGGGCTTCTTCATCATCATCCTGACCGGGACTGCGCTCCTCATGCTCCCCTGGGCCACCCGGGACGGGGGAGGCGCGTCCTTCTCCGACGCCCTCTTCACTGCCACCTCCGCCTCCTGCGTGACGGGCCTCGTCATGCGGGACACCGGGACGTACTGGACCCTCTTCGGACAGACCGTCATCATCTGCCTCATCCAGGTGGGCGGCCTGGGGTTCATGACCATCGCTACGCTCTTCATGCTCCTCCTGCGGCGGAGGCTGGGCCTCCGGGAGCGGGAGGTGATGGTCAGCAGCGTCAGCTACGACCGGCTGGGGGGACTTCTGCCCTTTGTGCGCAGCATCCTCATGGGGACCCTCCTGGTGGAGGGCCTGGGGGCAGCGCTGCTGTCGATCCGGTTCGCGGGGGACTTCGGCCCCGTCCGGGGCATCTATTACGGCATCTGGCACAGCATCTCCGCCTTCTGCAACGCGGGGTTCGACCTCATGGGGGCCCACTACGGCGAATTCTGCTCCTTCACTGCCTACGCCGCCGACCCCCTGGTGGTGCTGACGGTCTGCGGGCTGATCCTGGTGGGCGGCCTGGGCTTCCTTGTGTGGGAGGACCTGGTGCGCAAGGGCCTCCACTGGCGGCGCTACCGCCTCCAGACCAAGGTGGTGCTGGTGATGAGCCTCCTGCTGGCAGCAGGGGGCACGGGGCTGTTCCTCCTGCTGGAGCGGAACAACCTGGGGGCGGGCCTGCCCCTGGGGGATCAAATTTTAGCCGCCCTCTTCGACGCGGTGACCCCCCGCACGGCGGGCTTCAACTCCACGGACACCGCCTCCCTGAGCGCCGGGAGCCTGCTTCTGACCATCATCTTCATGTTCATCGGCGGCAACCCCGGGTCCACGGCGGGCGGCATCAAGACCACCACCATTTTCGTGATATTGCTCCACACCTTCTCCGGCGTCCGGCGGGAGCAGAGCGCCAACGCCTTTGGCCGGAGCATCGGGGACGACGCGCTGAAGCGGGCCACGGCGGTGCTCTTTACGAACCTGCTCCTGGCTCTGACGGGGGCGGTGGTGATCTGCCTGGTGCAGACCCTGCCGCTGACGGACGTGCTCTTCGAGACCTTCTCCGCCATCGGCACCGCGGGCATGACCACGGGCATCACCCGCAGTCTCATGCCGGTCAGCCAGGCGGTGATCATCTTCCTCATGTACTGCGGCCGGGTGGGGAGCATCTCCTTTGCCGTGGCCCTGCTGGAGAAGCGGGCACTGCCCCCGGTGACCCTCCCCAGGGAGGACATCACCATCGGTTAAATTATCTGGAGGATTAGCAGTGGAAGAAAAGAAAACAGTTGTCAATAAGACAGTAAAATCCGGCATCACCTTTGGCAGCGCGCTGGCAATGGTCATCAGCTATACGACCTGGCACTCTGTAGGCTGGGCGATCTTCCATGGCCTGCTCAGCTGGCTGTATGTGATCTATTTCGTCTTAAAGTATTAAAGCGCGCAGAGCGCGCGCCAAAAAGTTTTTTCTTTTTTGCTTCTTTTTTCTTTTGTTCACAAAAGAAAAAAGAAGGTATGCCAAACACAGGAGGACCATATGAAATCGTTTTTGATCATCGGCATGGGCACCTTTGGGCACCATCTCTGCCGGGCGCTGGCGGAGCAGAAGTGCGAGGTGATGATCGTGGACCGCCGGGGGGAGGTCCTGGAGGATATGCTTCCCCTGGCGGTGAGCGCCAAGATCGGCGACTGCACCAACGAGGACGTGCTCCGCTCCTTCGACGTGGGGAGCTTCGACGCCTGCTTCGTCTGCCTGGGGGACGACGTGCTGGCCAGCCTGGAGGTGACGAGCCTCCTCAAGGAGCTGGGGGCAAAGAAGGTCTTCAGCAAGGCGGAGGACGACATCCAGGCCAAGTTCCTGCTCCGCAACGGCGCGGACGAGATCATCTACCCGGAGCTGGAGGTGGCCACCAGCATCGCGGTCAGCGAGAGCTCGGACAGCATCTTCGACTGCATCCGCCTCTCCGCCGACTACTCCATCTACGAGCTGGAGCCCCTGGAGCGCTGGCTGGGAAAGAGCCTCAGGGAGCTCAACTTCCGGGCCAAGTACGACCTGACGGTCATCGCCGCCGTGAAGGGGGAGACCATCCGGCCCAACCTGGGCCCGAACTACGTCTTCCGGGCGGAGGAGCACCTGCTGGTGCTGGGCCGCATCGAGGACATCCGCAAGGTCATCCGATGAAAAGAACGCCCCCGGGACGGTGGATGGTCCCGGGGGCAGTTTTGGAAATTTACGTTTCCTTCTTTAAGACTGCATAGACGATTTGAACGGCTCCCGCAGCGATCAGCAAGACGGAGAGGACGATCGGAAGGGGAAAGGCAGCAGCATAGTTCTCAGGGGAATAACTCCCTGCGGCGGCAGACTGAAAGGCGATCCTGCCCAGAATGGGCATTACCTCCTTGATGATTGCTGTGACGCTTAAAAGAAGGACCCCGGCCAGCGCTTCAATGCTGCCCAGGATGTACGCTGGATGTTTCATGATTGCCCCCTCGTTCACATGGTGGATTTGCCTCATAGCGGCCAGTAAACTATACCACTGCGGCGCCCGGTTGTCAACAACCCCTGTGGGCCCCTCACCCGTTCAGCCTCCCATAGGTATCCTTGATGAGCTCCACGCAGGTATCGATCCCCAGACGGCCGCTGTCCAGGCAGAGGTCATAGTTGGCGGCGTCGCCCCAGCGCTGTTCGGTGAAGAAGGTATAGAGGCGGGCCCGGGCGCGGTCCCGCTGGGCCAGGACGGCGGGGGCCTGATCCCGGGCCAGACCGTGCTCCCGGGCAGAGCGGTCGATCTTGTAGGGCAGTTCGGAGTGGATAAAGACCTTCAAAATGGCAAACTGGTCCGCCAGCACGTAGTCCGCACAGCGGCCCACGATGACGCAGGGCTCCTGCCAGGCGGCCTCCAGGAGGACCTCGGCCTGGATCTGCTGGAGCTGGTCGATGAATTGACTGCCCATGCGCTCCGGGCTGTTGAAACGGGTGCCGTAGCCCACGGCCTGCCCACCGCCGAAGTAGGTCCGGTGGGAGCGGATGAACTCTGCGGACAGCTTCGTCCGCACGGCCTCCTCCTCCACGATCTGCTTGTCATAAAAAGGGAGCCCTAACTGGCGGGCCAGCAGAATGCCGATGGTATGGCCTCCGCTTCCGCACTGGCGCCCAATAGTGATGATCTGGTTTGCCATAGTGAGCCCATCCCCTCTATATTTGACTTCTCCTCTATGATAGCACACTTTTTGGGCGACGTAAAGGGGCCTGCGTCCGGCCTTCTGGAGGGGGGGACCTTTCACCCCTTGCTTTTTGTGAGAAAACGTGGTACAATCGGACAAAAACCGCGCCGGAGGTAGAAAAAAGATGCGGATGCGAAAAAAGAAAAATTTGATCCCCCGGATGGACCGCTGCGCCCCCTGCCATGTCCGGGACGGTTTCGCCCTCAAAGGCCGCTGGCGGGAGGCGCTGATGCCTGGTGCCCGGGAGGTCCATGTGGAGCTGGGGTGCGGCAAGGGCCGCTTCACCGCCGGGACCGCCGCCGAACACCCGGACGTCCTCTTCATCGCCATCGAGAAGGTGCCGGACGCCCTGGTGGTGGCCATGGAGCGGGCCATGGACCTGGGGCTGAAGAATGTGTTCTTCGTGGTGGGCGACGCCGCCCTGCTCCCCGACTACTTCGCCCCGGACGAGGTGGACCGGGTCTATATCAACTTCTGCGACCCGTGGCCCTCCAACCGCCACGCCAAGCGCCGCCTGACCCACCGGGATTTTCTGAACATCTACCGGCAGGTCCTGCGCACCGGCGGGGAGATCCACTTCAAGACCGACAACCGGCCCCTGTTCGAGTTCTCCCTCCTGGAGTTCCCCCGGGCCGGGTACGCCCTCAGCGAGGTCACGCGGAACCTCCACGAGAACGGCCCCCGGGGCGTCATGACGGACTATGAGGCGAAGTTCTTCGCCCAGGGCCTGCCGATCCACCGCTGTGTGGGGACGAAGAATTAGATCTTCCTTTTTTCTTTGTGTACAAAGAAAAAAGGAAGCGAAAAAAGAAAAACTTTTTGTCCGCGAAACTCCGTTTCGCTCCTGGGCGGACCCCATGAGCAACGCAGAAGCCTTGCGGACAAAAAGTTTTTTTGATCCCCTTCTTTGTCAGTATGTACGCATTACGCCGGGGCCCGCTGGGGGTCCTTCTCCTGGAGCTTGCGGCAGCTCTCCCGGTAGCGGCTGGCGATGGGTCCGGCGTCCTTGTAGATGGCGGCCTTGCCGGACCACTGTGCGCCGGAGCGCTGGGCGGTGACGGCCATATAGAGGCGGCGGTGCTCCTTGCAGCGGCACCGGAGGACCTGCTCGGTAGGGGTGGTGCGGACCCAGCGGCCGGCGGTGAGGGGCTGGCCGCAGAGAGGACAGAGGGGCTGGGCTACCTCCCGGCGGTTCTTGCAGGCCCAGCGGGTGTCGAAATCCCCCAGGTCCAGCTCCCAGATGGGGGCGGGGCCCTTCTGCTTGGCCGGACGGTGGAAGAGGGCGAAGTCCTCGAAGCGGTCCAGGAAGATCTGGTAGAGCATGACGGTGTAATATGTATCGTTCCAGGCGCTGTGGAAGTCCAGGTCCGTGGGCATCTCCAGCTCGGTCACGGCCTTCTCCAGGGAGGGCTGACAGCTGAAGTCGCCGCTGCACAGCTTCTGGTAGATGTACTGCAGATCAAAATACTCGCACGTCCAGTCCGCGTCAAAGGAGAGGCGGTGGAACCGGAAGTTTTGCAGCAGCACCTCCATGTCGTTGCTCCCCCACTCCACGAACACCGGCGCTCTGCCGCACCAGCGGAGGAAAGCGGGTCCCAGGTCCAGGAACCCGGGGGCGCCGCCCAGGAGGGCCTGGAGCTCCGCCTTGGCGTAGGGGAGCAGGCGGTAGGTGCGGCTGTCAATTTTACGGCTCGCCTTGGGGTGGACGTAGCTGTGGAAGGAGTCCAGCATGGCACCGGTGCCCGCCTCCACCTTGATGGCGGCAACCTCGATGAGCTCGTGGAAGGGAAGGCGCTCGCCCTTCCGGTTGCGGTAGAAGGTGGTGTTCCACTCCAGGTCCAAAAAAATCAGCTCGGACATATAAAACGCTCCAAAATCTTTTTCATATCCTGGGGCAGGGACGCCTCCAGGGACAATCGTTCTCCAGTGACTGGGTGGCGAAGCTCCAGCCGGGCGGCGTGGAGGGCAGGGCGGGGGATGAGGTCCGCTTCCTCTGTGCCGTAGAGCCAGTCCCCGGCCAAGGGACAGCCGAGGGCGGCCATGTGGACCCGCAGCTGGTGGGTGCGGCCGGTATGGGGCGTGAGCTCTACCAGGGAGAAGCCGCCCCCTGCCTCCAGCACCCGGTACTCTGTGAGGGCGCTCTGTCCGCCGCTGTCCACTTGGCGGGCGATGACAGAGCCGGGGGCGCGGCCGATGGGCAATTCGATGGTCCCCTCCCAGGGGACCGGCGTCCCGGTACAGACGGCGAGGTACTGCCGGAAGAAGTCCCCGGAGTGGAGCTGCCGTTGCAGCCACTCGTGGACGCATCCGGTCTTGGCCACGGCCATGAGGCCTGTAGTCCCCCGGTCCAGACGGTTGACCGGGTGGAAGGAGAAGCCGGGGCCCAGGTAGTGGGCCAAGCCGCCCGCCAGGGTGGGCTCCCCCGGGGAGAAGGAGGAGGGGATTACCGCCAAGGGCGCGGCCTTGTTCAAGATCAGAAGGTGCTCGTCCTCAAAGGCGATGTCCAGCTCCATGGGCACGGGCTCCACCGCCGTGGGCCGCTCCGCCGCGTCCAGGTCTACGGTGAGGGTGTCCCCGGTTTGGAGGACGGCGTTGGTAAAAACGCGGACGCCGCCCACGGTGATGCCTCCCTCCGCCCGCTTCAGACGTCCAACACATCCCGCAGAGAGGCCCAGCTCCCCACGCAAAAGGGAGCGGACCGTCCGCCCGTCGAGCGCCTCGGTGATTTCCAGCTCCAGGCGCGGCATGGCACGCCTCCTCTCCTATGTTACTCCGATTATACAACAGCTGTCCAGGGTTTTCAATATGAAGAATCAAGAAAATCAGGAAATCCGTGCCGCGGGGCGGGGTGTCCGGGGTACGGCGGACGGGAAAAGCGCCTGGGAGGAGGTCCCCAGGCACTTTTTGGTCAGACTTTCAGCAGGGCCCGGATCGCCGCTAAGATAGCGAGGTGGGCAGGATAGGCGGCATAGAAGCCCCATTTCGCTTTTTTGCCCCGCTGGCCGTTGTAGGCGAAGTAGATCAGCACTGCCGACAGCAGGGCGAGGACAGGCCACAGGACCGCCGACACCATGTTGATCTCACTCCCTCGGGAGGCCGCGAGTACTTGGGGCCAAGCGTAATGGTAGAGCATCCCAAGAGCGAGGAAGATACACTGCCACTTCCGGGTCTTGGCGAGGTATACCAGACAGACCACCAGGATACCGAACATACCATAGCTCCCCTCCAACGCGGGGGCCACCAGAAGCGGAAGCAATAAGGCCAGCACAGCCACGGCAGCGGAGATTTTCATTGGCTTTTTTTCTCCAAGACGCTTTTCCAAGATATGGCATACCAGCAAAAGTACAGGTATAAAGGTGAAGCGCAGTATATTGAGCAATATCCTCCGGAGGGGCCAGTCAATGACGCCCTGATGCTCTAAAAATTCCAGGAACATCCCACTCCCAGCAGTATAGCAAAGCTCACCGGCAATCAATGCAAGCCCAGCTTTCCAGGACCGCCGCAGTACTTCGTAAACATGGATCAGCGCTACGGCAAAAAACAAGGTATAAAACACATTCGTGCGCCCCACAAAGTTCCAGCCCCAGCCGGTCTGCTCCAGAATCTTCGGGTACAGCGCCATATCGTAGGGGATTTCACTAATGAGGGCGAACAAGCCCAGCCGCATGGCGTACTTGAAGCGGTCACTGGTGTACCGGCACCCCTCCGCGATGAGGAACACGTAAATGGGGAAAGATATGCGTCCGATGCCCCGCAGGACCAAGTACACGGTCCCTGACGGGACCAACACCACCGTAATGTGGTCGATGAACATGGTGATAAGGGCGATGAGCTTCAGATGATAGCCCGTCAGCGGCTTTCGAGTGGCGAGAGTTCCTGTCATAGCGCACCTCCAAATTTTGTCCGTAGGGAAGGGTTCGTCTATATCATAACACATCCCTCGCTCTTCCACAAGAGCGGGGGATGTGAAACAGGCTCTTTTTGTGCAGTTCCTACAGCTGGTCGCCGAAAAATTTGTCGTGGACCGCCCGCATGGCGGCGTTCACGTCCTCCTCGTCGATGAAGACGGAGACCCGGATCTCGCTGGTGTTGATCATCTGGATATTGATATTGGCGTCGTAGAGGGCCTCGAACATCTTGGTGGCCACGCCGGGAGTGCTCATCATCCCCGCGCCCACGATGGAGACCTTGGCGATCTTCTCGTCCACGATGAGCTGTTCAAAGCCCAGGGCGTCCTTCTGCTCCTCCAGAAGCCGTACAGCCTCCTCCACATCGGTCTTGGGGAGGGTGAAGCTGATGTCCTTGCCGTCCTCCCGGCCGATGGACTGGATGATGGCGTCCACGTTGATGCTGGCCTGACTGAGCAGGGAGAACATCCGGAAGGCCACCCCGGGGCTGTGCTCCAGCTGGACCACCGCGATGCGGGCCATACTGGTATCCTTCGCCACACCGGCGATGCTTGTCTTCTCCATCTTGACTACCTCCTTGACTTTTGTACCCGGTTTGCGCTCCAAACTGGAGACCACCTCCATATTGACATGGTACTTTTTCGCCAGCTCCACACTGCGGTTGTGGAGCACCTGGGCTCCCTGGCTGGCCAGCTCCAGCATCTCGTCATAGGTGATCTCCGGCAGCTTCCTGGCCCCCGGGACGATGCGGGGGTCCGTGGTGTAGACCCCATCCACATCGGTATAGATCTGGCACAGATCCGCCCGGAAGGCGGCGGCCAGAGCCACGGCGCTGGTGTCGGACCCGCCCCGGCCCAAAGTGGTCACGTCCCCGAAGCGGCTGACCCCCTGGAACCCGGCCACCAGGACGATCTTGTTCTGGTCCAGCTCCCGGCGGATGCGCTCGGCGTCGATGCTCTTAATGCGTGCGTCGGAGTGGGCGCTGGTGGTATGGATGCCCGCCTGCCAGGCGGCAAGGCTCACCACCGGCAGTCCCATGGCCTCCAGGGCCATGGCGCACAGGGCGATGGAGATCTGCTCCCCGGTGCTCAGGAGCATATCCATCTCCCGCTTGGAGGCACGGGGATTGATCTCCCGAGCTTTCTCGATGAGATCATCGGTGGTGTCCCCCTGGGCGGAGAGGACCGCCAGCACCCGGTTCCCGGCCTTATAAGTATCGGCGATGATGCCCGCCACGTTCCGGATACGCTCCGCGTCCCGGACGGACGTGCCGCCGAATTTCTGAACAATGAGTTTCATGTGGGTAACTTCCCTTCTCTGGAATTGATCTGCCACACTCTATTATAGTGCGGTCAGGTCCCTTTGGTTAAAGGAGGACGGGCAGTGCGGTCCCGGCCTTGAGCCGGTGGGGGAAGGGACGGATGTCCGCACCCTCGCTCCAGCCCAGGTCCCGGCGTTTGGCGCGGTGGTCCAGGGCGTCCAGGATGTCCCCCATCACCGCGGAGGCGGTGGGCAGGTCCCCGGCGCCCCGGCCGTAGAACATCACGTCCCCCACGGCGTTGCCCCGGACCATCACCGCGTTGAAGACGCCGTTCGCCGCCGCCAGGGGGTGCTCCGCGCTCAGCAGGTGGGGCCGCACGCAGGCGGAGACAGAGCCGCCGGCATTGCGCACCGCCCGGCCCACCAGCTTGATGACCTGTCCGTCCTTTCCAGCGGCCTCCACGTCCCCGGGGGTGATGGAGCGGATGCCCTGGATCTCGATGTCCCCGGGGCGCACCTCCCGGCCCCAGGCCAGGTCCGCCAGGATGCAGATCTTCCGCCCCGCGTCCAGGCCCTCCACGTCGGCGGTGGGGTCCTGCTCGGCGTAGCCCCGCTCCTGGGCCTCCCGGAGGGCGGCGTCGAAGGTCACGCCCTCCTGGAACATGCGGGTGAGGATGAAGTTGGTGGTGCCGTTGAGGATGCCGCTGATTTCCTCGATCTCGTTGCCCGCCAGACACTGGAAGATGGGCCGCAGGAGGGGAATGCCCCCGCCCACACTGGCCTCGAAGAGGTAGTTGACGTTCTTCTCCCTGGCGATGGCCAGCAGTTCCCGGCCATGGGTGGCCACCAGCTCCTTGTTGCTGGTGACCACATGCTTTCCCGCCAGGAGGGCCCGGCGGGTGAAGTCCAGAGCCACCTTCGCGCCGCCGATGGACTCGACAACCACGTCCAGATCCGGGTCATTCTCCAGGACCGAAAAGTCCCCCACCACCTTGTCCGCATAAGGTGAGGCGGATAGATCCCGCACGTCCAGAATATACTTCAAACAAAGGGGCTCCCCCAGGCGCTTCTCGATGGCCTCCCGGTTCATGCGCAGAACCTCCGCCACGCCGCCTCCCACGGTGCCGAACCCCATGATCGCAAAATTTGCCATGCGCTTCTCCTTTACTTGGCTCCCTCCGGCGTGCCCCTTTTCCAGAAGGTCCAGGTCACTGCCGGTTCATAGCCGATCTTTTTGTAAAACCCGTTGGCTCCCCCGGTCATATGGGTGGCTCCCAGGGGCTTCATCCGGTGGTACAGCGCCGAGAGCGCCGCCCGGGCCAGGCCCTTCCTCCGGTGCTCCGGGACGGTGCACAGGGGCTCCATGTAGGCCAGGCCGTTCTCCGGCACCCACCACATCCCGGCAAAGCAGGCGTACTCCCCCCGCTGGTCCTCGATGACGGCGATATGCTCCATCGCGGCGTGGGGGGCCGCGCAGCACTGGAGGGTGGAACGCGAATCCCCGTTCCAGGGGCCCTCCTCCGCCTCGTGGCCGAAGCCCTTCCAGCAGCAGAGGCTGATCTTCTCCGGGTCGAACGCCCCCGGCGGAACCAGCCGGAAGCCCTCCGGGAGGGGGTAGTCCAGGGGCCGGGAGAAGTCGTAGATCATGTCTACGCGCTCCCCCGTCTTTTCGTATCCCGCCCTCTGAGCGGCCTCGATGAGGGCCCGCTGTCCCTGGAAGAGGACCAGCTGGCGTGTGCCGAAGTCACCGGGCATATGCCCGGTGGCATAGGCGGCCATCTCCGGGGCCAAAAACTCGTACCCGGGGCGGAGGCTGAAATAGACGTCTGTCACCGGGGCCTCCGTGAAGCAGAAGCCCACGATCTGATCCCCGTCCAGCCAGATGCGGTTCTGGTACGTCCGGCTCTTGTCCATCCAGGTGCAGGAGAGGGCGTACTCCAGGAACGGGGCCGGTACGCCATTGCGCCAGTCCCGCTCGTAGAGTTCCACCATGAACCGGTAGATATCCATATGGTCCGACAGGATGCGGTACTGCCGGGTCGTGATGTTGGGCATGAGGTCTCCTTTCTGATACGGCCTCCCGCCGGAGATCCCGGCCATGTCACCGGGCGGCAGACCCGGTCTGTCTCCGCGGGATAGAGTGGATCCGCCCGTCCGGCAGGACCTCAGCCGGCGAGGATCTCCATCTTGATGACCCCGTCCACTGCCGAGACCAGGTTCATGAGGTCCTCCAGGGTCTGGTCCATGTCGCTGGTCTCCGCCGAGATGGTCACGGCGGCACAGCCGTTGGTGGGGATGGACTGGTTGATGGTGAGAATATTCGCGCCGCTCCCGGCAAAGATACTCAGTACACTGCTGAGCACGCCGGGGTTGTCCTTGAGCATGGTGTAGAAGGTGATGATGCGCCCGGCCTTCATGTTGTTGAAGGGCTGCACAGCGTCCTTGTACTTGTAGAACGCGCTGCGGCTGATGCCTACCATACGGGTGGCGGCGCCCACGGTGTCCGCCTCGCCGGTCTGCATCATCCGTTTGGCCTCGGCGACTTTGATGAAGATCTCGGGCAGGGCCTCTGCGGCCACGATGTAGAATTTTGTTTTACTCGGCATGTCTGTATCTCCTTTGCGGTCAAATGTCGTTTTTTGCAGTCTTAGTTTATCACATCCCCGTCCATGTTACAACCAGTTCTCCACTACAATTTTCTACAAAATTTCCCCACGTTTTTGGGGAGAAGAGGTGCAGTTTATCGATATGTCACAGTTGAGCGTTACATTACAGAGGACTGCGGCGGTCCTGCTGTGGCTGGCAGGGAGCTTTTTGTTCCTCCGGTGGCTGA
Source organism: uncultured Oscillospiraceae bacterium (assembly GCA_910587785.1). GTDB lineage: Bacteria > Bacillota > Clostridia > Oscillospirales > Oscillospiraceae > Pelethomonas. The sequence continues at coordinate 4,959 of CAJUOA010000053.1, read as the reverse complement.
TGGTCCCCCTGCTGCCGTTCCTGCTGGCCCTGGGGCTCAGCGCCATGGTGGAGCCTGCGGTGGGGCGGGTGCGGCGGCTGCTGCGGGTGCGCCGGTCCTTTGCCGCGGCCCTGGTGACCACGGCGGCGCTGCTGGTCTTCGGCGGCGGCGCGGCGGCGGTGCTGGTGCCCCTGGCGCTGGAGCTGGGGCAGTGGTCAGAGCGCCTGCCGGAGGCGGTGGCGGCGTTCCCGGCGGTCTGGAACGGCTTTCTGGACCGGCTGGGGGACTGGTACGCCGCGTCGCCCGCCTTCCTGCGCACCGCCATGGACGCTGTGGCGGAGCGGCTGATGGAGGCGGGGCCCTCCCTGGCCGGGGAGGCGGGGGCATGGCTCATGGGGGCGGCGTCCTCGCTCCTCACGGCTCTGCCGGGCGCGGGGCTCTTCCTGGTGACCACCGTGCTGGCCATGTACTTCACCAGCCTGAGCTACCCCTCAATCCTGGCTTTCCTCAAGCGGCAGCTGCCGGAGCGCTGGCAGGGACGGTGCCGGGCTGCGGCGGTGTGCTTCCGCTCCACCATGTTCAAATGGCTGCGCTCCGAGGCCCTTCTCCTGCTGACCACAGCCGCCATCCTCCTGGCGGGGTTCCTCTGGATGGGGGTGGACTACGCCCTGCTGGCGGCGGTCTTCACCGCTCTGGTGGACGCCCTCCCGGTCCTGGGCACGGGGACAGTGCTGATCCCCTGGGCGGCGGGGTGCTTCCTCCTGGGGGACACGGGCCGGGGACTGGGCCTGCTGGCCCTCTACGGCACGGGGCTTCTGGTCCGCTCACTCCTGGAGCCCCGCCTCCTGGCCGGACAGGTGGGCCTGCCCCCTATCACCGCCCTTCTGGCTATGTACCTGGGGTTCCACTTCTTCGGCGTGGGGGGTATGATCCTCCTCCCGGTGCTCCTCCTGCTGGTCAAGCAGATGCAGGACGCGGGGGTGGTCCACATCTGGAGATGACAGCGGGGGAGAATTTGCGATTTTCCCGGCGAAAAACCGGTGATCTGACCTGCGGCGGCTCTTGGGACTTGAGAGATCTGGAGGGCATTTTGCCGCTAAAGGAACCCGGTAGCAAAATCAGTAATTAGGCATAAAGCACCGGGTATTCCAATGCGGATACCCGGTGCTTTATGTTTAAGAACTTGTATTCACAAGAGGAAGAGTTCGTGGTAGAATAGAGACATGGAAGAAAACGTACGAAAGTCGTATCCCAGCGACTTGACAGATAGACAGAGGGAAGAGATAGCCCCGCTGTACGAGGGAATGCGAAACTGCACGTGGAGCAAGCGGGAATTGACGGATGCCGTGCTGTATTTGGTGGATTCGGGGTGCAAATGGAGGCAGCTGCCCCATGATTTTCCGCCATACTCAACCGTACACAGCTTTTATCGCCGCGCCCGAATCAGTGGGTTGTGGGATAAAATTCTGGAGCATCTTGTAAAAAAGACGCGGATAAATGCCGGACGCAAGGAGAGTCCCAGCTACGCGATCATTGATTCCCAGAGTGTGAAAACAGTAGCAGCCAGCGAAGAACGTGGAATCGATGGTGCAAAATAACGAAAGGAAGAAAGCGGCATATTGTAGCGGATGTGCTGGGTTGCTTGCTGTCTGTTGTGGTTCATGCTGCCAATATTCATGACACAAAAAGTGGAATATCTACCGCTAAACGAGCATATAAGCGGTACCCGACTATTCAGAAGTTCTGTGCGGGCGCTGGATATCGGGGCACTTTTGTTTCCGATTTGAAGGGACAACTTGACCTTGATGTTGATAGTTCAGAGAAAATCAAGCCCCATCAATGGGAAAAGCTCCCTTGGCGCTGGGTTGTTGAACGCACCCTCTCTTGGCTCAATCATTCCAGACGTCTCAGCAAAGATTATGAGATTTCCGTCCCATCTGCTGAGGCTATGGTCATAATTTCCCATTTCCACACCTTGCTTAAACGCTTATGAATACAGCTTCTAATTCTGCCAGATACAACCCAACCCGGCTCTGAATGGCAGCCACGGTATCGTCCAGGGAACGGTCCCCGGCGAAGTAGGCCCCGGCCTGCTCGGTAATGATGTTCATGAGGTTCGCGTCGTAATCGCAGGTGCCCTCCGCCGCGTTGTAGAGGGCCATGAACTGGTCGTATTCCTCCTGGGTCATTGCATAATAGTAAACCGGTTCATCGACGCCTGGGATAAAGATCGCATCCTGGGGGACCTCCTGGGAAACGCCTCCGGGAGCTCCCATTTTCGGCGTCATGGCCATCTCCGCCATCCGCTCAAAGTCCGCGCGGTTGACAGGGAAGTGGTTCCCCGACGACATCTCATTCTTCAGTGATACCTCCTCGCTGGGCAAAAGCTGTTCCCGCAGGAAAGACCACGCCTCCTCCTTGTGGGGGCTGGCTGAGGGGATCGCAAGCGGCAGACCGGTCAGTGTAAAGCTGCTACCCGGCCGGCCGCCCTCGTTGGGCCAGCCCACAAAGGAGATCTCTTCTCCGATTAGGGCCTTTGTCTGCTGTAAATGGACAAAATGGTTGACTCCAGAGATATCCAGCATCTGCTCCCCATAGTAAAGAGCGGCAAAAGGCCCTGGATTCTCTGGCTCCGGCGGCTCATCCGGGAAGCGGTTGCAAAACTCCAGCAGGGTGCGAAACTCCTCTCCATTGAAATTGCTGGTCCCGGCCTCCAGGTCCAGGAAACGGGGCGCGTTGTACCGCGCCAGCATCTCTAGCATGGCGCTCTTACTGTCGCATCTCCCCTCGCCGGTAGCGGTGTTGCCCTCAGGCATGGACTCCAGCGCCTCCCAGAAGTCGTCGTAGGTCCAGGTCATGCGGTCGCCCACCACAGATTTTGCGCCTACAATGGTATCAATCGAGAAGGAATTTGAGAGATAATACAGCCCACCCTCGTACTCCAGTGCCTCCAGAGGGCGGGTCATCAGGGCGTCCCGGCCCAGCTCCGGGTCAGCATCGATGTAGGGCCACAGGTCCTCCAGCATCCCCTGGGCTTCCATCCGCCGGATCGGCAGATCCTGACCGGACAGAAGGATGATATCCGGTACCTTTCCTGCCATCAGAGCTGTGACCATGCGCAACCCGGCCTGCTCCTGAAGTTCCGTATCATAGCCTGAGCCCTGGGGCATGTACTCCGTCACCGAGATAAAGCAGGATTTGCTGGTGCTGTTGAAATCCGCTACTGCGGCCCGCAACTTGCCGTCGAAATAGAGCGTTGCCAGCTCCAGCACGGTCCGCTCCGGCAGGGAGGAGGCGTCCGTGGCGGTGAGGAGGGCCAGCTGGACCTTGCTGTCCACGCCGCTGACAGCGCCGGTGATCGATGCCAGCCGTCCGTCCGGCAGGAATGCGAAAGCGGACATGTAGTTGGGGTCCACGCCGGATTCCGCCCAGCTCATCATCCGCTCCCCCTCCTGCGCCCCCTTCCGCCATGCGTAGAGAGCGTCGCCGCTTATGTAGTAGAACAGGACATTGCCCTCCCCGGGCTGGATTCCATAGACGCCGTAGGGCAGTGAAAACGATTCCTCCGCCCAGTCTCCGGCCTCTGGGGCGATTACCCGTAGCAGGATGCCGCCCTCTATGCCTTGCTCCACATCCGGGATGGCTATGTGTCCATCGGGGAGGGTGAGAAAGCGCCTCCAGCCTAGGTCCTTCCCCTCCAAAGTTGCCCGGACCGCAAGGTTCTCGTCCAGGAGGACCACCGCTTCCCCGGTGTTAACAAAGACCGTTCCAGCCCCGTCAGTCCAGAGGTCGTGGATAGTTTCTACCCCCAGGTAGGTCTTCAGTTCGGAGCCATTAAAGGAAAACAGTTCGTTTCCTTCACTGTCCAGCTGCCGCAGGACCAGGAAGCCGCCGTGGTCGGGGCTGTATACATTTTCCGTCAGCCAAAGCGTCCCGTCCTGCCCCAGGCGGAGATAGCCGCTGATGGAACTGTACTCTCCGCCGTCCTCAAATTGCGTGGGGAGAAAACCGGGGAGCTCCTCCGCTTTGCCGCCCTCTAGGGGGATGCGTACCAGAGTTAGGGTATCTGTAAACGTGTCCAGATCACGGATTGTACCCAAAAGATAGACCGTCTCCCCGGAGATGCAAGCGCTGTCCGTGTGGTCTAGTGGGGAGGAGAATTTGACTTCCTGGGGGATGTAAACCACACCAGAACGGACATCCTTTTTCTCTCCGCAGGCAGTCAGGGAGCAAAGGGACAGGAGGAGAACAACACATAGTTTTGCCGCCGTCATAGTAATACCTCGTCATAGGATTTTAATAGCATCAGAACAGAAGTTGTAAAAGATACAAACTTCTGTTCTGACTTATTTATATATTAGATATGCTGATTTGGATATTTGTTACCTGAAATATTCATTCTCCCATGAGCAATAATATCCCCACGCTGCAACTTCGTTACGATACAGCTCTACTATGCGACCGCAATCTGCGCAATTCAGGCAACGGCAGTAAATTGCATAGTAGTGATATTAAGTGTGCTGACAAATATTTCCATTTGCAAGCCTGTGAGTAACTGTGGCGTGACCTGCCTCGGGAGCCCACGTATAGCCATAGGATGTGCGCTCACTATTGCAATTCGGGCAGGTAGAAATCCGCGGCTGAATCTCAGCAGCGAGCGCTACGGTGCTGATCAGGGAGAACGCTACCAGGACGGCGGCGAAGAGGCTGAGGAAACGACGGGAGATCTTGGTTTTTCATAATCATATCGCTTTTCTATTTCTGTCATTTTGAGGAACAATTCTGGAAATGCTACGCTGAGATGATTGCGGGGAAGCTTCTTACCACACTGGTATCTCCTCCTTCTCTTGATACTATAATCATATCAAATTCGACTTACATTGTCAAGCTATATTTATCTTACAAAAATTTTTATGTGCTAGACGGTGTCTACACGAGTTAAGTGCGAATAGCAGCCCAAATAGCGATACAACGGACGTG